>CP011001.1:676407-1014610 GCA_001044335.1 Methylophilales bacterium MBRSF5
ATTCAAACTTATTTTTTAAAAAGAAATCGACTAATACCCTTCTATTTTTCTCTAACTCTAATGCTTTCTGGGGATATAAATCTTCAACTTTATCAGGGATTGACCAGGTCGTAATCATAAGTTTCTAATTCCAAATAACAGTAATAATAAACCACTCAATGTTAAAAATAAACCAAGCATTCTAAGCTGACCAGCCTTATATTTTGAAACACTTGTAATGAATTTGAGCCAAAATTTTGGAAAAACTAAAGGAAGGAAGCCTTCAAAAAGTAAGACAGAGCCAAGGAATAGAACAAATAAGTTTAATGCCAATTATTTAGTACTATTCTTTTTTGGTTGTAAGTATTTAAAAAATTCAGTGTTTGGATCTAACACGAGGATATCGTCCTTACTGTTGACACTGTTTCTGTAAGCCTCAATACTTCTGTAGAAATCATAAAACTCTTTGTTCTTATTGAAAACATTTGAATAAACTCTCGCAGCCTTAGCATCACCCTCACCTTTAAGTTTTTGAGCTTCTCGGTATGCATCAGTAATGATAATTTCTTTTTCCTTTTCCGCATTTGCCTTAATTTTTTCAGATTCAGCAAAACCCTCAGATCTTAATTCGTTTGCCACTGATTTTCGTTCTGCTTCCATTCGTTGATAGACGGAGTCACTAACCTCTTTTGGAAGATCGACCCGTCTGAGTCTGACGTCTAAGATTTGTATTCCAATATTATTAGATTCACGGTCTGCTCTTTCTTTAATAATATCCATGATTTCAGAACGCTCCCCTGAAACAACTTCTTGAATCGTTCTTTTACCGAATTCTGCTCTCAAACCATCATTAACGGTCTGGGTTAAACGCCTTTCAGCTTGTCTTTCATCGCCATTAACGGACACATAGTATTTTGCAGGGTCAATGATTCTCCATTTGATGAATGAATCTACTAGCACGTTCTTCTTCTCGCTGGTAATAAAACGATCTGGAGTTGATGAATCATAAGTTAGGATACGATTATCAAAATGTCGCACATTGTCAACTAGAGGGACTTTAAAATACAGACCTGGATCTTTTTTAACAGCAACTATTTCACCAAGTCGAAATACAATTCCATGCTCACGTTGGTCCACCGTGTATGTGGCCATGCTTAATAAAATTAAGAAAACTAAAATTGCAACAAAAACTCTTGTTGTTTTTTGCATTATCTCATCTCTCTTTCTCTTGCTCTAAATGCATCCCTTGACCTCTCTTGAGTAACATCAATCGATGTACTTTCAGTTTTTGGTAACTCTATATTGTTGGGTAATGAATTCAAGACAGAATTAACTGACGATCTATTGTTATTTTTCATTATTTGATCAAGGGGAAGGTAGATTAAGCTATTCGAACCAGATTTTTGATCAATAATAACCTTGGTCACGTTAGATAAAATCTCCTCTTGTGCCTCTAAAAATAGTCTATTTTTGGTGACTTCAGGCGCCCTTTCGTATTCCTTCATGATTTGTTCAAATCGACTTGAGTTACCTAATGCCTCATTTTCAATAGAGACTTTATAAGCATTAGCTTCTGCCAAGAGTCGTGCTGCAGTACCTTTTGCTTTAGGTACTACGTCATTAGCATAAGCTTGTCCTTCGTTTTTTTGTCTTTCTAAATCCTGTTTTGCTTTCACAGCATCATCAAAGGCAGCCTGAACTTGTTCTGGTGGCTGTGCGTTCTGCATCGTGACACTAGTAATGTTTATACCAGTAGAATACCGATCTAAAATTTGCTGCATTAACTCTTTAGTTCGTATAGCAACTTCTTCACGCCCCTCGTAGAGAACAAAATCCATTTCACTTTTACCAACAACCTCTCTAATCGCAGTCTCAGATGCAGCTCTTACAGAAGTTTCCGCAGCACGGTTATTAAAAATAAAGTCTTCAACTGACTTTAAGTTGTATTGGACAGCAAACTGCAAGTCCACAATATTTTCATCGCCAGTGAGCATTAAAGATTCTCTCAGCTCTTGAGAGTTTGCTGCAAGATCATTCGATGATCTGTAACCCACCTCAATTGTTCTCACCTGCTCCTGATTAACAATTTCTACTGTCTCAATTGGATATGGAAGGTGCCAACGAGGACCAGGTTGCGTAACGTCAATGTGTTCACCAAATCTTAGAACTACTCCCCTTGAGCCCTGATCAACAATGTAGAAACCGGTTAACAGCCAGATTAAAAAAACAATCAATAAAATTGGTAGTAAAGGAATGTCTCCCCCATTTAAATTTTGCTTATTGCCACCATTGTTTGATCCACCTCCATTATTATCAACGACAATTCGAGGCTTTCTTTTGAAGATATTATCGATTTTTTTACCAAGGTCTTTTAGGACTTCGTCAAGGTCAGGAGGTCCGTCTTGTTTTGAAAAAATACCAAGTTTTTTAAACATATTACTAAAAGTTTTCGTCATAATTAATAATTTCTTGATTGTTAAAAGCTGATGCTCTTCCGACCAATGCTTCCTTTAAAAATTCAATTCCTTGGCCAGTTTTTGCTGATAATTCAATGCGACTAATTCTACCATACTCATCTATATCTTTTTGTGGCAAAGAGTTATTTTTGTCTATCTGATTGAGAACAAGTATTTGATCCACCTGATCTGCATGTATTTCCTTTAAAATTCGATTTACTTGATCAATATGTTCCTTTTTTTCTTCATTAGTTGAATCCACCACGTGTAACAATAAGTCCGCGCTAGTCGATTCTTCTAGAGTCGACTTAAAGGATTCAATCAGATTGGTTGGTAAGTTTTTTATAAAACCAACTGTATCTGAAATCACAAGCGAAGTTGAGGGAGGAATAAACAATTTCCTTGAGGTTGTATCTAAGGTAGCAAATAATTGATCTGCAGCATAGATTTTTTGTTTAGTGAGTTCGTTAAATAAAGTGGACTTGCCTGCATTGGTATAACCCACAATTGCAACGGTAAAGACACCACTTTTTCTTCTGCGCTGTCGCTGCATATTTCTTTGCTTGGTTAATTTTTTTAATCGCTCTTTAAGTTGCTTGACACGGACTCTTAACATCCTTCGGTCAAGTTCTATTTGTTTTTCTCCAGGTCCTCCCCTAACACCAATACCACCCTTTTGTCGCTCAAGGTGAGTCCATCCTCGCACGAGCCTAGTAGATAGATATTCAAGTTGCGCAAGCTCCACCTGAAGCTTACCCTCATGACTTTTAGCTCTTTGTGAGAATATATTCAAGATTAGATTAGTTCTATCAATGATTGTTACCTTCAAGGCATCCGATAGTTTTTTTTCTTGCGCAGGGGTGATATCTTCATTGATGATTATAAAATCAAAACTAAAAATATTTTTTAATTGTTTTATTTCATCCACCTTCCCTTTACCAATATAAAAGCTTGGGTTGGGAGTAATAATTTTAATATCTAAGGACTCAACAATATCAAAACCAGCAGTTTTAACCAGTTCTTTAATTTCATGATGATCATATTCCTTGCGACCATAACCATCGTGGGTATTAATTATAAGACACTTCTCTTTAGGAATGATTATATTATTTGAACTCAAGAAACTTATTTATAGTTTGGGACTATTGATGATATTGCATGAATAAAAATCAATTGTGGTGAGTTACCTTTCAAGATAATGCTCTCCTCATCGAAAGATTCAATCAGACCTTGGAGCTTAATACCGTTCATCAGATAAACTGACACATTGACAGAATTACTTACCAAGGTTTCAAAAAATTCAGCACTTATTTTTTTAGCCATTTATATTTGCTCACTTAATCTATTATTAAAATCATCCTTGCCTATTAAGGCGATAATTTGCCCAATTGAAGGAGACTGGTCGGTTCCCAATAACACCACCCTCAAAGGCATGGCAACTTCAGGAAACTTAATTTGTTCAGTTTTGACATAGGCTTTTAAAATAGTTTCTATCGATTCAGAAGTAAAGTCAGACACATTAAACAAATCTCTTAAATTTTGTAAGCGATTTATTGAAACATCGGAGATATATTTTTCTATCAATTCATGTGAAATATTTTCCGGTTTTGTTAAGACCGTCTCCGCATTCACTTCAAAATCTCGCAACGAATTACAGCGATCTTTATAAAGATCAAAAATACCTAATAATTGTTTACGATCTGAAAATCTTTTAGCAAATTGGGGAGTTAGTAATACCTCAATCTCTTCAAAATTCTTTTGTTTTAGGTAGTGGTTATTGAGCCACTGAAGTTTTTTGATATCAAACTGCGATGGTGATGATGTAATGCTTTTTAGAGAAAATAACTTACATAATTCATCAAGAGAAAAAATTTCAGCATCGCTATGACTCCACCCTAACCTAGCAAGATAATTATTGACTGCCTCCGGAAGATAGCCAAGCTCACGATATTCAGTCACACTTGCAGCTCCATGCCGCTTAGATAACTTTTGTCCATCTTCTCCGTGGATCATTGATAAATGAGCAAAGAACGGTATATCAAAACCACAGGCTTTATATATATTGATTTGGCGCGGGGTATTGTTGATGTGATCATCTCCACGGATAACATGCGTAATACCCATATCAGTATCATCCACTACCACACTTAAGTTATACGTTGGTGAACCATCAGATCTTTGCAGAATCACATCATCCAATTCTTCATTACTGACAGATATTTGTCCTTTGACTTGATCTTCCCAAGTCACATTTCCATCTAGTGGATTTTTGAAACGAATAACAGGAGTTACTCCCTTTGGCACTGGGGGCAGTGTCTTTCCCTCCTCCGGTCTCCAAGTGCCGTCATATTTTGGCTTAATTCCTTTTTTTTCACAATCGTGTCGCATTTGATCAAGTTCTTCTTTGCTTGAGTAGCACTCATATGCGTGACCATGCTGTAATAACTGAGCAATAATCTCTTTGTGACGATTAAAATTTTTTGCCTGATAAACAATGTCACCATCATGATTTAAATTTAGCCATGACATCCCTTCTAGAATCTTATCAACAGCCTCCTGGGTGGATCTCTCCACATCAGTATCTTCAATCCTTAGAAAAAATTTACCGTTATGTTTTTTAGCGAATGCATAATTGAAAATTGCGGTACGTATTCCGCCAATATGAAGATACCCAGTTGGACTAGGTGCAAATCGAGTTTTAATCATCTAATGGTCCAGCAAATAAGTTATATGCGTCATTTCCGGTAATTTTAACATTAAGTCTATCACCCGCCATCAAACCCTCGGGGTCTTTTAAATATATAACCCCGTCCACGTCCGGAGCTGAGCGGAAACTTCTAGCTAATGCAAAATCATCCGTTACTTCATCAACCACAACATGTTGAATCGACCCAATTAGTGATTTTAGTTTTTGCTCACTAAGCGTCTTTTGTGTTTCCATCAAATGGTTATATCTTTCTTTTTTTACATAGTCAGGAATTTGATCAGACATTAATTTTGCTGTCGCTCCCTCGACATTTGAATACTCAAAACAACCTACGTTATCCAAGTTTGCTTCTTTAATAAATTCTATTAACTGTTCAAAATCATGATCTGTTTCTCCAGGATAGCCCACAATAAATGTGCTTCTTAAAGCAATATTTGGATTGATTTCTCGCCAAGCCTGAATTCTTTTTAAGTTATCTTCAGCATCAGCTGGTCGCTTCATTGATTTTAGAATTCTAGGGCTTGCATGTTGAAATGGAACATCTAAATAAGGAAGAATTGTCTCCTTATCCATCAACTCAATCATATAATCAATATGTGGATATGGATAGATATAATGAAAACGTACCCATACACCAAATTTTTTCAGTTCTTTAGCTAAATGATATAAATCTCGTTTGACAGGCTTACCATCCCAAAAGGATTGCTTTACCTTAAAATCAACACCATAAGCACTCGTGTCTTGGGAGATGATGATTAATTCTGTCACTCCAGAATCAACCAGATTTTGTGCTTCACCTAGAATATCTTCAGGGGTTCTACTGACTAGTTTTCCTCTCATTGAAGGAATAATACAGAATGAGCATTTGTGGTTACAACCTTCGGATATCTTAATATATGCATAGTGGGAGGGTGTTAGCCTTAAGCCAGACTTTGGTATTAAATCAATAAAAGAGTCGTGTGGTTTGGGGGCAACTTTGTTGATAATATCAACAACTTCTTTATCTGCTTCAGAGCCGGTGATGGCGATTAGATTTTTAAATCTTTCCTCAATAATATTCTTCTTCTCTCCTAAACAACCAGTCACTATGACATTACCATTACTTTTTAAAGCCTCATCAATGGTGTTGAGAGATTCTTCAATTGCAGAATCAATAAAACCACAGGTATTAACAACTACAACATCTGATTTATCGTATGAGGATGAAATTTCATACCCTTGAGTTTTTACCCTCGTCATTATTTTTTCTGTATCAGAACCTGCCTTGGGGCAGCCAAGAGAAATAAAACCAATCTTAGGTATCTTAACTGATGACATGCTTAGTGAATAAGTGAATGAAGGAAATAAATAATTAAAACGCCAAGAAAAATAGAAAATGTTTGTTGAAGCGTTTGTTTGATTTCAACTTTTTGATGTAGCGATGGAATAAGGTCTGATATGGCAACATAAATCATACTTGAAGCAGCAAAAGCTAAAATCATTGGTATGAGGAATTCAAGGTCATTTAAAACAAAATATGCAAGGATAGCTCCTAAAATCATTGCGCACCCAGTAACAATATTCATCACTAGTGTTCTTGATAAACTATACCCTGAGTTAATTAATATAGAAAAATTACTAATTTCTTGAGGAATTTCATGCACGATAATAGCCAGAGCAGTTATCAACCCAAGGTTTATATCAACAATAAATGCACTGGAAATCAATATACCATCAATAAAATTATGAAAGCAATCACCAATAATCAAGATACTGCCTTTTTTTACATCATGATTCACAACAGGAGAATGATTCTCACAATGTGATCCGTGACAATGTCTCCAAACCAATAATTTTTCTAAAATAAAAAAAACGAGAATGCCAATCAAAACAATTAATGAAATTTGATGTAAGTCTCTTGAAAGTTCATAAGCGTGCGGAATAATTTCTAAAAAGGCAGCCCCTAGCAAGGTGCCAACTGCAAAACTAACAAAATAATCAGCGTAATTGACCATTTTCAATTTACTAAATAAGTAGGCAAGCGTGAGGCTTAAAAGAGAGCCAAAAAAACAAACTGCAATAATAACCAATAAATTCATTAGGTGGATTATACGTGATTAATGTAAAGAATTAAGTATTAATCCACGCCATTGAAATCAATCTATATGGAGTTTTATTTTGACGATGAGAAAATAAAAAATCATCGCTAAAAGTACAATAATTTTGACTAATTGAGTTACCGTATATTTTTTGAACACCATAATATTTCAGTAATGAGACAGTAATTCTGACTAAGTCCACATAAAACTTATTTTTTTTATATTTAAAATGTTTTGCCAGAAAATTATATTTTTTATTAAATAAGTCATATACGTCCCTATCGGTTTCAAAGTACTTTTGGGAAATACCTGGCCCTATCCACGCTACTACGTCCTCACAATTTGTTTTTATTTTTTTTAGTGTTTCAAGAATAATACCTGCTGAAAGACCTCTCCAACCACAATGAATTGCAGCAACAAAAGATCCTTGTTCGTTTGAAAGCAATACAGGTATACAGTCAGCTGTTCTAACCGCAACAATAACATTGGGCTCGTAAGTAAAAATACCATCACAAGTAAAATGATGATCATTTTTATAAATCTGTATAACTTTGTTTGAGTGAATCTGATTAACTAAGGAAAATTTTCTATTAGTGATTGCAAATAAATCTTTAGCTTGTTCATCGACAAAATTATTTAAAATTTTTAAATTAGCATCTGATTGAAAAGCTTTTACAAAATCAGGCGCTGTCCAGTCAACTTCAATTTTACTCTTCATCGTCAAAATCTAAATCATTACCATTTAAGTCGAAATCCTGTTGAAGAAAGTGATCTGTAGGGCCAAAGTCATTTTCAACTGAATCTTTCCTGATCACAGATAAAAGCTCCCTCATATCCTCAGGAAGATCAATGGTCCACTTCATTTCCTTATTGGTCTTAGGATGAATCAATCCAAGCGCTATAGCATGAAGAGCCTGTCTGTCAAAATTTTTAATAGATTTTAACAAGTCTGCATCCATATGTTTGATCGGGATTATTTTCTTTAGCCCGTAGCCCTTGTCTCCAACTATTGGGGAATTATTGTCTAACATGTGGACACGGATTTGATGAGTTCTTCCAGTTTTCAAAAGACATCTCACATATGTATGGTAGTTAAACCTTTCAAGCACTTCTAAGCTTGTTTCTGCATACTTACCATTAACATTGGTAACGGCCATCTTTGTCCTTTGTCTTGGATGTCTGCCAATTGGCTTTTGAATGACCTTATTTTGCCAAATTTGACCCCACACTATGGCTCTATATTCCCTGTACACACTTTTACTTTGCAATTGACTAATCAAGTTATTTTGTGATTCCTCATTTTTTGCAACAACCATCAATCCAGTTGTATCTTTATCCAGCCTATGCACAATGCCTCCTCTAGGAAGTTTTTCAAGATCTCTATTGTAATAAAGCAAACCATTGAGTAGGGTTCCATTAACATTCCCTGAGCCAGGGTGGACTACAAGATTGTGAGGTTTATTTAAAACCAAAATATCATCATCTTCGTAGACAATATCCAATGAAATATTTTCAGCAATCACATCTATTTCATCCTCAATCACACCATTGATTATAATTTCTTCACCACCAACAACCTTATAATTTTGTGAAACACTTGAGCCATTAAGAAAAATAAGGTCATTTTTAATCATGGATTGAATTTTTGATCTCGAAAATTCAGGTACTAAGTTTGATAAAACGGCATCTAGCCTTGACCCAAAAAAAGTTGCAGGTATGATAAGTTTTTTATTAGAATCAGTATTGGTCATGTTTAGATATCTTACCTTATTTATTTCTTCAATATTTCTTGCAGGTTGCTTTATTTTTGGTGAACCTACCGAGTTTGACGAAACAACGGGACAGAGCCCTGAGTGGATTTATGGAAAAGCAGAGGCTTTTACTGACCAGAGAGATTTCAGAAAAACCATTGATTTTCTAGAAAAACTTATTAAGCGTTATCCAGATAACAAGCTTATTCCATCAGCCAGGTTAAATCTGGCGTATGCTTATTACAAATTTGGTCAAAAGGAGCTCAGCACATCTACTGTTAACCAGTTTATAACTCTTTACCCCAGCCACCCATCCATGGACTACGCATACTATCTTAAGGGTTTAAATCTGTATCAAGAAAGGGGGATAATTAATAAATTAACTTTTCAAGACATTAGTGATCGGGACGTCAATGACTTGAAGAAGGCTTTTGATGCCTTCGCTGAGGTCGCAAATAAATTTCCAAACTCAAAATATAGTCAAGATTCAACCGATAGGATGACTTATTTAATGAATAAAATTGCTGAGTATGATCTTCATGTTGCAAGATACTATATGAAGCGAAGAGCCTATGTTGCGGCATTGAATCGAGCTAAACAAGTTTACACCAACTATCCTGAAAGTATTCATGTTGAGGAATCTCTAGTAATCCAATATGTGGCATATAAAGAACTAAAATTAAAAGATCTCGAAATAGCTACGAAGAAAATTATTGATCATAATTATCCAGAAAACAAACTAGCATTAGACACTCAAGAAGGAACTAAGACATGGTGGAAGTTTTGGGAAAGTTTGGCAGATTAATTCTTACTTGAAAGTTTTTTTCTTAACTGATTTTTTATTTTTCTTCTTGTAACCAATCCTGTGCTAACTTTCTTCGCTTTATGTGCATAGGGATTATCTGATGCCTCAAAAATCATCTTTAAAGGAATTGACTGTAAAGATAACGCTTTTCTGAAATAATTATCTAAATATCTTTTATATGAAGGGGCTAAATCTTCTAAATGATTCCCATGGATTTTGAAAGATAATGGAGATTTAGAGATAAAACTCATAAACTTTAATTTTGGCCTTAATCCTTTACTAATTGAAGGGGGGTGGTTTATTAGTGCATCCTCTAAAAGCTTATTTAAAATTGATGTTTTATACTCTTTACTTAAATGTTGCCGAATTGCTTTTATATTTTTGAAAATTTTAGATAGATTTGTTTTCTTTTCAGCAGAGATCTTGATGTTATCAATAAAACCAAAATTTAGATTAAATTTTTCCAGCTCACTATCAAACCGTTCTTTTTCATATTGATTAAGCAAATCCCATTTATTGAATAAAAGTATAAGCGGCTTAAATGACTTCAAGCACTCAGTTATCAATGATTGGTCTTGAGAGGTGATTCCTACCGAAGAATCAATAATAAGTAAAATAAAATTAGCATTCTTTGCGCTTTCAAGAGATTTTAGTAGCGCAAATTTTTCTTCCTTAACAGTTACTTTTCCTTTTCTTCTTATTCCAGCAGTATCAACAAGAATGTACTTATCGGAATTTAATTCAAATTCAATTTCTATTGAATCTATTGTGGTTCCTGGCAAATCGCTAGCTATGAGCCTATCGGATCCAATTAGTGAGTTAATTAGCGTAGATTTTCCCGCGTTAGGTTTACCTAAAATAGCTATTTTAAAATAGTCATTTATTTCATTTGATGTAGGTATTCCATCTAATTTGTGAACAATTAATTCAACAATTGAATCTATGCCATAGTTGTGACTCACTGAAGTGCAAATTACTTGTTGATAACCAAGCTTTGTAAAGTCTAGCTTTGCGATTTCATCAGAAACGCCATCCACCTTGTTAATTACCAAGCAAATATCTTTGTCTTTTTTTCTCAACAGTTTAGATATCACCTGGTCATCAGGCAAAAGTCCAGACTTATAGTCAACCACAAATAAAACAAGATCAGCCTCATCTGCAGCAAGGTTTGTTTGGTTAAGAATTTGTGAATCTAAAGCATTATTATTTTTTGAAAAATTAAGCCCACCTGAATCTATTATTTCATAGGTAAGATTATTAATGACTGTTTTGCCCACTTGTCGATCTCTGGTCAACCCCTCAAATTCTGAAACGATGGCCTTTTTTGAATTGGTTAACTTGTTAAAAAGACTAGATTTTCCAACATTAGGCCTACCGACTATAGCGACGTTATTCATTGACTTGAATTTTTATAATTTTTTGATGATTCAATAGGATATATACATAATCTTCAAATTTATACATTTTCGTATTGTTTAATGAGTTTTGAACACTCATCGTTTCCCCGAAGTCAATTAAATCCTCAAGGTCTTTTCCAAATTTATGTACACCGACCCTTTCACCCTCATCAAGGGAAACAATATGCAGCACTCCAAGATAATCAATGGCAAGCAAATAATCATTAAAAATCAACGGTCTAGAGATTTTTCTAAAACTTAAATCATTATTTTTCCATATTGTCTTACCAGACTTCAAGTCAAAATTATAGATTGAGTCATTTTCATGAGCTACGACAAGGTTAATATTATCTGTTGCAATACCATGATAGGAACTAATTTTCCGGGACCAAATTTTTGAACCTGAGGCTCTATCAAAAGCTGTAATCTCTCCATTGTAGGACGAAGCAAACAAAGTACTATCGACAATGCCTAAATCGCCAGCAACGTCATTTGTCCGATCTATCTCCGTGACACCCTTTGGTCTAGACAAAGTTAATTCAGTTAAAAAACTGCCAGACTCAGGTTCAATAATAACCACTTTACCGCCAGGGAACCCAGAATATAAAATATCATCCATAACTATCATTGGAGATTGAACATTAATTGAGAGTGGTGGATTCTGTCTCGTGTAGGACCATAAGGACAAGCCGGTATTAATATCAAAAGATTCAATATTATTATTAATGTATTTGAATATGATTTGATTTTTATAAAAGAAGGGTTTGAGATTTAGGCTGTTGGGGAGCTTAATACTCCAAATTAAGTTGCCCTTTTCATCAATTTTCGTTAAAAAATTTCTTTCATCAGTGAAGTAAAAATGATTTTCTAAACCACTAAATAATCCAGTTTTAATCCTACTATCAATTTTTTTGCTAAAAAGTGTATCGCCAGTATCTTGCGAAAGTTTAGTAAAAACTCCATCCTCGGTAATAAAAAAGATCGAATCTTCTTTAAAAACAATTTCAGCATACCCAGGGAGGAGATCAAATTCGTTTGTCCACGGCTGATTAACTTGAACTGTGTTTTCAAAATCTTCGGGTAATGGTTCCGGAATATTATCAAGACCGCTGTCGAAATATACATCTTGAATCTGTCTTTCGAGTTCTTTTACAGGACCTATACATCCCGAAAGAGGAATTAAAAAAAACAAGAAAAGTAAATTCTTCATTGGGTCACTTTATGCTTAATCTTAAAGATTTTGCAATTTATATTCAATCACCCTTGAAAAATCACTTTGAGGTGAAAAAGAACTGATAGCTTTAGCATACAATTCTTTAGCTTTATCAATATCGCCCTCTTTTTTAGCAATATCTGCTTGAAGGTCAAACTTAAAGCCTAAAAATCCTTTGGTTTTAATCTTTTCAGAGAACTGTTTCGCTTTTTCAAGATCATCCTCGGATAATGCTATTAATCCAAGATAATAAACTGATAGACTTTTAATAGATGGTTCAATTGCTTGTTGGCTTACCCATTGCAATCTATCTTTGACATCATCATCGATAGAGTCATTTTTTAAGATCGTTTTTACGTAAATAATTTGCGCTCTTGCAGCATAGGGTGTTTTAGCATAATTTTTTTTTAAGTCATCTGCAATTGATTTTAAATTTTCGGTATCAGTCGTTTTGCTAATTAATAGTTTTTGAAACAGCTGTGAAGCCTCTCCCGTATTTTGCTCTTGTTTTGATTTATATAAATCATTACCAATCAAAATAATTAATAGCGCTACAACCAAGGCAATAATCAATTTTTTATTCCGTTGCGCGAATTCTTTGATTTTTTCAAGTTGTTCCGGGTTATTTTCGATATCTTGTGCCATATAAATCCTTTATTACTAAATTGAACCAGGTATTGCTTCAATAAGTGCTTTTGTGTAATCCGTACAGGGCTTATTAAATAACTTTGAAACAGTGCCCTTCTCTACAAGCTTACCATTTTGCAAAACTATAACCTCATCGGCGATGTATTTTACCACCCTTAAGTCATGAGTGATAAATAAATAAGTTAACTGAAATTTTTTTTGTAATTTTTTTAATAATTCTAAAATTTGCGCTTGGATTGATACATCCAGGGCTGACACAGGCTCATCGCAAACTATAACCTCAGGGTTAATAATCAGTGCCCTTGCGATACAAATTCTTTGCCTCTGACCACCGCTGAATTGATGTGGATAACGGGATAAATCTTGCTCAGAAAGACCAACCAACTTGATATGCTCGATCACATGTCTTTCAATCTCATCTTTATCTCCCATCGCATGAATTTCCAAAGGTTCCGAAAGGATTTGGCGTATCGTGAATTTAGGATTCAATGATGAAAACGGATCCTGGAAAATCATTTGTATTTTTTTTCTAAAAACTTTTGTTTCAACAGAACTCAAATTAACTATATTCTGTTTCATGAAATTTATCTCGCCACTATCAGGATTGAGCAGCTTCATAATTGTTTTAGCCAATGTAGATTTACCGCTACCTGATTCCCCAACAATTGCTAAACACTTCCCTTTTTTAACAGAAAAAGAAACGTCATCTAAAGCATTCACCGTAAAAGATTTTGTATTTAAAAAACCCGTGTGCTTGGTGTAAGTCTTTTTTAAATTACGAACATCAATGTACATTTATATTTTTTCCATTTCAGCCTGAAGCCATTGATAATCAATAGGTTTTAGAGTTTTTTTTGAATGTATGCTCGGGATACATTGCAACAGAGCTTTCGTGTACGGATGTTTAGGATGACGAATTAAATTTTTTGCTTTTCCTTGTTCAACTACTCGTCCTTTGTACATCACCAACACCTGATCCGCTATATCTTCGACGACACCAAAATCATGAGTGATAAATAGAACAGTCATTTGATATTTTTTTTGCAGATCCTGTATTAAATTTAAGACTTGCTTTTGAACAGTCACATCAAGCGCCGTGGTTGGCTCATCAGCAATTAGCAGCTTAGGTTTATTTATGATTGCCATGGCAATCATTACTCTTTGTCTTTGTCCTCCTGACAACTCATCAGGGTAGCTGTCATATCGATCTGGAGGAATGCCGACATCTTGAAAAGTCTGCTCCACCATTTTTTTTGCTTCAGATTTAGTGATGCTGTTGTGGGCATGCAATGCTTCGGCGACCTGGTACCCAACAGTAAACACGGGATTCAGGGATGTCATTGGGTCTTGGAAGATCATAGATATCTCTTTGCCACGATACTCTCTTAATTTTTTTTCATCTAGCAGGGCTAGGTCATTTTTTTCAAAATGGATAACTCCTTGAGCTTTAAGTTGACTTGACAGCAATTTAATAATTGATAATGCAGTAAGACTTTTGCCACTGCCAGATTCCCCGACAATGCAGGTAAGTTTGCCCCTTTCAAGCGAAAAAGAAACATCGTTAACTAAGATAGTTTTTTTATTCTTTTCTGGAAAAACGATAAGATTTTTTACTTCAAGGATATTTTTAGCTAGCATGTTGAGTTATAAAGTTAACAATATCTTTCTTATTAATCTCTTCTTGTGACAACTCCTGTCGTAAAAGTTTAATTTGGACACTGTCGTTATTTACTTCATTATCGCCGATAATGATAGCAAATTGTGCTCCAGATTTATCAGCCTTCTTCATTTGTGACTTAAAACTATTTTTACCCACATTCATACAGACTGAAATGTTTGAATTTCTGAGTTGGTTCGAGACATTAAATGCATAGTTATCAACATTCTCTCCTAGAGACAAAACGTAAACTTGCGGTTTAATATCTAAACTAGAATTATTCAACTCTTCAAGAAGCAATATAATCCTCTCGATTCCGATACCTACACCAAAGGCTGGAGTTTCTTTGCCGTTAATGGATTGGATAAGGTAGTCGTAACGACCTCCACCAGCAATAGTTCCCTGACTTCCTAGATCGCTTGTGACAAATTCAAACACAGTCCGATTGTAATAATCTAAACCTCTCACAAGATTTTTATTGACTGTATAAGCAATGTTGCTTTGATCAAGATACTGAGTTACCTGCTCAAAGTGCTTTGCACTCTCTGCTGAATTCTGATCCAAAAATTTTGGAGCACTATCAATTAAACCCTGCATTTTTGGATTTTTTGAATCTAAAATTCGCAGAGGATTTGTGTAAAGTCTTCGTTTAGCATCTTCATCAAGCAAGTCTTGATGAGATTCAAAATATTTTATCAGATCTTGTCTATATACAGCTCTCTCCTCAGGATCTCCAATATTGTTAATTTGAAGTTCTATATTTTTTAGGCCTAAATTCTTCCAAAGAGAGTCCAGGAGGCAGATGATTTCCGCATCTAAAAGTGGTTCGGAAAAACCAAAGGCTTCGATACCTAGTTGATTAAATTGTCTTTGTCGGCCTTTTTGAACGTTCTCATGCCTAAACATGGGTCCTTGATAAAATAATCGAATTGGGCCGTTGTAGGTAAGGTTGTTTTCAATTACTGCTCGAACACAACCTGCCGTCCCCTCGGGACGAAGTGTTAACTTGTCATTATTCAAATTATCCTGCCAAGAATACATTTCCTTTTCCACAATATCTGTTTGCTCGCCAACACTGTGAATATATAGGTCAGTGTTTTCAACTAATGGAAGTTTTATTTCCTCATATGCAAAACGGTCTAGCACCTGATATGCGGTTTCATAAAAAAAACGCCAATACTTTTGCTTTTCAGGTAAGACGTCATAGAAACCCTTGATTGATTGATACTTTTTCATTTATCTATACTTTTTATCTATATAATTTTTGATGATGTTTTTGAACTCATCAGCAATATTATCACCTTTTAATGTGACTGTTTTTTCACCATCTTCGTAAACAGGAGCTACAGGTATCTCTCCCGTTCCAGGTAAGCTAATTCCTATATCAGCCATTTTGGACTCTCCTGGACCATTCACCACGCAGCCCATGACGGCTACTTTCATATTTTCTACTCCCGGATAACTTTTCTTCCACTCCGGCATATTTTCTCTTAAATATGATTGGGTTTGTTTTGCTAACTCTTGAAAGAAAGTTGAAGTAGTCCTTCCGCATCCAGGACAAGCAATCACTAAGGGAACAAAAGACCGAATATTCATTGTTTGTAAAAGTTCTTGCGCAACAACAACTTCTTTAATTCTTGTTTCTCCTGGCTCAGGAGTTAACGATATCCTTATTGTGTCACCAATACCTTGTTGCAAAAGATAACCCATCGATGCACTGGAAGCGACAACCCCCTTAGTGCCCATTCCAGCCTCTGTCAATCCTAAATGAAGGGGGAAATTGCAACGCTTCGCTAGTTGTTCATAAACAAAAATAAGATCTTGGGTGTCACTTGTTTTACATGAAATAATAATTTTATCTTTTGCTAATCCTTGTTTGACTGCGGCTTCAGCACTAAGCAATGCAGACTGAATCAAGGCCTCCCGCATGAGATCGTTAGAGGATTTTGGCTCACTCAATTGTTGGTTTTGATCCATCATTTTAGCTAGTAAATCTTGATCCAATGATCCCCAATTCACTCCAATACGAACTGGTTTGTCATGGTCAATAGCACATTGAATCATTTGTGAAAACTGATCCTCACGTTTTGATCCTTTACCTACATTCCCTGGATTTATTCTGTATTTATCTAGCGCCTTTGCGCAATCTGGATAAAGTTTTAGGAGCTTGTGTCCGTTAAAGTGGAAATCTCCAACAAGCGGGACATTGCAACCTACGCTTAACAACTTTTCTTTAATTTTTATTGTTGCTTGAGCAGCAGCCTCAGTATTCACTGTAATTCGTACTATTTCAGAACCAGCTTTCCATAGCTCTAGAATTTGTTCAACAGTCGCCTCGACATTTTCAGTATCGGTATTGGTCATAGATTGAATTACCACGGGGTGATGACCTCCAATATGAATATCACCGACTTTTACAACTAATCTATTTTTTTTGATCAATTATCTTTTTCCCTCTTGAATTAATCGCAACGTCCGTTTTGTTTTATCTTTTACATCCCCAGCTAACTGTCCACAGGCTGCATCAATATCATCACCTCGAGTTTTACGGATGGTTGTGACGATGCCACTGTCCATTAAAATTTTCTGAAAACTCAATATCCGCTCCCTGCTTGAAGATTCATATCCGCTTCTAGGAAAAGGATTAAATGGGATGAGATTAAATTTACAAGGGGTGTTTTTTACCAAATCAACTAATTCTTTTGCATGCTGATCTTGGTCATTAACATCCTTTAACATCACATATTCCATGGTAATAAAATCTCTTGGTGCTTCTTCAAGATAGCTTTGACAAGAATCTAGCAATACTTCAATTGGATACTTCTTGTTAATCGGCACGATTTCGTCTCTGATTTTATTATTGGGCGCATGCAACGAAATGGCTAAAGACACAGGACAATCATATTTTAATTTCTCAATCGCAGGCACTAAGCCGCTGGTAGAGACAGTAACTCTTCTTCGGCTTAATCCATAAGCCTTATCGTCCAACATAATTTTTAAAGAAGAAGCGACCTGATCATAATTGGCTAACGGCTCTCCCATCCCCATCATTACCACATTAGTTACCGGCTTATGTTCACTCGTATCATAGTCATTAGATAGTAAATGGTTGGCTAACCACAGCTGGCCAATAATCTCAGCCTGAGATAGATTGCGGTTAAAGCCTTGGCGACCGGTTGAGCAGAATGTACATTCCAGGGCACAACCCACTTGTGATGAAATACAAAGAGTCCCTCTATTTTTCTCTGGAATAAAAACCGTTTCGATCGCGTTATTTGAGCCCATATCAAATAACCATTTACGTGTTCCATCTCTTGAAACATGATCGAAGTTAATTTTTGGGAAATTGAGCTGGTAGTTGTTGCTAAGAAATAAGCGGAAATCTTTAGCAAGATCCGTCATTTTATTAAAATCGGTTTGCTCTTCCTTAAAGAGCCAACGCCATAACTGCTTGGCTCGAAAAGGTTGATGACCAGATTTTGCAATTTGATCTTGAAAGGTTTTTAAATCAATATCAAGTAAATTAATCAAAAAAAATTAGCCAAAGAAATATTCAATTTCAATTTTAGCATTTTCTAATGAGTCAGATCCATGCACAGCATTTGCATCAATACTTTCAGCAAAGTCAGCACGAATCGTGCCTGGTGCAGCTTCTTGAGGGTTTGTAGCGCCCATTAATTCACGATTTTTAAGCACAGCATTGTCACCCTCTAATGCCTGAACCATCACTGGGCCAGAAGTCATAAAAGTTACTAAATCGTTAAAGAAAGGACGTTCTTTATGAACTGCATAGAATCCTTCTGCTTCCTCTTTGCTGAGATGAGCCATTTTAGCTTGCACTATTTTTAAGCCATTTTCTTCAAATCTTGTGTAAATTTTACCAATGACATTCTTTGCCACTGCGTCTGGCTTGATAATTGATAGGGTTTGTTCTGTTGCCATGAATATCTCCAATTGATCTTAAAAGAGCGTTAAAATAACATTTTTTAAGCTTTTAATAAACGTTTTAATCGGGAAGTTTCAACCTACATGGATAAGTATCTAGTCACCGCCTTGTATCACTTTGTCAATATTGATCAATTTAAGTCTTTTCAACGGCCCATTCTAGATTTTTGCAAAGCCAATGACATCAAAGGGACCTTATTACTTGCTAAAGAAGGGATCAATGGCACTATTGCAGGACTATCAGATGCAATTACCAAATTCCACCATTTTATTAAATCCGACCCCCTCTTTTTGGGTGCTTTTGAAAATATCGATCACAAGGAATCTTGGGCATCATCCAACCCTTTTTATAGAATGAAGGTTAAGCTTAAAAAAGAAATCGTCACTTTGGGTATTACTGGAATCAGTCCTAAGAAAAATGTTGGTCAGTACGTGGACCCCCTAGACTGGAATAATTTAATCAGTGACCCAAATACAATTCTTGTCGACACCCGCAACGACTATGAGTATGACATCGGCACCTTTAAAAATGCCATTAACCCAAATACAAAAACATTTCGTGAGTTTCCGGAATATGTCAAAAAGAATCTTGGCGGGCAAAAGAATAAGAAAATTGCGATGTTCTGCACCGGTGGCATTCGTTGCGAAAAGGCCACCTCCCTTCTTCTTGATGAAGGGTTTGATGAGGTCTATCACCTTAAAGGTGGAATTTTAAAATATTTAGAAAACGTTCCCAAAGAAGAAAGTTTATGGGAAGGAGAATGTTTTGTTTTTGATCAACGTGTTAGCGTCAAACATGGTCTTGCGGAAGGAATTTATGATCAATGCTACGCTTGCCGTCATCCGCTCAATCCAGATGAAATTAATTCTTCTTTATATGTCAAAGGAGAATCTTGTCCTTACTGTCATGATAAATTAAGCCCTGAGAAAAAAGCCTCGCTGCATGAAAGACAAAAACAAATTGAGTTAGCAAAAGCCAGAGGTGAACAACATATTGGTCGGGAGTTTGATGACAGTGTTACCAAAAAGGAATTTCATGAAGACAGTTAACTGGGGTATCTTAGGAGCTGCAAGGGTCAATCAAAGACTTCTTCCAGCGATTGAGAATAATGCTCATTCACAAATATTAATGTTAGCCAGCAGACGCAATGGCGCTGCAGATGAATGTGTCAAACAATACGTAAAAAATCCTGATGGGATAAAAACAACGACCCAATTTGTCGACGTAATTAATCATCCTGATATTAACGCCATTTATATCCCCCTGGCTAATGAGGAACACACTGAAGTTGCCTTAAAAGCGATAGAACAAAAAAAACATGTACTAATAGAAAAGCCAATGGCATTAACCCAACAAGAAGTCAAAAGCATCACTCAAGCGGCAAAAGATAATAATGTCATCGTCATGGAAGGTTTTATGTATGTCTTTCATCCGCAATTTGATTTTGTTCTAGACTTTATTAACTCAGGCAAATTAGGGAAAATTCAATACACACATAGTATGTTTTCCTTTCCAATCCAACCAGCACGTTACTACCGCATCAATCGATCTATGCAAGATGGTGGTGGAGCTTTCTGGGATATCGGCCCTTATGCCATTCACACACTCAGACAAGTTATGGGGGCTCACATTAAGCAGGTTAATGCCACTGCTAAGATGAATAGTCATCAAGCGGATATGTCTGCCAGTGGAATTTTAGAGTTTACTGATCAACGACGAGCCACTTTTGATATTAGTTTTGAGTGCACAAGACGATCTGAATTTGAAATATTTGGGGAAAAAGGACGATTAAAATGTCATACCGTGTGGCAGCACGAAAATGATGAGGCGATTATTAGTTTCGAGCTAGAAGGATCCGCCCCAGTTGTTGAAAAAATTCAAAAGGGAAACCATTTTGATTTAGAAATTAATCACTTTGTCGACTGCATACTCAATAACAAAGAAAGCAAGAAATTAAGCATGGATGATGCTATTAAGCAGGCAGCTACAATGGAGGCCACATTCAAGTCTATCCAAAGCAATCAGTGGGTATCCGTTTGACCTCGGCTTTTATTTTTGATTTTGATGGGACGTTAGTCGATTCTGAACAAGCCATATATCAATGTTTTCAAAGCATTACCAAACAACTTGCTCCAGAGCGAATGGAGTATGCAAAAAATATTCTTATTGGGCCGCCCTTAAGGGATACCGCATCAGAAATATTGGGTCCTGATCATCAGGATTCATTAGATGAATTTGTGCAATTATTTATTGCCATGCATGATGAGCAAGTCATCCAGCACACACAACCCTACCCTGATGTCATTCAAGTCTTAAAACAATTGTACAATAAAAATATATCCATGACGGTAGCCACGAATAAAAGACTAGCCCCGACACAAAAACTTATCGATCATTTTGGTTGGAATGATTATTTTTCATTTATTGAGTGTAGTGACAGCCAGAATGAAATGAGAAACAAGGACAGCATGATTCAAGACATCATCAATCAAAATGAATTATTTCACGGGAGCTTCTTTGTCGGAGATACCGTGAATGATGGTTTATCCGCGAACCTGAATCAGCTCAGATTTATCAAAGCTTGCTATGGCTATGGTCGAGATCAAGACTGGTCCAATGTCACCACCTATCAAGAAATTCATCAGTTTATTGAAATTTTAAAGCTCATTTAAAGCCTCACCTCATGGCTATCTCACTCATTTAAACATCAAGAAGTTCGTTTTGAAATTTGACTATTGAATAATTAAAATAATGCATTAAATCAATAACTTAGATAAATAATTGAATAATCTGGTAGAGGATAAAACCTAACAACCCCGTCACTAAAAACAGGGCCATGTTGTCAAGAATAAAATGCATAAACTTGCTAAACATGGTTACCTTCAATATATATATCAATATGACAACATTATGCCTATTGAACGTATAAAGCAATACGTAAAATATGGTTATTTATTTGAGGCGGACGCCGGGTTGATGATCGGGGGTACCGATGAATTCCACACCTCCCTCTTCTAAAGTTTTCTGTATCGCGTCAAGAATTCTTGCTTGACCTGATGGTAATCCATTCATGGCCTCAAGTCTTCTAATTGTCGCAACGCCTATTTCTGATTTCTTTGCCAGATCATCAGCAGTCCATTTCAACATTGCTCTTGCAGCTCTTATTTGTTCGCCTGTAATCAATTGTTTTTTTATTTATTTTGATTTTTTTTATATCATTTTTAATATATAATTAATAATATTAAATATGAAAGCAATTAAAAAAATATAACACAAATATTTAAGAAACTCGAGGGTGCCTATGCGGACTCTACCATACGCGCCTACGCCAAGAACATTGAGAACTATCAAAAATATTTCCAACAACACAATGCAGCTGTGTTGCCATCTCAAATAGACATTATCGTGGGCTTCATTGACCACCTGTTAGCACAAAACCTCAGTGCCTAATAAATCCTCCGCCACGTGACCGCCATCGCCCATATCCATCGCATGAGTCACCGAACTGATCCGACCATAGATCCAGACATTAAAATCGCTATGCATCGTGCTTTTCGGCAACAAGGACGCTACCAGCAACAAGCCTACCCCATCCATCAAGAGATTATTAATGACTATCAAAAACTCTTGCCCTTAATGCAAGAAGCCAGCCTGCCAGATTTGGATACCTATGACAAATTAATGCGTTATCAAACGTCTCTCAACAATCAACTCTCTAAACAGATTGGCGAACTGGTTGAGCTTGAAAAAACGTACGCTAAATAGTGCGAAGTTTTTTAGGAAAAATGATTGCTAATAGAATACAAGCAAAGAAAAAATAGATTTTTTCACGAAGACGTCTTCGGCACTGCGGCGCATACAAAGCAAGTCTTAAAAAACCAAAACGAGATAATGGATACCATTGTTTTACAAAGGGATCTTTTTCAAGTTTCAGCATTTTAATTAGACGCAATACTTGATCAAAACCCTCCCCTAACAACACTCTCTTAAATCTCACAAAAAATCCAGCAAAACCGACATGCGCCCCAAAGGCATTTAACTCATGTTGTCGATATTGCATGCCGGCATAACAATCAATAAACCATTTACAATCATTCGTCCTAGCAAAAGCATAAATTAACCAATCGTGATACTGCTTCATTTGGCTAACTTCAGCTTGATTGTTTTCTAAAAAGGTTTGTAGATTGGTTGCGAGTTTTTTGTTAATCACAAAAGTACAGCCTGGTCCAGCGGACTCAAACAAGTGGTCAAAGTTTTGTTGAGGCTGATTTTTAATTAAAACTTTTCTCTTGCCATCGGCCCAAAAGGCTTCCACATTGGAAGAATAGCCATCGTAACCTTGTTCTAATTTTTGAATCGCTTTTTCTAGCTTATCCTCTTTCCAGATATCATCCTGATCTGCCAAGGCAATGTAATCGACATCATTAAGATCAACACGCATTAATAGATTGATAAAATTTGACGCAGCTGACCCAAATTTTTTATTTGTTTCTAAAATTTGAATTTCATTAAAACTTTTTGCGCATCTCTTAACAATATTTACTGTATTGTCTGATGACTGATCAATATTGACGAAAATTTTATTAGGCTTTTGTGTTTGATTTAAGATAGATTGGATCTGCTGCTCAATATAATCTTCACCATTATAAGCTGCTAATAATACATTTATTCTTGAACTCAAACTTGCTACACCAATTTAATAAAAATAAAAATAGAAGCTAATAAAATTGTAATCCGTCCCAATATGCGTATTGCAATAAGCTCAAAGAGAACAGATGGATTTTTTTTATTTTTTGTTGCATCAATAAATTTAGCCACTTTTGGATCCATGTAATAGACTACAAACACAGAGCTGATTGCGGTTAATGCAGGGCTTAGTTGCACAATCCATAAACTATGCTCTTTAAAAAAATAACTTAATATATTTAAGTAGAATGGAACATATAAATAAATTGCATAAATAACCAAGCCAATAAGCAATAAAAATGTATTTTTTTTCGTCAAAGGGAAATAAAAATTTATTCTCATTTTTGATGAGAAATTAACTGACTGCAGCAACGTTAATATTAATGTGGCGATGCTCGAAATCAACAAGCATAATAGTAAAAAATATAAATTATCTCGAGTGAGCATTAAGCCCAATAATGGTGGAGTAAAAAATAAAAAACCACGACTTAGAAAATCAAACTGAAATTTTTTTGTATAGGCTGTAGCAATCTTTGACGAATTGTGACGCGAGGTAAGATAAAAGATAGCGTAATTATCTAAAAATACTGCTACATTTTGAACAATAACAATAAACGCTAGTAAGAATATTTCCATCGTTATTTGATCTTATAAGCTTTCGCAAAACGTTGACTGTCTTGTCTCAATTTGATTGCTTTGAGCACCTTCTTATCATCCTTTTGTATCTCCCGAGGTGCGTAGACTGCGCGCTGGTGAGAATCAGCTTGCTTTGGTTCAGTCAGATAATATACAGCCAAGCTTTTGCGATAGATGCCTTTCGGGACCTGTAATTGCTGACTCATGCCATGCCAGGAGTGTTGCGTGGTATCAAAGATAATGGCCCTGTTGAATACAGGAGCGATCTCACGAATCAGCTCTTTGGGTTGGTTAGCAGTTTCATCATGACTCCATAACCCTAAATGTCCCTTGTGTTCGCTTGGTCGTAGGTCTTGCGACAGATACATAATGATATTTAATTTACGCTGCAAACCACACTTAGGATGAATCGAATAATCGAAGTGGGGGTTAAGATTACCCCCCGTGCCATGCATGTGCCACCCTCCTCCATGTAAGCCCATGTCCGGAAAGAGATGCGCTCCGACATATTTTTCTAATAGTTGGATCATCTGGGGAGAATTGAGCATCATTAAAATTTGGTAAGTCAGTGGCGGGTACTTATTCCAGTCGTTCAGTGCTTTTTTGTGTTCAAGCGGGTTGTTGTACTCAAACCAGACCTTGTCCTCGTACCTTGGGAAATCACTCTCCAATCCCTTCGCTGTTTTAAGATCAAAGAAGTTGTCGATCACGCAATGATCAAAGGGTTGGTTGTGTTTGAAGTTTTTGAGGGCTTGCTCTATGTGGTCGAAACGGATCATAAAATAATTTTAAAAAAAATATTTATCCATTATAACTGTTAATGCACCTGTTTAAGCACGAGATATCCCTTTCATTTACTATTCTTCACGTTAGTATTGTAAGAAAGAAAATACAAGTGATATGAATGAGGGGATAAGTATCAGTAATGAAAAAAATAAAAATCTAAAAAAAATAAATCTTGCAAAAATAAAATTAAAGTTACTTATTTTCTTTTGATTTATAAATAAAAATAGAAGCGGGGAAAATAAAAATAGTGTAAAAATAAAAAAAGCTGGAATTTTTAACAAAGGTGAATAAAAATCACTCCCCAAGAGTGATAAATTTGGCAAATAATCTCTAAAGGGGCCATTAACAATCATTGTTAAATCAACGTTTTCCTTTAGGCCGCTGCCATTAAATATAAACCAAACAAAAAACAAATATCCAATCATTTCTAAAATTGAACAAGTTACTTTCTTATTAATAAAAAAATATAACAATGAAAAAAAAGGAGCAATATAAATAAACCATTGGGGATGCCATTTAACAGAACAAAAAATTGTAACAAAAGAAAGATATGAAATTAGTGTTACATATTTTAAAAAATTATTATTTTTGTATTGATAAAAATATGAAAATAAACAGATCGTTAAATAAAAAAGAATAAAAATAACCTTTATAAAAAAATATATAGAATTTAGGCCGCTAACTGAATTTAATGAGGAGTCAGTAATTAGGTGAACAAAAAAACTTAAAAATTGTGATTGAAAAGCCGGATCAACACTGAAAATAATAACTTGCAAAAGAATAAAAGAAAATACAATTAATGAGTAATAAAATAATTTGGGAATATTTTTTTCAATAATAAGTAGTAATGGGAAAAACACAATAAGAGGAATAAATTTAAAACTAGCTGCGACGCCAAATAATATACAAAATAGAAGAATTTCTTTTTTTAGGTAATAGTAAAAGCCCAATAGTAAAAAAAACAGACCTAAAATATCATATCCTCCAAATATGAATACTGAAAAAATTGCCAGAGGGGATGAAATGTAAATAGATTTGAGATAATTTATATCATTATGTTTAGAGGTATAAATATTTAAAATCTTGTTGAAAACCTGAACAGAAAAAATAAAAAAAATCACCAATAAAAGTTTATTCCAAAGGCTAAAAATGAAAAACGGTATTTGATAATAATCTCCAAAAATTAGATAAATTGGCAGATTAAATAAACTGAAAATAAAGTATATGAACGGTAAATAATCATTTCTTAAGACTATATTTTTATTGTAAGTATAAAAATCAAAAAAATGTCCATTAAATAATGCGTAAGATGATTTTGCAGTATGCATTAAATCACCATCAAAAAAGAAAGGGTTGTTAATGTCAGCCTGAAGAAATAGAACCGAAAAAATTAAAATAATTAATAAATAAAAAAAGTTTTCTTTTGATGTAAAAACAAGATAGCTTGATAAAAAAAGCATAACTGAAATTATTATTTTTTTGTTTTAAGAAATTTAAAGTTTAAATATATAGTGTAGCATTTGATTGAACGCCATCCTATTATAAAGTAGGATGAAAAATTCAGTATCAAATGGATAAGATATTCTGACTAAAGATTATGGATAGTTAATGTTGCACCGTAAAAGTCAGTGTCTACAACGTGTTGATTTTGGTAGCTCAGCGGATCATCTGAATTTGAGTAATTTCGAATTTCATTGTATTTTCCAACATGGGCAAAAGGCGGAATGATTACGTTGTCATGAACCACTACATTGGATTGAATTACAGCTTGAGGGCCAATAACGACTCCTTCTCCGATAGATACGAAATTTCCTACTTTGACTTGACGGCCAATCTGGGTTCGACTGCCTACAATTGAGTGGATACCAATACTTACTTTTTGACCAATGGAGCAGGATAAATCAACGAACGCCCCTCTTGCCAACTTTGCTGATATATCTTCTTGTTTGAGAGGCTGAAGTTTTGGAAAACTGCTTAGAATTTGATAAATTTGTGCACGATACAAACCAAAATTCCTTGGCGATACAAAATTTATGACCTCACCCTCATTGTTTTCAATAGCTTTAATAAATTGCGTTTCATCGTTACGATCAAACAAAACTTGAACTGTAGTGGTGTTATCAAATTCGAAATGCGCCATTTTAGCCTTAGAAAAATCAGAATTATCGTGAATAATAATTAGTTTATTTTGCATACACTTCTCGGTCTAAAAATTCATTAATGCGAACATTCTGGTTTTCATAATCACCTAAATTTTGCATATCTTGACCGTTCTCGATCTGCTTTTGCAGACCCTCAACAGCCACAAAATCTTCTTTTAAAACCACCTTTGCTTTTTCAAACCATTCATAAAAGACCGCCAAACTCGGTGTTTTTCCAGTTGCTTGAGTAATAAAAAAACTTAAGTCTAAGCGTGTTTTATTAGGTGAAATGGGGACGAAATTCTCCACTGCAAATAAAGTTCCACCATCAGGTGATGGAATATGGGTGTATGGAAATAATAACCAATTTAAATAGGACTTGCCATCATCGCAACACATAAATTCAGATTTATATTTTTCTGGAGGAAGCTTGTTTTCACCATCCCGGCTAAAATTAGATAGCTCAGCAAGTTCTGTAATCGGTTGATTATTAATTACAGGTTCCTTAAATGTTGCAAAAAAATCTACCTCTTGTGTTAGAGAAGTAGGATGCAAATATAGAGGATGAACACAGTCTCTGAGGTTTTCAAAAATAAGCTTCCAATTGAAATTAAGCTCGATTGACAATGATGCAAATGTTTTATTGAGCATTCCTTTGGTCTTATTTAAATTATTTAAAACTTCCTCACCAAATTGCTCTTCAATGTCAATAGGAAAATCATCCCCATTGATAAATAAAAAATCGCCTAATTGTTTGATGGATAGTTTTTTTAAACTCATCTGTGAAATTTCTGACTGATTTAATCCATACATTTTCTCAGCAAATGGAATATTTTTTACATGCCCATTCGACTCGTAAGACCAACAGTGATATGGACAAATTAATCTTAGAGGACCATAGGGCTCTGATACGATTGGATGACCACGATGTAAACACTTGTTATAAAAAGCATTAAACTGATCATTCTCTTTAGTAATAATTACTTCCCCAATTGGAGAGTTAATTAATACATAACTGGATTGAGTTTGGTCAAACTCAGGAACAGCAGCTGCATAAATCCAAAGCTTAGAAAACAAATGCTCTTGTTCTTTATAGAAATATTCTTGTTTATGATATCTTAAGTAATCTATTCGCTTCATATGCATATTCGCTTAACATTGTTAGATGTTTCAAAGCCATTATAAGGTATAAAGAAAATTAATAATTAAATTACAACATAAAATCTATATTAATTTGACATATAATTAGGACATAAATATTAAAATTTATTCATATGAAAAATATAATTAAGAATACACAGTCTTTATTAAAATTTGGATATCAAAAATCTAATCTACTTTACCAGGCGATCAAATATAAATTAAATTTAACCTCTCCTTATATACTGCCAAGAGAATACTACATAAGTGAAAAAATACTCGAAAAAGAACATAAAAATCTTTTTGAAAAATATTGGATTTTTGCCGGCCTTACTCATGAAATTAAAGAGAACAAATCATGGGTGAGGAAAAAAATTGGTCATCGTGAAATATTATTAGTGCATGAAGATGGAAAATATTTTGCATTAGAAAATGTGTGTCCCCATAAAAATATGCAGTTGTGTAAGGAAAGTAAAGGTAAAGGAACATTTGTTTGTGACTATCATGCATGGTCCTTTAACTGTGACGGCTCGGTAAAAACTATCCCTTTTCATGACCGAAGTTATAAATTTAATAAAAAACAACAAAATTTCTCAAACATGAGCAAATTTCAAGTTGTAGCTGTTGGGGCGTTCATATTCGTAAAAATTAAAAAAAGTAATATCACTATTCAAAACCAGTTTGACCCAGCAATCATTAAATCTCTCAAGCTTATGTCAAAAATGTTACAAGATCAGTACGGTACTTTTTTTGAGGTCCGTGACTTTAATTGGAAATTAAATTTTGAAAATTTAAGAGACTCTCTCCACCCCCCTGTACTTCACTCAAAAACACTTGGCAAGGAAGTGGATTTTTCGGCACAGTATGAGGATGTTCCAAAAATATATAAATTACTTGGTCGAATATCTCTAAAATATGCATCCTCATTTACCAAAGACGGAGACAATATCAAAGGTAAAAAAGGTCACTTAGATGAGATAATTAAACCCTCATTTTCTAATGGTTATTACAATTGGCTTTTATTTCCTAACTTTCATATGGCCACCCCTGATGGAGGTAGAAGCTATAGTATTGAAGTTCACAATCCTGTAGGTCCTGATAAAAACGAGATTTCCCACTATGTGATTGTCAATAAAGCAAATGACCCTGACGATGTATTTATGGATGAGATTATTGAACACCGACTAAGAGGACTAAGACCAGTTCTAGATGAGGATTATGAAGCATGCGAAAGAGTCCAAAAAGCCATCAAATTTACAAACAGGGAACAAAATGTGGGTTGCTATGAACATTACAATATAAACATAGCTAAGATGTATAAAAAAATATTAAATAAATACTTTTTTTAGAGCAAGAGTATAGTTAAACATCATTCCCAAAATAACCCCTAATGCTTGACCAAATAGTTGCAAGTCGGCGCCATAATAACTTATTACAGCATTAAGTGTAATCAAGTTAATTAATAACCCTAAAATGTTAACGCTTAAATATTTGAAGTATTTAGCAATTAAAATATGACCGTAATAATGTCTTTTAAAAGTAAACTTTGAATTAAAAAGAAAGTTTGAAAATGTCGCAAATAAAAAAGAAATAATTGAAGATATATTTATATTAATAGAAATTTTAGTAAGAAAATAAAATAAGGTAAGGTTTACACATAAACCAATTGATCCAACAAATGCAAATTTAAAAAAAGTTTTTGGATTTAATATTTTTTGCATGTATTAGAAGCTTTAAATAAGAAAACATAAAGCTCAAAAGTTTCCTTTTTGATTTTCCATGTAATCTTTTATTAAATGAAAAAGGTATTTCTAAGATTTTAACTTGATATTTTATAGTCAACTTTATCAAAATTTCTTCAACAATGTCAAAATTTTCACCAATAAGCTTTATCGATTTTAATTGATTTGTTTTGTAAAATCTAAAGCTATTTGAAATATCTTTACAATTTAATTTTAAGGTTAACGAAAAAAATTTGTTAAGAATAATACTTAATGCTTTTAATATTAAACTATTATTAGAATAACCTCCCTTAACATATCTTGATGCAATTATTAGATCGTAATTGCCTGTTGTATATTTCTGAATAAATTGATTAATATAGATGGGATCGTGAGAGCCATCAGCATCCATGATAACCGTATGTTCAGAATTTAAATGTTCAATACCTGATCTAATTGCATCTCCGTAAGAATCAGATGGTTTTCGATTAATTATTTTGATATTATTTTTTTTAAGAAAAAACTTTTTATTGTTTTTTTTTATTAATGATTGGTATCTAGGATCTGTTACTAGGTTTTCTACTATTATTATTTCAAAATTTCTACTATATTTTTTTAGAGTCAAAATTAGTTTTGGTAGCAGTAATTTGATATTTTCATATTCTTTGTATGCGGGGACCAAGACTGATAATTTATAATTTTGCATACGAATTTACCCAATCTAACATTTTATTAATACCATCTGACCAGCTTACTTTTGGCTCCCACCCAGTAAATTTTTTAATTTTTTCAATATTTGCAATAAAAACTAATTGATCACTTTCGCGTGGTGGTTTTTTTGAATATTCAAGCTGCATAGCTAGTTTAGAATTAAGATAATTGAATAATTCTAAAATTGATAGACTATTATCAGGTCCGCCGCCAATATTAAATGCTTGTCCTCTTACCTTATCTATATTTTTTAAGATTAAAAAATATAGATCAACCATGTCTGTTGTGAATAATACATCCCTAACTTGCTTACCATCTCCACTGATATCGAATTGATGATTTTTACGATGTTTTTGCTCAGCTGCATTTAAACAAAACCAGCCTATCCATCCTTGATCAGCAGTTGAAAATTGCCTTCCTCCATACATAGATGAATGTCTTAAAACAACTCCTTTAATGTCAAACATTCTTGAATAATCAAGAATATATTGATCAGCGGCACCTTTAGAATTTCCATAAGGTGAGTGAAAATCAAGAGCTACATTTTCATCAAAACCATTAGGCATCTCTTCACAAAAATAGCGAAAATTGCCTTCTTTATAGTTAAACTGATTCAGATCACCATAAACTTTATTTGTAGATGAGTAAATTATAGATGAACCAGGGCTATACTTTCTTATTGCCTCAAGAATATTGAAAGTGCCTAGGGCATTTATTTCAAAATCTTTTCTTGGGTTAGATATGGAAGTTGTCATCGCTACCTGACCAGCCAAATGAAAAATATGATCTGGCTTTATTGAAGATACAATCTCTTCAACATCATTTTGATTTCTAATATCAGAATTAAAAAAAGTAAAATTACCTATATCTTTTAACCATAGATAATTTTTTTCAGAACCAACTCTAGACATATTGTCAAAAATGGTAAGCTCAAAATTATTTTTGATTGCTTCTTTTGCAAGGTTAGAACCTAAGAATCCCAATCCACCTGTTATAAGAATTTTCATATTTTATTTTGGGAGATTAATTTATCGAAAATATTATCAAAGTTAATATCCGGTTTCCATCCAATCTTTTTTATATTATCTAATTGTAAAATTGGATTATCAACATCAAAACTTGGTCTTTTTAATGCACCATATTTTAATTTCGTACTAGAGTTTAATTTAAATTTTATTCTTTCAATATAATCTTTTAATTTATGGTTTTCATCGGCACCAATATCAAAATTAATATCTTTATCAATACATTCCAATTGACTAATAATTAATTTAATACCGTAAACCAAATCATCAATATAAATAAAATTTCTTAATTGATCACAATCTGACAAATCAATTGATTTATTTTTATTAAAAAAAGAAGTTAAAAGATGGTTAGTGAAGCTTTTATAATTATCAGGCCCGCACATAAAGTCAAATTTAATATTTATTTTTACTATTTTTTTGAAAAATATCATTAATTTTTTAAAGGAATTTTTTGTTGCGGAATAAATACTATTTCTTGGATCAAGTGTCGTATCAATATTAATAAGATATTGAATATTTTCTTGAAATGTTTCTAAAATTAATAATGGTAAATTTATATTTACATCACAAATTTCTTTTAATGTTTCATTATTTCTTCCATAACATGTTGCCATATGAATAAAAATAATTTTTTTACCTTCAAGATTTTTTTTTAATAATCCAAAATCAGATGGTTGATAAAAATTATGATTATAAGTATTTTGTAATTTTTTTCTTGAAATCAAATGAATTTCATAACCTTCTATAGATCTTAAGAAATTAGATCCTAAATAACCAGTACCACCTGTAATGAGAATATTTTTCAAAGTTAAAAATTTAGTCCAAGAAAAGTCTCTATTCGATTAATCATATACTCAATCATTTCATCATTTATTCCTGGATAAACCCCAATCCAAAAACTATTATTCATAATAAAATCTGTATTTGTTAAAACTCCAGAAACTTTATAATTTTTATCAACCATATATGGTTGCTTTGTTAGGTTGCCAGCAAATAGTAATCTTGTTCCTATTTTTTCTTGATTCAAATATTCAACAAAAGCAGTTCTAGGAGTAAGTTCTGGGTTTTTTACTGTTATTAAAAAACCAAACCATGATGGATCACTATCCTTGGTTGGTTCTGGAAGAATAATATGGTCTAAACATGACTTACTTAAACCTTCATAAAGTTTTTGATAATTTTCTTTTCTTTTCTTAATAAAGCCATCTAATTTAGATATCTGAGCTAAACCACAGGCTGCCTGCATATCAGAAATTTTTAAATTAAAACCTTGATGTGAGTATGTGTACTTATGATCATATCCTTTAGGAAGATTGCCAAGCTCCCAACCAAATCTCTTACCACAAGTATTATCTTTACCAGGAGCACAATAACAATCCCTACCCCAATCTCTGAATGACTCAATAATTTTTTTTAATAATGAGTCATTAGTAAAAACAGCTCCTCCCTCACCCATTGTTATATGATGAGCTGGGTAAAAACTTAATGTTCCAATATGTCCAAATGTGCCAGTAAGTTGATTTCTATATCTTGATCCAAGTGCATCACAATTATCTTCAATTAACCATAAGTCATATTTTTTGCATAACTCCATTACTCTTTCAATATCAAAAGGGTTACCTAAACTATGTGCAATCATAATAGCTCTAGTTTTGTTAGTTATTGCATCCTCAATTAAATTAGGATCTATATTGTGTGTATCTTTAGTAATATCAATAAAGACAGGTACAGCTCCATTTTGTAAAATAGGATTGACAGTTGTCGGAAATCCAGCCGCAACAGTAATTACCTCACTACCTGGAAAAACTCTTTTTTCTCCTAAAAGCGGAGAAGTCAGTGCGGAAAAAGCTAGCAAGTTCGCAGATGATCCTGAGTTTGTAGTCAGTAAATGTTTCACTCCAAGAAAATTTGATAGTTTATCCTCGAATTCATTATTAAATCTCCCAGTTGTAAGCCATCCATCCAAAACAGAATCTGTCATGAACATGAGTTCTTCATAATCTAAGATTTTTCCAGAGGGTGGAATGAATGTTTCCCCAGCTATAAAGGTATTGTTTGCATACTTAATATCACTGTATGATTTAATTAACTGCAAAATATCACCCCGAATTTTTTCTAATTTATCATCCATTATCCTCAAAGTATCCTCTAATTTGATTTTCTGTAAAAGTTAGCATGTCTTGTTTATTAAAAAATGCATCGTACCAATCAATGGTCATGTTTATAGTGTCATGGTAGTCTAATTTGGAAGTCCAATTTAGGTATTTATTAGATTTGCTCGAGTCAAGCTTTAAATATCCAGCCTCATGAAAACCAACATGATCTTTCTCAAATTTTATGTCTAAGGAGCTCCATTTTTCTCCAAAGATGGTTATTATATCTTCTACACTCTTTTCTTGAATTGAACTTGGTCCAAAATTCCATGAAATATTATCTAATTCAAAGTTTTTAGTATTTAAAAATTCAATTAATTTAAGATAACCACAAAGAGGCTCTAATACATGCTGCCAAGGCCTTGTTGATAGTGGATTTCTTATGTAAACAGCAGAGTTACTCTCTACGCCTCTTATTAAATCTGGAATCAATCTATCCTTTGACCAATCACCACCACCAATAACATTCCCCGACCTTGCAGTAGCCAGGTGATTTGTCGAATTTTTAATAAATGAATTATAAAATGAGGAAGTAACAAGTTCAGAACATGCTTTACTACTACTGTACGGATCAAAGCCTCCAAGCTCGTCAATCTCTCGATAACCCCATAACCATTCGTTATTTTTGTAGCATTTATCTGTTGTAATATTTAAAAGACAAGAATTTTTCCGCAACTTCAAACACTCTAGGATATTGACTGTGCCGATCACATTAATTTCGTAGGTGTCTCTTGGATTATTATAAGAGTCGGATACAAGTGGTTGAGCAGCCATATGAATGATAATATCTGGGGCAAAATCTAGAATCGACTGATTTAACGTCTCAAAATCTCTAATATCAGCAAATGTCGTTGGTATCAAATCACATAAATTTAATAAATTAAACATTGATGGATCAGTGTTAGGTTGTAAAGCATAACCATGCATTTTTGCACCAAGATTATGAAGAATTAAAGATAGCCATGATCCTTTAAAACCAGTATTACCAGTTACAAAAACTTTTTTATTAATCCAAAAATTTTTATCTAATCCCATAACTTCCAAGGTGCCTTATTTTGATCCCACATATCATTAAGCATATTTTTTTCCCTTAATGTATCCATCGGTTGCCAAAAACCCTGATGATGAAATGCAGTAAGATTTTTATCATTCACTAGATTTTTTAAAGGAGCTTGTTCAAAAACAGTAGAGTCGTCAGCAATATAATCCTTGATTTTTTTATTTAAAACAAAAAAACCACCATTAATAAAATTGGAATCTCCAATTGGTTTTTCATAAAAGGAAGTAACAACATTTTGATCAATAGCAAGCGCACCAAATCTGCCAGGAGGTTGAACTGCAGTAACGGTCGCGATTTTATTAAATTTTTTATGGTGTTCTAATAGCTGAAGTATATTGACATCAGATAACCCATCTCCATAAGTCATAAAAAAGTTATCATCAACGTAATTAAGTATCTTTTTAATTCTTCCACCAGTCATGGTATTTTCACCTGTATCAATGAGTGTAATTTTCCAATCTTCTGATTTGTTGTTATGAAAATTTATTGAGTTATCATGTAAATTAACTGTGAAATCAGATGTATGACTGTAATAGTTGATAAAATATTCTTTTATTAAATAGCCTTTGTAGCCTAAACATATGACAAAATCGTTAAATCCATAATGTGAATAAATTTTCATGATGTGCCAAAGTATCGGCTTACCGCCGACTTCGACAAGTGGTTTTGGTTTAATATCGGTTTCTTCTGAGAGTCTTGAACCAAGACCTCCAGCTAAAATAACTGTTTTCATAATTTAATTTCTTTAAATGATATTTTTCTATTATTTAAAATTTGTAATATAAGTTTTACTCTATTACCAAAAAATAAATTTTTAAATATTATAAAAATATTATTACATTGGTTTATTTCTAGATTAAAAAAATCTAGAAATTCTTGCTCAATTACTTTTCTTGAAAACCCAAAAGGATTGAAATAATGCAATGAATATTTATCAATTTTTTTTCTTTTTAAAATATCAGTAACCTCATCATTGGATATATTATAAATTATCTTAACATTTAAAATTTTTTGACTCATGTCCCTTAAAATCCTTTATTAACTCAGGAAATAAATCATAATAATTTGGATCACAGTGACCAACAACATAGGATTTATTCTCTGGCTTAATTATCTGAGATAGACATGCATGACCCCAAGACCAATCATAGACAAAATAATTAAACCTTTTTTTGTAAAATCTTTTATCATCTTTGAAATTTAAAAGAAACTCATCTTGTAAAATATAGGGTGTTGGATTAATTTCAATATATTTTTTAAAATCATTTAGATAACTTTTAAACTCGTACGCTTTAATGAACATGAATAAAGTATTTATTAGGAAAATAATAATAAGTGTATTTAAAGATATTTTAATAAAACCATTAAACTTTTCTAGGCTAAAAAGAAATATAAATGATGTAAAAAAAATAATAATTAATAAGAACATAGTTTTTGAGAAATAAGAATTAGATGGGTAGTGGTTAGCAGTGTTTGCTAATATACAAAATACGGCAACTACAAATAAAATAATAATTCTTACTTTTGATTTTTTTTGTTTTTTATCATTTTTATTATTAGCGGTAAAAAAAATTATTGTTGATATGAGCATAGCTGCAACAAAATATATAATTGTGTCGTATATAAAACCATCTGGCTGTCTATAGGCATATTCAGTTAGCCCCTTAAGACCGTTGGTAACTATTTGAGCATCTAGTGAAAATTTAGAGCTCAAGATTGCTAAAAGAGAGATTATCAATAATCCAATTTCGGGGATAAAATAATTAATCTTTTTTTTATTGTGGTGATGATTAAAAAAAATAGTTAATAGTAATATAGAGAAAAATGGAAAAACATCGTATGAAAGAATTAAAATAAATATTGAAATATTAAATATTATTCTGGCTGTTACATCCTCTGGTAAATCCTTTAATTGAAAAAAAGATGCAATAATGAGGGGTATTAGGGGATATATTAAATTATATTCACCAACAGCAAAAAAACTGTAAGGAATATAAAACAAAGATACAATGAGAAAAAAAATAAAGTATCCTATTTTTTTGTAGTCATTTTTGAAGAGCTGAATTGCTCCAAATGAAATTAAAAATGGGATAAAAAAACCTAAAGCAAATATTTTTTCCGCAATAAAAAGATCTTTAACGTGAAATTGTTGAGAAAAAATCATTGGTATTTTTAATAAAAATTGACTTATAGACCTTGTTGGTATTTCAGAAAATACGCCCTGATAAAAATTTTCAAGCAAAATACATGCGCCATCTGCAAATAAATATCTTTCAAAAAAAATCCTATCTGCAAACAGAACAACTAGTGAAACAAAAGCCAAATAGAAAATTAAAGACTCTTCTTTTACTTTGTGAGTTATAAAATCCATGTTGCACCGCCATCCATAATCACTGTTTCACCTGTAATAAATTTAGACCCTTGAAGACATATAAAAGCCACAGCATTTGCCACATCCTCGGGTGAACCCAGGCCTAATGGATAATCATGAATATTATTCACTGCGTTACCAATATTTCCCTCCCATAATGGTGTGTCTATGGCTGCTGGTGCAATCGAGTTGACAGTGATATCTTTCTTCAATAAATCTCTGGCCAACCCATTAAAAGCTGCATCACAACCAGCTTTTGAAGCCGCATACGCCACAGTATTATTGGCGCCAATATAGGCAGAGATTGAAGAAATAAAAACTATTCTGCCTGGTTTGTTAATTTTATTAGCGCGGAGTAAATTTGAAACAAAGTCTAATGTTGAAATAAGATTAGATTCTATTACATCTCTAATAAATTTTTTTGATAACATACGCATTGGTCTAGCGCCAATGATTCCATGACAGAGAATTAAATTATCAAAAGCTTCTACCTCTTTTGCAAATTTTTTAACTGCTTCCTCGTCATTTAAATCCAAACTTACCGGCACTACTGAATTATTTTTAATTTTATTTAATTTCTCCTCAGACCTGCCGAGGGCAATTACGTTTTGACCCGAGCTTGTAAATAACTTAACAATCTCTTCACCCAAACCACCAGTCGCACCAGTGACAAGTGTCGTTTTACCATTAATTTTTGCTAAATCATCAAGCATATCGTGACTTTCCAAGCATACGTCCGGCATCTGCAGCAATCATTTGTCCATTAATCCATTTGCTCCTTTGTGATATTAAAAATAAAAATGGCAAAGATGAATAATCTACAGGACTTACCCCAATGATATCCTTGTCATTAACTTCAACGCTGTTTGACATATCAGACTCAACATAATCAAAAGATGCCACATTAAAGCGAATTTTATTAGAAAAGGATACATCTGCGACCAAAGAGCGAGCTAACCCCAACAATCCCATCTTGGCAGCCGCATAAGGAGCGGTGCATGGCGGATGACACAATCTGGCAGCCGCTGAGGTAAGTACTACAGATCCTGAGTCTTTAATTTTTTTTGACTTGAGTAAGTGTCCTATTAAAGACATGGGCGATGTGAGATTGGTGGTGATTTGCGGTTCGATCGTTTTTCGTTGCAACATTTTTGGTGGAACAAGTTTGACAATCCCACTGACTACACACACCGCATCTAATACTGGTAACTCTTGAACCAGGTGTTTTATGGACTCGTCATCATTGATGTCGCATGCGTAATAATTGGTGTTTAATTCTTGAGCTAATTCTTTTAACTTTTCTTTATTTCTTGACGAGAGAAGGGGTCTGGCTTTGAGTTTTGCTAAGTCAGAAGACAACTGTCTGCCAATCCCCTGACTTGCACCCATCACCAAGATGGTTTTATTTTCTAAGTCTTCAAAAAAATTCATTAGTCATATAAGTGAAAGCTTTTTTCCTGTCCGTTTGCAACGTATCCTAATGTCGACCATGACAAACCGATCCCAAAGCCACACATAATTGTTTTAGTACTTTGATTGTTCCATTTTCCATCAAGTCGAGCAGTCAACGTTATAGGTATAGAAGCACTGGAGGTATTGCCATGGTCAGATAATGACTCTGGAAACTTCTCTATCGGGAGTTTTAACTTCATCCGAATTGTGTTATTGATCATTTTGTTCGCCTGATGCAACACAAAATAATCAACCTCTTCCATTTCTAACTGCATTTCTTTAGCCATTTTAGTGAGCTCATCGGGCACTAATCCTACTGAGAAATTATGAATCGCAGGACCATCCAGCACCACATCTGTTCCAGAGCGCATCACACCAGTAGAGTCTAACTTTACGTCATGAGAATCTCGAGTCACAGGTCTTACTTTTCCTCCATGAGGGATGTACAGCGCCTCTAAGCCAGAACCGTCTGTACCGCAACTAAAGTGTGCTGAATGTTCATGACCTAGGGTTACACTGGTAACCGTACAACCATCGCCAAATAAAACTCCATGCCCTTCATCGGTCGTACCGGGACTGTAACTTTGATCACCAACAACGATCAAGACTCTTTTCATACCAGACATTAAATGACCGTGAGCCACAAACAACCCATAGGGATAACCGGAGCAACCCAAATTAATATCATACGCCAAGGTCGATTTGCCAAAATGACATCGGTCTTGCAATAACACGGCAGTTCCAGGAATAATATAATCTGGTGATTGGGTTACTACAATAATGCCATCCACATCATCCGTGGATAACTTTAACTCTTTAAGCAAAAAGTTTATCCCTGTTTCACCTAAAGTTGAAAATCTTTGTCCTTCACTGCAAACATATTTACTTTCAATGCCAATGGACCGCGATAGTCGCTTGATCTTATCACTCGAATCTTCTTTAATAACATTTATTTTTTTTGCAGGGCTTACAGAGACCAGGCCCTCAATAAATAAATTGTTCAATCCAATGTGTTTCATTTTGAAACCATATCATACAACTGTTTCGGAGTGACTTGATCTTCCCATAACTTTTCTCCATTAACTTGGTGATCAAACTCAATCTCACAAAAAGTCATAACCCCTAGGGTAGCCAAAGAATCGAAATCAGGAATTTGACAGAACGAGAGATCAGGATCAAGGGAGGTTATATCCGGTAGGTCAATTGCTGTAACCAAACCGTCTAAAAAATCGTCGAAACTCATATTAAAACCTTTTTAAAAAAAATATTTGAATTAATTTGATTGCTACATATGCAATTATACCTTTCAAAATAACTAATAAGTTAAAAAACCGTAAACTTTTTAAGGAAATAATTTTTTTTGCCAACAAATAATTAACCTGAAAATTAAATAAGTAAGTTGATCTTAAGGTGCCTTGCATTACGTTGATGGTTTCCAGGGTTTTATCAATCTGATAAATATCACTTTGAGTTGACCAAATCCCTGCAGCATGAACTCTATAAAAAAAACTAGGCTCTTTGATAATTTTTGCAGGGCCATGTTGAAGCAGCTGCATAAATAATGGGTAGTCCCCTAAGGGCAAATCAATATAAGCTGGGTCAATTCTTGAAATAATTGTTCTTCTGAAGACCACGGTGCCTAGTTGGATAAAATTTCCTAACGAGAGGATGGAGGCTGAGACATTCCCGTAAAATTTTGAAATGGATTGTTTATCTCGTGTCCCTTTATAAAATCGGGAGCCTACAAAACTAATGTCTTTTTGGTTATTTAATATTTGGCTTGCGGTTTCAAGGTATTTGTCATTGACCCAATAGTCATCCCCTTCTAAAATAATAACCAAATCTCCTGAGGCATGTTGAAGTAATTTATCAATATTTTTAAGGCCGCCTTCATTTTTTTCCCACACGAACAACTGGATTCGATCATCTTGTTTTGCCAATTTTTCCACCACGTGTGCTGTTGCATCCATTGAAGCATCGTCCCCTACCAGTATTTCAATATCTTTAAAGGACTGGTTTATTGCCGACACAATCGTTTGTTGAATAAAACTCTCTTGGTTAAAAGTGGGAATCAGAACGCTTATCATGATTGTATTTTTATATCATTAATTAATTTATAGAATTAATCACCTGAAATACCTTCTTGATCTCGTCAGGTTTCAAATGCAGATGAAAGGGGATACCGATGGTGGTTTGAGCTAACATATCTGTCTGCGGCAGGCTATAGGAAGCAAATTGCCTTAAATATTCATTGGCATGGCAGCCTTGATTCCACCAATCACGCCACTCAATATTATTCTTATCAAACTCTTTAATTAAAAGTTGTTTTATTTTTTTATCTTTGCAATGAATGACGCACGTGGATGAAACATAATCAACCCCCCAACCTTGCATGAAATGTATGTTGGGATTGTCTAAAGAGGATAAAAATTTGTGGGCTAATTGAAGATACTTTATTTTTGTTTTGTTCCAAAACTTCAAGGTAGGAATACCAATAGCGGAATGAATTTCACTCAACTTATGATTTAACCCAGCCTGAATAGAATCTCTTTTGTTAATAAAACCAAAATTAGAATACGCACGGGCAGACTGAATAATTTTTTTTGATGGTGAATATAACAATCCACCTTCACCAATGGCAAATACTTTAGTCGCATGCATCGATATGACGATTGACAGTCTTTTGTTAAATGCATTATCAAATCCAGCTGCTGCATCTACCAAGATTGGAATTGAATATTTTTTGGAAAATTGTCTAGGGCCAGTATCTCGAATGGGTTTGCCAAACGGGGCCACAAGAAGCAGTATGGCTGTTTCGTTTAATACTCGTTTTGGAACTTGATTTAATTGGTCCTGAGATGGCTGCATTGTTTTAAGATCAACATCTAGATAATAGGGAACCAAGCCAGCTTCTTTAATAGCCTGCACGGTTGCCACAAATGTCCAGGAAGGAACTAAGCAATATTTTTTTTTTGGTGCACTGATCGCCTTGATTGCAGACACTAATGCTGAAGTGCCACTGGAAAATAACTCAATATAGTCGCTATCTACATTGAAAAAATGTGCTAACTTATTTTTAAACTGATTGTAAAGCGGCCCAAAATTAGCAAACCATAAGTTCTTATGCATTTTTGTTAAATATTGTAGGTAATATTTTTTATCGATCATGTAAGGCTTAAACAGATTAATCATAAAAATAACCTCAATTTTGATTTTAAATCCTTAAGTACAATATATATCACTGCAAAAAAAACTATAAAAGTTAAACCACTCAAATAAAACAACTCTTCATCAAACAAGTGCGGGTAAAAACAGAGAAAATTTAATTCATAAAAAAGATGAAATGGATTGAGGGTAATAAGATAAGCAAAATTACTTTTTATATCTCGAATGAAATAAATGACTGGCGATAACCAAAAAAGAAGTTGCATAATCAAACCAAAAATTCTTTCAAAGTCATCAAAAATAAAAGCCAATGGGGCAATTAAGTGTGCCAAAAATATGATCGATAAAATTAATAACAAAGAAATGACAATGACTAAAATCAAGCTTATCAATGGAAATTGAAACCAAAAGGCATACACCATTAATAAACAGATAAAATTAATGAACTGCATTAGTACTTCAGCATTAATAATAGCTGAGGGTGATAAATAAGAATTCTTTAAGATATGGTTATATTTTTTTAATGAGGTTAATGACAATGTCAATGAATTGGCAATTAAAAAGTAAACCAAAACATTTACTGCTTTTAAGCCAGGTTGCATTGTATCTATATTGCCACTAATTAATTTCCCAATAAAAAACTCAATTGAAATACTTGTGATTAGAATGGGTAGTAACCCAATTAGAAAACCAACAATATGATTTTTTTTCTGCAAAACAAACAGCAACTTAAAAAAAGAAAAAAATTGCTGCATTAATTCACATCCTCAAAATCACTTGGACTGAGAATACGAATAATACGATCACAGTTATCTTTTAACACATTGGGATCATGTGAGACAATAATCGCACATTGAAGAGATTTTAATTTCTGTTTCATTTTCAAAGCAGATTGATCCCGAAAGTGCTGATCACCAACAGCAAAAACCTCATCTAGCAACAGGATGTCTTCATTACCATGCATGGCTAATTCAAAAGCCAACCTAGATTTCATCCCAGACGACAATGATCTTAATATGGTTGAGGGCCTCACATTCAAACCCGCATTTTCTAAAATTTCAGTCACAAATTGCTCATTAACCATAAAATTTGCTGAGAAACTGAGATTCCATAACTCTATATTCCTTTGGATATCTAAGTCAGGATGAAAAACATGTCCTAAACCCAGTAAAGGTAAGACTTTGCCTGAGGTTTTAATTTCACCTCCTTCGGCAGGTAGCAAACCAGCAATAGCAGCCAACAAGGAAGTCTTGCCCACTCCATTTGAACCCTCAATGCCAATAATAGTTGAATGACCAACCTCTAATGAAAAATTTTCAAACACTACTTTTTTTTCAGGTAAAAGATTGCCGGTCATTAAAAATTTTTTAAATGAATAATTATCAGACTCACTCTTAAAATAAGCTAGATTGAGGTTTTTGATACTAATGGCAGAATTCATCTGAGATAGTTAATTCATTTTTATTGATTTTGGGGTCACTAATTTGGATCCAGAAGGAAGGTCCCTTAATACGGTAGCGCCTGCACCAATGACACAGTCATCTCCAATGTTAATATTATTGCCAATAATAGCCCCAGAATGAATATTATTGCGGCAACCTATGGCTGAATTACCACCTATGATTACATTAACGCCAATATGATTAAAGTTGCCAATGCGGCACTCATGAGCGATAACGGTTTGACTATCTATAAAATTACCAATACCTACCGAAGTTAGATTGGATATCTTACATCCAAAATAAATGCCTGATTGAATTGAGGCTGCATCAGCAAAGTTAGTATCGACTCTGAAGTCATGAATTTGGTCATCAGAAATATTGTATTTTTTAACAAATTCAAACTTATAGTTTGGATCACCAACTCCTAATAAAAAACGATTTTTCTGATCAGAAGAATCAAGGTCATCAGGAGAAATGACCTCATATGGCATCCCATTATTCCTCAGGATTGACTTAAATTGTTGTCTATTTTCTTTCCTATCATCCAAAAAACCCATAAAACAATTTCCTGCCCCCGGTACTTTTATAAATCTGTTTGCAATATCAAAAGCAAAACCAGATGTTCCTAAAACCCATATATGTCTGTCCATAAGTTATTACTCGTGAAAATTCATTATTTTAAAATCCTGCGATAAACCGCATGAAATCTTTCGATCATTCTCTCATAAATACCATTGCTAGGCATCATAATAAGATTATTGTTCATTTTGGACTGTATTTTTTCAAGCAAAGAAAAGTCCTCTTCGTAAACTAAGTTTGATGATTTTGTTAGACGATTTAAAAATTGAATCAGCTTGTAATTGCGTAAATTGTGCTTAGTGAGAAGATAACTTATATTAATCTTAGTTTGATTGGCGCTAATGGGTTCAAAAAATTCAACCACAAACGTTGAGCCATTATCGGCACTGGCAATATGAACATTAGGAAACAAATGTAAGTTAAAGTATCGATTGCTACAGTTCCATGGATCTTTAAACAATTTAGCATAATCAGGTTTTCGAATCTCGACATCCAAGCCCCCAAAACTCAAAGACTTAATATTCAACAAGAAAGTTGGAATCCATTTTGGTATTCCAGGTAAACCGCTTTTCACAGACTGCATTAAAGTTTTTTTATGAACAAATAAAGGGTGTAGTGGATCTCTTAGATTATCAATGATTAATTTCCAATTAAAATACCTTTGCTTAACTTCAGTGTGACTTTCTTCAATACAGTTTGAAATGCTTATGAGTTCATCAATAATTTTAGTTGAAAATTGTTTTGTTAAAGGAATTGGTCTTTTTGCAAAATTAATAAACATAAACTTTCCAACAATGTTCAGTGCTATTGAGTGCAAGCCTATATTATTTGAATTGAGCTTATATAACTCCTGATTAAAGGGGATGTTGTTCACAACACCATTTAATTTAAAACTCCACCCGTGGTATGGACAGGTAATCAGATTTCGGTCACATTGCTCTTCTGCAACTAACTCTGCAAAACGATGTGGGCATTGATTCAAAAAAACATGATGTGATTTTCCATCGAATGTAAACACAAGATCCATGCCTAAGATATTTTTTTTAACAATTTTATTTTTAGTAAATTCGAAGGTAAACCCAGCAAAAATCCAATATTTAAAAAAAATATTTTTCTTTTCCTGATTGAATATTTTTTCACAACTATAGTAATTTGATGAAAGCATATTAACCGGCCAACCCAACTAAAAAGAGCAACATAAGGGACTCAATACAACTTTGTCTTTGGTAATTATTTTTTAGAAATAACTTTAATTTTTTCAATCTTGAGGATTGCATAAAATTGATAAAGTCATCAACTTGGCTTGCCTTAGAAAGATGTCCCCAGCACTTTTGATTTTGGGACAATACCTCACTAATATTGTACTGATGTTGAAAATAATTTTGTGAAACAACCTTAGCAATCGTTTTATATATGCGCATAAATAAATTAACTCTAAAACCAATGAGGGAGTCATGATGCTGCCGATAAAACAACAAAGGTCGATCATCTAAAATGACTTCTACATCATGGATCATTGAAACAATATAACACCACCAGTCATGCGATGGAATTTGAATACCTTTTGTATTATATTGCGTCAGAATATTTCTAAATGTGCTATTAAATGCCATGGTGTTACCACCAGTAATATTTTCAAAAAAAGAATTTTCTAGTGACGGACTGACCATTTCATGATTAGTAGCACCAATACATGTTTTATCATCATTTATGATTATTTTGGAGCTGGAGTAAAGGATCGGTTTGTTATTGGAGTGTCGTTTAAAGCAGTCCACAATGTAATCAAGTTTTTTGGGTACCCAAAAATCATCTTGATCACAAAATAAAAAAATATCCGCTTGTATATTTTTTTGATTTACTAATGATAAAAAATTATTAACATAATCTTCTTTTGGACCTTGTTGGTAAAAAATCTTATCTGGATATTTTTTTTGATACTGGGCAATGATCTGATATGTTTTTTTTGAAAATGAATCATCACTGACATAGAGTTTAAAATGCATATAAGTTTGCATCATTATCGAATCTAACTGATCCAAAATAAAATATTCATCTTCAAACGTCGCCATCAAAATAGCAATTGTTGGATGTTTATGCATCTGACTTTTTCAATTTTAAAAAATGAATTATTTTGATAAATACTAATAATGCAGATCTTAAGAATAATTGAATAAACTCATGAAATACAAACCAAAAATATTTCTTTTGGGTTGTTGCTATGTATTTAAAATCCTTCATTAATTGTTTAAATCGCACTTTCGAATGAATGGGTACTTTTTTACCTAAAACTGAAAATACCTCATCACCAATCGTATGTATAAATTTTGTATTAAAATTTCCATAAAGATGGAAACCCATCCTTCTAATCCTTAAGCTCCATTCTATATCGACATAATCAATAAATAAGTTTTCATCAAAGAGCCCAGTGTATCTAAAAATTGGGGCATAAATTAATAGGCCTGAGGTGATGGCAGAGTGTATCTGAATAATCTTTTTACTACCTTGTTGATACATTCTTTTTCTGAATAGACCATAACTCATGAAATATGGCTTATCTTTTTTACTTCTCACATAGCTCGCCCCAAGAGCAACCATCAATGGATCATCAATGCTGTCAAACATGTTGAGATGATCTTTTATTTTTTTAACATCTAATAACGTATCCTGATCAAACAATATTACTTTTTTTGCATTTAACTCCAGAGATTTATTAATCCCGATATTTAGTGCTTTACTCAGACCTAAATTTTTATTGTTGTTGATAATCGTTGTATGTTGATATTTTTTTATGTTTTTGTTGATATCGGAGTTGTTTTTTTTATCAATGGTATTATTTACGCAAATAACTGAAAAATCTTTTAATTTTTGAATATTATTTTCCAAAAAATCTAAATCAGGATTGAATAAAACGATAATTAAAACAACGTTGTCAGTCGATGCCGTCACAATTTATTTACTTCCATGATACTGCATCAAATATTTTTGAAAGGATATGCCGAGTTTGTCTTTCTCTGATAGGATTGGATCAGACAATAATGGCCAATCAATAGCAAGGTCATCATCATCATACAAAATACAAACCTCACTTTCTTTCGAGTAAAAATTCGTTGCTTTATATAAAACCTGAGCTGATGCTGATAAAACTAAAAAGCCATGAGCAAATCCAGGTGGAATCCATAGTTGTTTAGTATTCGTTGCTGATAACAATTCCCCCACCCACTGACCTCTTGAAGGCGAATCAGGTCTGATGTCAACAGCTACATCAAAGACTTCACCCTCAATGACACGAACTAGCTTTCCTTGCTCAAAAGGTGGACGCTGGTAATGCAATCCTCTAAGTGTATTTTGTTTAGACTTTGAATGATTATCTTGCACAAAATGGATATCATCATGTAGCAAAGAATTAAATACATCTTGATTGAAAGACTCATAAAAGAACCCCCGGTCATCATTAAACACATTTGGAGTAATCAACTTTACTTCAGGGATTGCCAGAGAGGTTATGGTAGCCATTTATCTTAATTGTTTAATTTTTTATATACATAAATATACCCTATCGACAGTAAAGATAGAGCAATAATCACAATATTTAAACTAATTTGTGGAAATAAAAATAAGACTATAGTTGTTGGAATTGTGTACAAAGGAAACAAAGCAAGAGTGGTTATTACGTTTGAAAATTTAGTCCTGTTATATTTATTCTTTAATTCATTAAAAATAATCGTATGCAGATGTCTGTTGTCCGGAGTCAAAGGACTTAATCCCGATGATATTTTTCTAATAAAGGAAAATAGCAGCTCCAAACAGGGATAAAATAGAATTAGAACTGCGAGCCATGAAAGAAGCTGGTTATGCTTTCCAAATGTATAAATAGTTAACAACGCAATAACAAAACCATAAAAATACGCACCGGTATCGCCAACAAAAACTTTCCCCAATGGAAAATTAAAGCATAAGAATACAATCAGAGGTACTAAGAAAATTGAAGATACAACAACAACCTCATTATCTCCGTAAAAAAAACCAATTGAGGCTATAGATACTAATTGAAAAATAGCCGTCAAACCAAAAAGCCCGTTCATGCCATCAATCAAATTCATCCCATTCATCACCACCAATAAAGAAAAGGTAAAAAATATGATGCCAACTGGATACACAGATATTAAATGTCCTAAATATGGAAAATCGATTACAGGAAAATCTATTGGATTAAGATAGAAAAAAATCAAACAACCCATCACCATTGTTATTAGCCTCAGTCGCGGGCTGGTATTATGGAATAGATCTTCTTTTGTACTGATTGCTATGAAAGGTATTGCTGAGATAAGAATGTTAACAATAATTTTTTGCTGGATAAATTCAAACCACACAAGCAAAGCTATAAAAATATAAATAAAAATGCCTCCTAATCTTGAAACTTCGTTTTTATGTACTCGCTGAATATTTTGATATGTCTTGAAATTTAAGGCATGAAATATATTTGTCCAAAAAAAAGATATGAAAGCAAATGCAATAAACAGACCTAGCAATGGGTACTTTAAAAATAAAAAAACATCAAAAAAACTATTGAGCATGTTTGGTTAAAATAAATTTTGTTTTTGTTTCAGGAAAATTTTTTATAATGATTTTCTGATCAATATTCACTACATTATTAATTTTATATAATTTATAAAGCGGAGAAGATTGATTATTTTCATCTTTTACAAGATCTTGGATACTGTAATTTACATAATATTTGATTCTTTGATGTTCCTGAAAATCAACCTGTTGTAATGCATTTTCTTTTAAATAATCAGCGACCTCTTGCTCTAAACTTTCATTCTTATCAATTAAACAATTTAGAATAAAAAAAGCTATCGTAATTCCTAGGATTTTTTTTATAAATCTATTTACCTTTCCATCTTTAAATATGATTAATATAACTGGTGTAATTAAAATAAATATCCACCACCAATGAAAACCCCAATACCGATTTGTCAATACATACACATTAAACAAATTGATACTGACTAATATAAAACTGACAATTAAAAAGAAATAGATGTATTTTTGGTAATTATTTTTTATTTTTTTCTTTGCAAACAATGAATAAAAAAACAAACCCCCATGTAACACCCCCAAACCCTTGATCCACTTAAAAATTAGCACTGAAAACAAAACTGCATAGGTAATAATTAAACTGTAATTTTCAAATAAATTTGATAAATATTCATTATCTGTTTGAACGGGTAATGGTTTTACAAGCTGCTGAAGAAATAAAATGGGTCGATTTAAAAACTCAGTTAAACGTGATGAGCTCATCACATTCATTAAATCAATATTTGAAAATAAAATTACTAACAGGGCTAATATTGCTGCAAGGATACATAGTGAATAATCTAGAACCAATTGTTTTAACTTTTGAGTTTTGTTTTGAGTTAAATTCCACAATGGCAAAAGAATTACAAATACCAATCCCTCTGGACGAAAAAGGCCTGCAAAGAGAAATCCTAACTGCCAAGTTATAGAATTTTTTAAGGAATATTGTTTTAAATTTTTAGAATAGAAGTAAGTCCCCATCATACAACCCGCCCACAATCCATGATCTCTTAAGACCATGCCCACATAATCATCCATGATCGGAATAAAAGATAATAAGATTACCCCACCATAAAATATGATGTGTTTTTCTTTGTTATAAATAAGTTGCAGTGTTTTTAGATAAAACAAAATAGCAATTCCAAACAAGGCTAAATCAACCCCATGCGCTACGACCTGAAAATGTAAATTTGTGAATTTATGGAATATAGCAATTAGGATGCTAAAGAATGGCCATGGGTATAAAGCTAAACCCTCTTTCCAGCTACCCTCCGCAATTAAATAAGCCTGTTTGAGGTAAAGCAAGCCATCGCGGTTGATGTGACCGTCTTGAATATAAATAGACCAGATGGCAACAAGCATAATGACCGACCACATCGGCCATAGTGAGGACAATTTCTCTCTAATTAAATCGAAATATTTCATTTAAGAATTCACGCTCCACGCATCGCGACACATCGACTCTAAATTTAACTTTGCTGACCAATTCAAGTGATTTTTTATTTTATCGACTGCTGCATAGCAGGTGGCAATGTCCCCATCACGCCTGGGTTGAATTTGATACGGAATCTTCACTTGATTAACTTCCTCAAAAGCCTTTACCATTTCTTTCACAGAAAATCCTTTGCCGCAACCCACATTATAAATCTCACAACCGATAACATCATCCATTAACGCACTCCAATGTGCCTCCATCAAATCCGTCACATGGATGTAATCCCTCACCCCTGTTCCATCATCAGTCTCATAATCGTCGCCATAGATATTGAGGAAATCATACTCTCCTCGAGCGACTCCCAATATGTATGGCATCAAATTATTAGGCATACCGTTTGGCTTTTCTCCAATAATGCACTTGTAAGAACCCACCGGATTAAAGTAGCGCAATAACTTCACCGAGGCTGTTTTAAAATACTCATCTTGTATAAATAGTTCTTCAACTTGAGCTTTGGTTTCACCATATGGGTTATAGGGCTGGACTGGATGGTCTTCATCAATCGGCAAATATTGAGGGTCGCCATACACCGTTGCACTGGATGAGAAGATCAAATTTTTAATGCCTTGCGCTTTTATGCAGTCGATCACATTTTGTGAACCCACTACATTATTGTCATGATAGAGATCAGGATTGGCGACCGACTCAGCCACTGATTTTAACCCCGCAAAATGAATCACCGCGCTGAAACGATGCTCATTAAAAAAATCTTTTAACTTATCTTGATCGCGAATATCAATATTAAAAAAGGGAATGGTGACATTGAAATGTTTTTCTAAGGTTTGTAAATTTGAGAGGTCACTATTGCTTAAGTTATCCACCACCACCAAATCGATTCGCTTTTCTAAACAGAGGGCGACCATGTGTGAGCCTAAAAAACCAGCTCCGCCAGTAATTAAAATAGGATGTGAAAATGTGTTTACATCAGTCATTCTTAAGCACTATTCAGATAAGACTTTCATGAGGTACTGGCCGTATTGGTTCTTCAGTAACGGCTTGGCTAAGTCTTCTAATTGGGGTGCACTAATCCACCCTTGACGATACGCCACCTCTTCCGGGCAGGCTACTTTCAACCCCTGGCGGTTTTCAATGGTTGAGATGAACTGACCTGCATCGAGCAATGAGTCATGCGTGCCGGTATCCAGCCAGGCATAACCTCGGTCCATGATCTCGACACTGAGATTTTTTTGAGTGAGGTATAATTTATTCAGATCGGTAATTTCCAATTCTCCACGAGGTGATGGTTTGAGGCTCTTGGCTAAACACACCACCTGCTCATCATAAAAATACAAACCCGTCACCGCGAAGTTGGATTTTGGCTTGCTGGGTTTTTCCTCTAAGGAAATGACTTGATTATTGTCATCAAACTCTGCCACACCATAGCGTTCTGGATCATGCACATGGTAGGCAAACACGGTAGCCCCAGTTTCTCGTTGATCTGCGGACTGGAGTAACTCTTGCAGGTCATGTCCGTAAAAAATATTGTCTCCCAATATTAACGCTGACGGATCGTCGCCAATAAATTCTTCGCCTAATAGGAACGCTTGGGCTAAGCCATCTGGGCTCGGTTGGACCTTGTATTTAAAGTTCACGCCCCACTGCGATCCATCACCCAACAGAGACTCAAATCGTTGTGTGTCTTCAGGTGTTGAGATGATCAAGATGTCGCGCATGCCGCCGAGCATGAGTGTGGTCAGCGGGTAATAGATCATCGGCTTGTCATAGACTGGAAGGAGTTGTTTAGAGATGGTCTGTGTCACCGGATACAGTCGGGTCCCTGAGCCACCTGCCAAGATAATGCCCTTACGATTCATGTTTTTTCCTTCCAATTAAACTTTATGTTTTTATTTCGTACCGCGATCAGATCGGGGTTGAGTATTTTACTCACATTATAAACCAAGGATTGGTCATCTAAGGTATAGATCTCACCGCCAGTTTCTTTTAAAATCGCATGTCCGGCCGCCATATCCCAGAGCGAGGTTGGCCCAAAGCGTGGATAGGCATCAGCCAACCCCTTGGCCAACATAGTCAACTTTAAACTGGATCCTGCCGCAACCGTTTCGCCTTGGTGGTGCTGAATAAAATCTTTTGTTTGTTGATTGAGGTGTGACCTCGAGACCGCAAAAATCGGTGGCTGCCTTGTTTCATTTTGTTGCTTTAAAAGAGGTTGAGTCTCTCGGTCTTTTATCTTTTTTGCGCCAGCACCCTTTGTCGCCAAAAACGTTTCATTTGTCACGGGGATATGAATCACTCCCAAGACTGGCTGATGGTTCTCTATTAATGCAATGTTTACTGTGAATTCACCATTACCTTTAATAAATTCTTTGGTACCGTCGAGTGGATCGACACACCAAAAGGTCACAACATCCCCTTCTAATTCCTCCCCCTCCTCGCTCAAGATCGGGATCTCAGGTGTCAGTTTTTTTAATGCTTTTGAGATGATGTGATGTGAGGCTAGGTCAGCTTGCGTTAAAGGGCTCTGGTCACTCTTGGTTTGAACCTCAAAGTCATCCTGCTGATAGATTTGAAGAATCGCTTGACCGGCCTCCTCTGCAATGATTTTGACGTGATCGAGTAAAGTCTGGTCTAGCTCGATCAAGTGAGATTAACTTTCTCTAAGATCAGCTGCACACATTCACTGATCGATTTATTTTGGGTGTCGATGATGACGTCTGGATTTTCGGGTGGCTCATAGGGAGAATCAATACCAGTAAATTCTTTAACCTCACCCCGTCGTGCTTTTTGATATAAACCTTTTACATCACGCTGTTCGCATTCTTGTAAAGAAGTTGAGATATAGATCTCTTTAAATTGATTATCTTTAAAAAGACTACGTGCCCAGTCACGCTCTTGTTTAAACGGTGAGATTAAACCTGCAATCACAATCAGTCCGGCATCGACTATGAGTTTGGCTGCCTCGGCTGCACGCCTCACATTCTCATTACGGTCTGCTTTACTAAACCCTAAATCTGAATTGAGTCCGTGGCGCAGATTATCACCATCGAGGATATAAGTGTGTTTCCCTTTTTTGTTCAGCTCCTGCTCTAATGCATTGGCTAGCGTTGACTTACCCGCCCCGGAGAGTCCGGTCATCCACAGGCACACAGGTGTCTGGTGTTTGATCTTGGCCCGCTCGATTTGCGTCAAAGCGAACTGTTGGAATTTGATATTCTTATCCATGAATAATTTTATTTAACTCTTGTGACCAATCATTAAAACTTAAGCCAAAAGATTTTTTGATTTTATCATTACTCAACACACTATTCGCCGGCCGTTTGGTTTTTGTTGGGAACTCATGAGTTGAAATGGGATGTAAATTATCCAGATTAAATTTTGGATTCGTTTGACCAATAATTTCATTCGCAAACTCATGCCAGGAACAAGACCCATCCGGCACCAGGTGATAGATCCCGGTATTTATTTCAGAGAGTAGCGGGATGATACATTTGACTTGCTCGGCAATAAATTGGTTGGAGGTCGGAACACCAAATTGGTCTGCCACCACCTTGAGTTCTTCTCGTTCTTGGCTTAACTTTTTCATGGTGAGGTAGAAGTTGTGCCCGATGTTAGAATACACCCAGCTGGTTCTGAAGATATAAGTTAACCGACCGACTTCTTGAATCGCCTCCTCGCCCGCGCACTTGGACTGCCCATAAATGCCTAAGGGATGGGTGGGATCATTCTCAACGTAAGCCTCTTTTTTCTCGCCATTGAATACGTAGTCGGTCGAGAAGTGAATGAGTGGGATATTATATTCGCTTGCCTTTTCCGCCATCACCTTGGGTGCGTCTTGGTTTATTTTAAAAGCCAACTCAGGCTCGTCCTCAGCCTGATCCACTTTCGTGTATGCCGCGGGGTTGATGATCAGATCCGGTTGGTGCTGGTCGATGACTTGTTTGATTTTATCTAAATTGGTCAGGTCGCAATCTTGTCGGGTGAGGCCAATTAATTCATGCTCGGTGAGTTCACGCATTAAGGCATGCCCCACCTGACCATTGATGCCCGTGATTAAGATCTTCATGAATAGTTTTTATTGAGCCAGTGTTGGTACTCGCCCGACTGAACGTTAGCGACCCAGTCCTGGTTATCCAGGTACCACTGGACCGTCTTACGGATGCCGGTCTCGAAGGTCTCTTCCGGTTTCCAGCCAAGCTCATTACTAATCTTGGTCGCGTCAATCGCGTAGCGTCGGTCGTGTCCAGGCCGGTCTTTAACGAAGGTGATTTGGTCTTTATACGACTTGCCATCCTCGCGGGGTTGGAGTTCGTCAAGCAAGTCACACAAGGTATGCACGACATCTAAATTCGCCTTCTCGTTCCAGCCACCGATGTTGTAGGTCTCGCCAATAGCGCCCTTCTCCAACACGGTCGCAATGCCCTTGCAGTGGTCGACCACGTAGAGCCAGTCCCGGATCTGCTGGCCATCCCCATAGATCGGTAGGTCTTGGCCCTGCAGGGCTTTGAGGATACAGAGAGGGATGAGTTTTTCTGGGAAGTGATAGGGTCCGTAGTTATTGGAACAATTGGTTGTTAAGACAGGTAAGCCATAGGTGTGGTGCCAGGCACGAACCAAATGGTCTGACGCCGCCTTTGACGCACTATAAGGACTATTGGGTTCATACTGGTTCGTTTCTTTAAAAGCCGGGTCGCTTGCGCTTAAGGTCCCGTACACTTCATCTGTTGACACATGCAGAAATCGGAATTGTGTTTTTGCATCATCGCTCAACGTATTAAAAAATGATCGGACTTCCTCTAACAAGCGATAGGTGCCGATAATGTTGGTCTGCATAAAGTCATCCGGTCCGTGAATGGATCGGTCGACGTGACTCTCCGCCGCAAAGTTCACAATGGCTCTGGGTTGATGTTCTTGAAATAGTTTGGCTAGTAATGTTGAGTCCCCAATGTCACCCTGCGCAAAAGCATAGTTTGGGTTGTTTTCCACTGACTTTAAATTCTCGAGGTTGCCCGCATAGGTCAACTTATCTAGGGCAATGACTTTTTCATTGTTGTTGTTTAACCAATTGAGGACAAAATTGGAGCCGATAAAGCCGGCTGCGCCGGTGACGATAATACTCATGCTTTTAACTGTAATCCTTCTTCAATGAGGTCACATAGAATATGGCCGATGGTGATGTGCATCTCCTGGATGCGTGCGGTGGTGTTTGAATTAATCACAATCGCTTCACTCACTAAAGATGATGCCTTGCCCCCACCCTTACCTAATAAACCAATCGTGGTCATCTGTTTTTGGTTGGCGACTGCCAGAGCGTTTAACACATTCTGACTGTTACCCGAAGTAGTGATACCTACTAACACATCCCCCTCAGAACCAAGACCCTCTACCTGGCGTGAAAAGATGTGTTCATAGCCATAGTCATTCACAATGCAGGTCATGACCGCCGAGTCTGCATTCAGTGATATCGATTTGAGGGCTTTCCGATCCCCAACGAAACGACCAACCAACTCGCCTGCTAAGTGTTGTGCATCAGACGCACTGCCACCATTACCGCACCAGAAGATGGTCTTACCATCCTGTAAGGCTTGAATCATGTTATTCGCCACCCTATCTATTTGTGGGGCTAATAACTCAAGGGTAGATAATACAGCTTGGTGTTCTTCGAGGTGTTTTTTAATGATTTCGTTCATAGACCCTATTATAACTAAGGAATTACATTCCATGATGAATCTTTTAGATATAAAAAAACCAGCCTAAGCTGGTTTTTTAAGATATTGTTTTATTTCTCACGCTTTTTTTAACTCATTAACAATTAATGTTTTTAATCTCAATCTTTCTTTTTTTAGCTTAGTAACTACATCATCTGATAGGTAATGTTGATAAGCATCAACGATTTTTTCACTTAACTCTTTATGTCTTGACTGTAAATGTTGTAAATTCATTAAAACTCCTTCAATTAATACGTTATATATAAAATAGAATTTGTTGCTAAATTTACATCTCCTTTTCTATGAATTTATTAGATTCACATCTTTAAATTACTCCTAAAATAATTAAAAAAGAAGGGGTAATTTGTAACAAAATTGTAAAAATTTAATCCCAATCAATTACTTAGATACCTGCACAATCATGATGCATTAAAAAAAGTTCAAAATTTGTAAAATTTTTTCCACATTATCTGTGGATAAAATTGTGTATAAACCCTGAAAATTAGTTTAAATCCCCTTTTTTTTATAGCGATTTATAAAATTGATTAATTTTTAATCAAAAAAAAAATCAATAAAATCAATAACTTATAATTAAGTCTTTGATTTTTCTATGTCTTAAGTCAGAGAAATTAGTGAAAAATAGGATGATGGGCAAAGGTGTGCATAAGTCAATCCTTTTTTTTGATTTTTTTTTCTTATTAAAACCGTTTTTTTAAAAAAAGGGGTTGTCAAATTTTACGAAGTATGTGTATTATTTTTTAATTTTTAGGGAGAAAAAAATGAAAATAATTAAAGAAATGAAAGAAGTACTAATTGCATCAGGAATTTTATTTGCTATTTTGATGTGTATTTTAGTTTTCACACAAGTTTATTTCTAACTTTTATTTATAAATCTTTATAAAAACCATACTTTAAATATAGTTTTTTCAAGCTCTATTTCGTGATAAAGTTTGCACTCTTAATTTAACTTTAATAAGGGTATTAAATTATGTTGCGATATCTAATAATTGCTTTTATGGCCAGCCTATCTGCTTGTTCATTTGTCGAACAAAAACCTGGCTCAGAAAATGTCACAGTCACTGACAAGGATTCTGTTGTGAGCTGTCAAGAAAAAGGTAAATCTCGCGTTACGGTGCTGTCTGAAATAGGAGTAGCAGACTTAATGGACGAGTATGTTGCAGAAAAACTCGACTTAATGGGTAAAAACGCTGCAGTGGATCAAGGCGGTGACACGATCGTAAAAATTGAAGAACCTGAACCAGGCATCGCCGTATACGCTATCTATAAGTGTAAATAACCATGAAAGCCCTAGTCAAAACAAAAGCCGAAGAAGGCATTTGGCTTCAGGATATGCCTGAACCGGAATGTGGTAACAATGACGTCATAGTAAAAATCCACAAAACGGCCATATGTGGCACAGATATTCATATCTATAATTGGGATGAATGGGCTCAAAAAACAATTCCAGTTCCTATGATTACTGGCCATGAGTATGCTGGTGAGATTGTCGAAGTGGGTCAAAATGTCACTGACTTATCTGTGGGCGACATTGTATCTGGTGAAGGCCACATCACATGTGGGCGCTGCCGCAACTGTTTAGCAGGCAGAATTCATCTTTGTCCTAATACTATTGGTGTTGGCGTAAATCGTACAGGAGCATTCGCTGAGTATGTGTCTATTCCAGCCAAAAATATTTTTAAACCAAGTCGTGAAATCACTACTGATCTTCTATCTGTATTTGACCCCTATGGAAATGCAGTGCACACCGCCCTATCCTTTAATATGGTGGGTGAAGATGTTTTAATTACCGGAGCAGGTCCCATTGGAAGTATGGCAGCACTTGTTGCCAAACATGCGGGTGCGAGAAATATTGTTATTACCGACATGAACCAATTCCGTCTCGATCTGATTAAAAAAATATTACCAGAAGTAATTACCATCAATGTATCTAAGGAAAAAATCACAAAAGAGATGATGGCTAAACTGGGTATCTTTGAAGGGTTTGATGTTGGTCTAGAAATGTCAGGCTCTCCACAAGCATTCAGTGGAATGTTAGATCTCATGATTAACGGTGGGAATATTGCCATGCTAGCCATCATGCCTGCTGGCTCAGGAATTGATTGGGATATGGTGGTTTTTAAAGGCTTAACGATCAAGGGAATTTATGGACGTGAAATCTTTGAGACTTGGTATAAGGGATCTATGATGGTACAAACTGGCTTGCCTTTAGAAAAAATAATCACCCACCGATTCTCTTATCAAGAGTTTCAAGACGGTTTCGACGTCATGCGCTCTGGAAACTCTGGAAAAGTCATCTTAAACTGGATATAAGTTATGAGCTTCGAAACACTAAAAGAATCCTTTCAAACAGATCTTCAAGATATTAAAGATTCAGGATTATGGAAAAACGAACGATTTATTGATTCGGATCAAAAAAGCAAAATCACACTTCAAGATGGATCTTCCGTCATCAACATGTGCGCGAATAACTATCTTGGATTAGCTAATAATCAAGAGATCATTCAAGCCGCGAAAGAAAGCCTAGATCGTTGGGGGTTTGGTGTTGCTTCTGTTAGATTTATTTGTGGAACACAAACCCTGCATAAAAGATTAGAAGAAGAGGTGTCAAAATTTCTTGGTACTGAAGATACTATTTTGTATGCAGCCTGTTTCGACGCTAATGCCGGGTTATTTGAAACTTTATTAAATAATGAAGATGCCATTATTTCTGATGAATTAAACCATGCCTCCATTATTGATGGTGTTCGCTTATGTAAAGCTCAACGTTATCGTTACAAGAATAACGATATGCAAGACTTAAGAGCAAAGCTTGAGGAAGCCAAAAAAAATAAAGCGCGACGTATTTTAATTACCACCGACGGTGTATTTTCAATGGATGGCACGATTGCCAAACTCGATGAGATTTGTGATCTTGCTGATGAATTTGGTGCTATGGTTCATCATGATGATTGTCATGCCACAGGCTTTATGGGCAAGCAAGGTAAAGGCGTGCATGAGTATCGCAATGTCATGGATCGTGTAGATATCATCACCAGCACCTTTGGGAAAGCACTTGGTGGAGCATCCGGTGGATTCACGTCAGGTCGGGCAGAAATTATTGATATGCTCAGACAACGGTCTAGACCTTACCTCTTTTCTAATTCCCTAGCACCTAACATTTGTGCCGCCTCCCTAAAAGTATTTGAAATGCTTAACCAATCAACTGATTTAAGAGATAAGTTAGAAAAAAATACTCACTATTTTAGAAAAGGCATGCAGGAGCAAGGTTTTGATGTGGATAATGGTGATCATCCAATTGTCCCAATCATGCTTGGTGATTCTGTCCTTGCGCAAAAAATGAGTCAAGAATTACTGAAACTTGGTGTGTATGCGATTGGCTTCTTTTACCCGGTTGTTCCTCAAGGTAAAGCCAGGATTCGAACTCAGCTGTCTGCTGCACATAGTTTTGAAGACCTTGATATTGCTATAACTGCATTTAGCAAAGCCAGAGAAGCTGTTTCTTAAAAAAATATTTAAAAAAACTGAGTGTTACTATTGATTTTTTAAATGAGAATCATTATCATTAGCATTAAGGTTAATAAAAGATAAATACAAATGACAGATTTTGAAAAATATTTGAAGAATCACCAGCAAAAACAAAAAACTAGTAAGAGTGTTTACTATGTTGGCATTCTATCTCTGATTGCATTAGTAGCCATTGTAGTTAATTCTGCTTCACTAATTTAGTACTTATTGTTTTACCACATTCTTCGAGAGTGTCACCTCTCTCGTGAAAGATATCAATCCAAAAATAAGTGCACTCATCGCTCCAATAAATAAGAAAGCAATAAACTGGTCAAAGTTAAATTGAATTTCTGTACCAATAAATATTGAGGCAATGACAATACAAGTCAGCAATGCTGATAATGTAGTGAGTGCAATTGCCCAATGAGTCCATTTAGCCCTTAATCGCAACATATTAAGCTCTAATAAATCATCATTACTCAATTTAGCTCGACCTTCATTTAGTACTCTGAACCGATCAATAATTCGTGCTAATCGATTAGTCATCACCGTTAAGGTAGCGCCAATTGCCGTGAGTAGAAAAGCTGGGGCAACAGCCAGCTGAATAGCGCTTGCAACTTCCATGAGTGGATTCATATGACAAATAGATTAAGTTATTAATTAATCACATCATAATATAAAAAATTGAAGTGATAATAAATATTGTCAAAATATTCATGATAAAACCTACTCTTACCATATCTATCACCTTAATTTTTTCTGTTGCAAAGATAACAGCATTTGGCGGAGTCGCAATGGGCAACATAAAAGCACAGCTGGCAGCCATCACAACAGCCATGCCAATAATATTAACCGGAAGTCCTATATCAACAGCTATTACACCAATGATCGGAAGAAAAGATATAGTTAAAGCCGTATTAGACAAAACTTCGGTTAAAAATACCGTTGCAAAAATCAAAATTAAAATTATATAAATTACAGAAAAGTTATCGAGAAAAGTTAACTGAGAACCAAGCCAATCACCCAAGCCACTGACCATAATTGCTTTTGCCAGGGCCAAGCCGCCCCCAAATAGCAACAACAACCCCCAAGGTAGTTGTTTCATATGCTTCCATTGTAATAAATCATTTTTTTTATTTGACGATGGGATAAGAAAAAATAAAAAAGCTGAGGTGATAGCAATACCTGAATCAGTTAAGTTAGATAAAAAATTAAACTGATTTAAGTAACCACGGAACACCCATGCAGAGACCGTTACAATAAAAACCAATAAAACCTTAACTTCATCGCTGCTCATAGTGGGTAATTTTTCTAATGAAATATTTTGCCACTTAGTTTGGTCAATGTTTTTATTTTTTTTAATCAAATAAAAGAAGATAAAAAAAGATACAAATAATATGATTGCTGATATCGGCAAGGCCACTGTCATCCATTCTAGGAAAGATATCTGTATATCAAAATTTTCATGCATAAAGCCAACGAAAAAAACATTTGGAGCTGTGCCAATAATGGTGCTCATCCCTCCAATACTTGCTGAATATGCAATACTAAGTAATAGTAAAATTTCAAATTGCGTATTTTCCACCTTCAACTCTTTACAGACTTGAATAGCGATTGGGAGAAGCATTAAGGCCGTGGCTGTGTTAATAATCCACATGCTTGTAAAATAAGATACCAACATAAAACATGCCAAAACACTAAACATACTTCGTCCAAATTTTGAAATCATGAGATAGGCGAATCTTTTATGTAAGCCAGATATTTCTATTACAATGGCCAGCATAAAACCACCTAAAAATAAAAAAATACTAGGGCTTGCATATGGAGCTGCTACCTCTTGGAAATTCTGATTGGTCAGTATAGGTATCAGAATTAAAGGAAGCAAGGCGGTAACATAAATGGGGATAACTTCAAAAAACCACCAGACAATCATCAATAGCATGATTGATAATACCGCCAAAGCCTCAGAGTTTAAGGATGATATAGAACCAAAAGATATGAATATAAATATTATTAAACCAACCCAAAATCCGATTTTCTTTATCGCTTGCTTTGAATCATTCATCTAATAGCTTATTGGTTGGGCGATAATTAATTACTAGAATTGCTATGGCAATAAGTAAGATTGCTCCAGCCTCAATTAATATATTTGTTGGATCCGACTGATTGCCTTTTAGAATTATAAGTCGACAAAGCGCAGTAATAGCAATGTACATAGGTATAGAAATTGGAATTCTATTGCTTTTACAAAATACAGCTACCATTCCTAAAATTTCGGAGTAAATAAATAATAAAAGTAACTCAGCAAGAGTAACGTTCATATTTAGAAACATATTTTTAATTTCTAAAAGAGCTGCACACAATGTTGCGATAGCGACGATTATAAGAAGAATCTTTTCGGCGTAAGTTATTAAATCTTTAAAATGATCTTTCACGAGGAAAATTTATTGGGAATTAAATACTTTTGAATTGCATAAGAATGTTCTTTGCAAGAGAGGCATTAATAGCATTCCAGTCCATTAGATTGCCGTTATCTTTTTGGTAGCCTTTGATTTTATCTCGATCATAAAAATCTAAATTAATAAAACGCATCGACCACGCTGCAAATTCTCTGACATCAATATCCTTCTCAGATATTAGGTTGACATTAAAGTGACGAGGGTCCTTGCAAATCTTTTTATAAAGATTTTTAAGATCTTTTTCTTCGCCCTCAAGAACCTGGCAAAAGGAACCTTGATCGTAGAGCAATAACCCTGTGATACTGTGATCAGAATTATGACGCATGCTTTCAAACATGATGGACTGCAGGTCGTCCTTAGTCATCCTGTTAGCAGCATTACTCACATAAATTAATTCAAACATTCCCAAACCTCCCCTTTTGAGAAAAGTCTTAAAGTTAGTTATAAATTAGCATATAAAAATTTACGTTGCAATAATTAATTTGCTGTGGATAAATCTGTGGATAAATTAAAAAAATTAAAATTTAAACAATTGTGATTTAATTTAACAAAACATATATTAAAAATTAATATTTAAAAACAATAATTTATCAGTAACAAAAAAAATATATCAGGTATAGGTAAAATCAAAGAGATTTAATTTTTATATAAAAAAAAATATAAAACTGTGGATAAATCGTAGGATAACTTAATTTTGACTATCCCTGAGACGCTTTTAAAGCTTGATCTATATCCGCAATAATATCCTCTATATGTTCAATACCTACAGAAATTCTGACCATATCTTCCGAAACACCTGCGCTTTTCAACTCCGTAGGGTTAAGTTGTCGATGCGTGGTAGATGCAGGGTGACATGCCAATGATTTTGCATCCCCAATATTCACTAAACGAAGAATCATTTGCAGGGCATCAATAAACTTTGCTCCAGCCTCCAGGCCTCCCTTCACACCAAAGCTGACAATACCTGAGGCCTTTCCTTTTGAGATTTTTTTACAAACATCATGATACTTATCTGTGGCAAGTCCTGCATAATTAACCCAATTTACACTTGCATGACTTTTTAAATATTCTGCTAATGCTTGGGCATTTTCACAGTGTCTTTCAATCCTCAAACCTAGCGTCTCTAGTCCCTGAAGAATCTGAAATGCACTAAAGGCTGACAGCGCTGACCCGGTATTTCTTAATGGCACAACCCGACATCTTCCAATGAATGCTGCGGGACCCAACGCCTCAGTGTAAACAACCCCATGGTATGAAGGATCAGGCTCATTCAACATTGGAAATCTTTCTTTATTTTTTGCCCAATCAAATTTTCCTGAATCAACAATTATCCCCCCCACCGTTGTTCCATGGCCACCTATATATTTTGTTAATGAATGAACAACAATGTCTGCACCAAAATCTATAGGTTTACATAAATACGGAGTCGGGACTGTGTTATCAACAATTAAGGGTATCCCATGCTTGTGAGCAATTTTTGCTAAGTTCTCAATATCAACCACATTGCCTAGTGGATTACCAATCGATTCACAATAAATAGCCTTCGTTTTGTCATCAATAGATAGTTCTATTAAGTCAAAATCAGAAGCATCAACCATCTTTACCTCAATGCCCTGCTGAGGAAATGTGTGTGCAAATAAGTTAAATGTCCCTCCATACAGCTGATTAGCACTAATGATATTATCTCCAGCTCTAGTGATGCACTGGATTGAATAAGTAATAGCTGCCATTCCTGAAGCCAAGGCCAATGCACCAATGCCTCCTTCCATTTCAGCAATTCTCTGCTCTAAAACAGCATTGGTTGGATTCATAATTCTTGAATAAATATTACCTTCAACTTTTAGATCAAAGAGGTCGGCTCCATGTTGTGTGTTATCGAAGGTAAATGATGTTGTCTGATAGATTGGAGTTGTGGCTGCTTTGGTGGTAGATTCTGATGTGTACCCGGAGTGCAGTGCTATGCTTTCTAAGTTCATGGTTATCCTTTAATTGTGTGTTTAATAACATTTTAGGGTTTTAAGAATAAAATTCAAATTTTCTAAATATCAAAATTAGGAACTTATTTCTTTAAATGTACTTTTAGATAAACGAGATAGATAAATGTTATTAAATGAATTAATACAACACATCCAAAGAAATAGGTCATTGATAGGGGTGAGTTGAATAAATTAATCCACACTAAAAATACAAACACATGAAGTATTAAAAATTTAAAGGTAAGCTTATTGATAAAATGAGTGCTAAAAAACTTTCGTAAAATAGGATAATTCAGTATTTTAATAATGGCATGCAAAGCCCATATTACAGTCATCATTTGAATTAACTTGATTGCTTCATAATAGTCCTCGCTAAAAAATTTCATAACAATGTCTTTAGCAAAAAAACTAACAATAAAAGCAAGCATCAAATAAGTTGAGATGAAAAATAAAACACTAGGTATAGTTTTGTTAAAGCTACTCTCCTTAGAATATATTCTGATCGACTGGGCAATCACATTGGTTAAGGCACCTCCCATTCGGTAAACTTGATCACCTAGGTTAAAGATTGCCATAGCCATTGGTCCTCCTACGATAGTAAGACCAAATCCCCATAAGGTGTTAATTTGATTATTAGTAACTGCATTTAATAAATAAGGGAAACTCGATTGAATAACAAGCGTGAACTGTTTTTTATTAAAATTTATCCAGGAGTAGGAATGTCGCATAATCATATGCCAATATGCATACAACGTAATTGCCCCCATATTAATTCCTTGAGCTAAGAAAGCCCAGTAAGCAGATGAATTATCGTTAACCAAGAAATATATGACGAGCAAATAAACCAGTCGAGATATTAATGTTGGCAAAATCATAGTTTGTGGAATTTTGTTGACTTGAAAAAACCACAGTGGGTATGCACCCCACATTAAAATGCTTGGAATAATACTCATCCAAAACAACAGAGGAAAGTTAAGTAAGTTTGCCATAATTAAAAAAAGGATAATCAACAAACAAACAACAGCGATGCTTAATCTGAGGCTCAGCAGAAGACTAATTAATCTATTTTTATCGCGCAGTGTTTTTGCCCTACTCCAATTCTCTATACTAAAATGCTGAACCCCCCAGTCACTAACGACCCAAGATAATTGCACCAGCACAAAACCTATGGCCACTTGACCAAAAATAAAAAAATCCAACCGTGACGCTAAGATAGGAATAGCAATAAGAACCGAGAGTTGATTGGTAAGTATTATTGAACCCCGACTAAGGGCATGCTTGAGAATATTAAAGAACATTAGTCACTATTCACTAATATTGGATACAAATTTTACCAAAATGTTGATTGGATTCTTGATGTTTGAAGGCATCAATCAAACTTTCAAATGGGAACACCTTGTCAATAACTGGCTTAAATTGATATTGATTGATGGCATTAATCATATTCAGCTGATGCTGACGGTTTCCAACCAGAACTCCCTGAATTTTAATCTGTTTTAGAAGCAAATTGATCATGTCTAATTTTCCATCGAGGCCGCTTAAAATACCAATAAAGGAAATATGGCCATTCACTTTACAAGCCGTCAATGAATGGTTGATGGTGTTTGGACCTCCAACATCAACAACATAATCAACTCCTTGACCGTTAGTCCAATCTAAAACAGCATTGCCCCATTCAGGGTTTTTTTTATAATTGATGCAATAATCAGCACCAAACTCATACAGTCTTTTTATTTTGTCATCACTAGAGCTGGTTGCAACAACTCTTGCTCCAATCATCTTGGCAAACTGTAAAGCATAGATAGATACCCCGCCGGTACCTTGAATAAGAATGGTGTCATTTTTTGTAATTTGTGTATCCTCGAACAAGGCACGCCAGGCCGTTAAAGCGGCTGTAGTTAATGTTGAAGACTCAAGATGTGTCCAAAGTTTTGGAGCCTTGGTAAAAAAATTTTCATCCACTGCAACATAATCACGAGCATAGCCATCAACACCATCCCCAGGAACTGTTTTAAAGTCTGAATAAATTGGCTCACCTTTATCCCAATCAGGGAAAAAGGTACTAACCACATGATCGCCCACTTTGAAATTTTTTACATTGGTCCCGATGGCAACAATTTCCCCCGCCCCATCTGACATTGGAATTCTGTCCTCTGTTGGTCCCCACATTCCGGACACAACAGCATAGTCATGGTAATTTAATGATGAGGCTTTAATTTTGACTAGAATCTGGTGCTCATTGATAGCTGGAATATCACTTGTTGTAATAGATACCGAATCAAAACCACCACCTTGATTTATTCGTAAAATTCTTGACTGCATAAATAACTTAGGAAATTTAAAGTAGTTTAAATTATAAACACAAAACTTTTACTTATAATTTTATTGAAGGATTTTCTATTTAAAATTTGAATCATTATTGAAAGGAAAAAAAGGGGTGGGTGTTTATCTTTAAAAGGTTTTGATAATTTTTACGTTTTTAAACTCGATTGAGCGAAAATATTAACCGATTAAAACGATTAATTCACCAATGAAAAGAAGAAATGGTGGAGCTGGGGAACATCAGACCCTTTTCTATAATGTTCTATAATCATCTTAATTATTGATATTAAATAATCTCTATTCATCCGTTTAAGTCTATAATTTTCTATAGTGTTCTTAGGTAATCTATTTAAAAGTGGTATACAAATGAAGTGGTATACAGAATTGGTATACATGTTTATAAACTTAACAAATAAATAATAATAAAATTAATTACTGATAAGTAAAATTAATTAGTGTTCTGATAGTTAGTGTGCTAATAATTATATTGGTTCACAAATTATAAGGACATAAATATGTTTAAAAATACAGTTTTTGATTTATTTGTTATTCTTTATCTGCTTTTTGGAATTGCAATCTCAGTATATTTATCTCTTTATTTTGTGTTGTCTTAAAAATTCTTCGAGGAGGAATATTATGGGAAGAGTAATTTTATTTAACTCATTTGTTGCAATAAGTTTTATTTTTGCAACAATTTTTAGTCAATCTGTATTAGCTGAAGATAAAAAAGAGAGTTTGTACACGAGATTAGGTGGTATCTATAATATCGCAATCACAGTGGACCACTTGGTTGATAAACTCTATACAAATCATGCACTTAATGCTAATCCGAACATTAAAAATGTTCATGACCAAATTCATACTAAAGCGGGTTTTAAAGTTTGGTTAACCAATTGGGTTGCAAAAAGAACTGGAGGTCCAGATGTTTATAAACCTGATGAATTTGGTAGAGGTAAAAATATGAAAGATTCACACCCACATCTAAAAATTACAGATCGTGAATTTGACATTATTATGACCGAATGTTTACAAACATTCTATAACTTCAATGTACCTGATCAAGAGATATCTGAATTAATGGCTGATCTTCAAAGCTTTAGGGATGATATTGTAACTAACCCTACAGAAGGTTATAAGAGTCCTTATCAGATTCAAGAAAAATATAGAAATTAAAAGTATTTAAAAAAAAGAGGGGGTTAGCCCCTCTTTTTTATTTACACAATATTAGTTTTAAAGATTCACGATCCTCTTCGCTAATATCCATAATTTGTGATAACTCATTAAGTCTTTGTTTTAAATCATCAAAATCTTGTTTTGGTAGATGTGTTTTACAAGCAACTTTATCTTGAATTAAAGCTACTTTCTCCTCGAGGTCTCGACCTTTTTTTGTTATTGATATATTTATTAATCTTTCATCAGACTTATCTCTTTGTTTCTTGATCAAACCTTGATCGATAAGCTTCTTAATTATTGGTGTAACTGTTGGTGCATCAAGATTGAGTTTTTTTGCAATTTCACTAGCAGTAACTGTCGTATCTTCATTTTCCCACACAACCAATAAAACAAGGTATTGAGGATAGGTAATGCCAAATTCTTTTAGGTAAAACCGATAATATCGAGTAACTGCATTTGTAGCAGAATATAGTGCAAAGCAGAGTTGGTTTTTTAAAAGTAAATTGGAAAAATTTGTCATAGTTGTTAAGTTAATTGATCACTTTAAAACATTCAAGAAAATAAATAATCTATTAATATTTAATGGTGGAGCTGGGGGGAATCGAACCCCCGTCCGCGAATCCTCCGCAGATAGTTCTACATACTTAGCTTATTATTTAATTTAATTAACACTTCAGTAACAAGCAACCAAATATATTAACGAGTCACCTTAAATTTAAGAAACTACTAAGTAACCCAATAATTTCCGAGCCTCTCTGTATGACGCTGAAACCTGAGCGAGTGGCATATCAGGACAGCGTTTAGCTGGATTAAGCAGCTAAAGCGTAGTTATCGTCGTTTGCGATTACTAATTTTCTAGCTTTTTTTACGAGGACACTAGGCCTCGGTATGCCCTATTCTGTTTTGTAACCCACGTCGAAACCGGGTCAGCCCCAAAACATAATCTAATTATACTATGCTTGTTTATTGGTAGATCGTAAAATACGTTCTTTTTCACGCTGCCAATCTTTTTCTTTTTCTGTTTGACGTTTATCGTATTGCTTCTTGCCCTTTGCCAAACCGACCTGAACCTTTATTTTTCCTTTGGAAAAATGAAAGTCTAGTGGGACTAGAGTAAAGCCTGATCGTTCCACTTTACCAATGAGTTTGACGATCTCCTGACCCTTTAAAAGAAGCTTTCTAGTGCGAATCGCATCCGGTCTGATATGGGTTGAGGCGGCTCCTAAGGGTGTAATATGGCAACCTAATAAATATATTTCACCTCTTTGAATAATGACATAGGATTCTTTGATATTAATCCGATTGTCTCGTATTGCCTTCACTTCCCAACCTTCTAAAACAATACCTGCCTCATATTTCTCTTCGATGAAGTAATCATGGAAAGCTTTTTTATTAGTGATGATTGTCATTTTTTTATAAAAGTAAAATTTTTATGTAGCCAGTAACTTGAAAATACTGAACTGAGTATAGCTAAACCATGAGCAAGGTACAAATATTCGTAATCAAAATATTTATAAAAACTATTCTTTAATAAAACTGTAACAATATAAATTTGTAATAAGGCTATTACATTAACAACGAAAAAAATAGCTGGTGATCCTTCTTTATTTTCTTCATGACTAACAAATACAAAATTTTTAAAAAGATAGTAGGCAGTAATCATCCCAAGAATATAAGCAAATGTAATTGAGATATATAAATCTAAAAATGCACTAAACAATATTCTTGATGAAAAATTTACAAAAGCAGCAAAACCACCGCATGCTAAAAACAGCAGTTTCTCCTTATATTTGAAAATAATATCTTTAGAAGTATTCATTAATTATTTTTTTAGCAAACTTAATACTTTCACTGATGCCCCTATCCTCAGGGTAATAAAATGAAGTGTCTGCAACATATAATCCTTGAACAGGTAATTTCACCTCAGGAAGAATTTTTGAATGATTAATTTCACAAACAGGTTGGGAGTAAAAGTAGCGGTTAACTTTGATATCAATAAAGTCACTTTCATTTATTTGAGGATTTATTTTTTTTATATATTTTTTTACCTTTAACTTAAATGTATTATCTGAATCTTTAAATTTAGGATTATGTTGTGGCATATAAAATGGTATATAAGCAATAGAACTCTTCTCAATAGTTCGTAAATTAGAGTATTCAATAATGCCTGGAATATCCATATCATCATCATTAATATTCAACCAAAAATGATCTGTGATTTTTTTCTTTAATTTAACAATGACACAAACAACACCAATATTTTTTATCTTTTCATAGCTTGCTAATATTTTTTTTGGAAGCTGTGGAATGATTTTTGGAATATATGGAATTGGAATTGTTGATATGATATTTTCAGCTTGAATTTTTTTAGCTTTAATACTAAAGCTTATTACTTTATTATTTTTTATATTTACCTTTTCAACAGGGGTACTTAAGTGGATTTTACCGCCATTATTTAAAATAAATTCTTGCATCGCATTTAACAATGTTTGAGATCCATTTTCCAGGTAGCCAAGCTGTTCAGTAAAAATATTTTTTCTTGAAAGACCTGTTCTTTTAATTCTCGACCAGATCCATGCGGCTGAAACTTTATCACTGTACTCATAGAACTTTAGATTGAATAATTTTTTCCATAAGATATCAAATGAATGATTGCTAATTGATTTCCGCAACCAAGTTTCTGCACTGACCTGATCCAGACTCTGCCAATTTGTTCTTTTGGTGGAAATCAAGGTACTGAAAGCGTACCTAAGTTTTTCTATTGTTGAGAGATAAGGAAATTTAAGGAGATCAAATGGACCAGACCAACTGTGTATTTTGCTTTTATACCAAAAACCCATGCGAGTATTCTTCCAGTGAAATTTTTTACTTAAATTTAATTCATCAAGAATGTTAAAAAAATCACGGTCAGTTTTACAATGAAAATGATAAAACCTTTCAATATTTAGACCATTAAAATCGAAACTAGCCGTCATTCCCCCTATTCGATCATCCGCCTCATAGATAATAGGTTTATAGCCTTTTTTTATAGCGTAAAATGCAACCCCGAGCCCCATCGGGCCACTTCCTAAAATATGAATGTCTTTTTTCAAAATTAAAATCTCAATTTAATATCTCTATATTTACTATTTCCATAGGTTCTTTTCGCAGCAATTTTAAACTTTGTAGTTTTTACATTAAATATACTTTCCCAATCAACCGTTGGAAAGACTTCCGGAATGGTTAATGCTTTTAATTGATATATAGTGAAGGGAGGATTACGATCGAATAAAGCCCACATTTTTAATAAAACGTAAAAAAAGATATATGGAATTTTTATAATCAAAGTTTTTGATTTTTGGATTTTTTTAATTTCTTTAATAATTGAAATATATGTTATCTGCTCTTTTCCTGATATATCTAAAATACCTTTTCTATTGATCGATAATGTTGATGCTAAAATCTTGGCAAAGTCCTCCACAAATAACGGTTGGCGTATATATTTACCATTACCTGGAATAGGAAAGATCGGAAATTTCATCATAAAACGGCTCAGCCATCCCAAGTGTTTTCTATCGAATAACCCAAACATCAAGGTTGGCCTAAGAATAAGAATGTTTTTAGAAAATTTCTTAACCAAACTCTCTTGAGTTTTTTTTGAACGGACGTAATAATCATCAGCCATTGAGTTCACTACAGAGGAACTGACATGGGTAATATCAGAGGAAGTAATACTTTTTTTTCGAATGACTGATAACACATTTTGAGTTGAATCAATTGTATTTCTTTTAAAGTCTTGCCAATTCAGACTGCTAATCTGTGCGTGAAGTATAAAAACATGCGACTTTTTGACAAAAATATTTTCCCATTTACCTTTTATAGATAAATCATAATGATGAATCGTAATGGATGGAAATAATTTCTTTAAGAGATTTAAATTATGAAGATTTTTGTCGATAACATGAATATTGCCAATATCTTTTTCAACTAAAACCTTTACAAGGTTAATGCCAACAATCCCAGCTCCACCAGTAATAATAATTTTTTTATTCATCTATATTTTTACTTAATCTAATAAAACAATCTTTTTCGTAATCCATAATAATCGTATTATCAAGTTCGGTACCAAATATATACCCAAGAGCATGATCAGATTCTTTTATAAAGAAAGGTAGCTTTGTAAACATAGATTTTGTCGCAATAAGCCCAGATGGAAATTCATTATCATAGACATATAATACGCTTGAAGTATTTCTATCTAGCTTAAGATCGACATAGCTGTATTGCTCATTCTTGCCTTTTGTGTATTTGATTTTTGATATTCTTTCATCACACTCATTATTAGTTTTGGAAAAGGTTGGAATTAACGCTTGTTTAGTTAATTTTTTTGAAAAAAGAAATTTATTTTTTATGTGATCGTTATTCATTAAGTCATAATTCATGTGAGGAAGGATATTTCCATGATTATTAACCACAACAGCTAAATCAATATATCGTTTAAGTGTTTTATAATCTATCTCTCTGAATACTTTTAATTGATTCACAAAAAAAGAAATTAAAACAAAAATAAATATCCATCTTATGACCCTACTGGGAGTTTGAAAATATTTTTTTATATCAGAGAAAAATAGAATTGCAAATGTAACCCAATAACAAATAGTAGGCGTTGTATACCTTGATGAAACAGCATGAATGTAACCGTCCTGGTGCCTAGAAAGGCCAACAAGAACAGCAGTACCAATGAGAAAAATTAAGTAATAAAAAATTGGATTCTTATAAAATTTAGATATTTTTGTTAAAACAAATAATATTGATAAAAAACCCATACACCCAGCTAGAAATGCTCCAAAAACACCCTTGCCAACTAAGAAACTAAAGACATTCCCTAAAAATACAAAAGAAAATAAAATTACTTTTAACGGGTGATGCATCATGCTTTCGATTGGTGACATGTAACTTGGGTTACCTTGATAGCCTATAAAATAGAGAGTGAAAATTACAATTGTTAAAAATATAAATACCAAAGCTCTGAAAAAATTTTTATTTATTACATAATAAAAAGTTACCAATATGGGTATCAACAAACCGTTCCCCATAGACAGCACGGAGAATATGGAGAGGATGATAACAAATACGAAATTCCATTCTTTTTTGATTGATAAAAAGGTCAACAATGAAAAAATTTGAACCAGATAAAACTGTGATTGAAAAGCCCACGTTAAATTAGCTTTTTGACTCCAAAAAAATAACATTGAAAGAATAAAAAGAGGAAATAAGGTTTGTTCTTTTTTATTTAAATTGTTTTCAAAACTTAAGCTAGAAAATAAATTAAATAATATAAAAATAAATAAAATATGAGTAATTAATAGAAATACCTCAGAACCTCCGAATAGATGTATATCTAACCAAAATAAAATTTTTGAGGGAAGAATTCGATGCTCGTTATGAAGAGAAATAAAAGACGAGAAGTGACCTTCAGATATATCCTTAACTAGCTCATAATTTGACCAAGAATCTGCAATAGGGATTGGAGAATAATTAACATATACTCCCAGAAGTGCTAAAAATAAAATTAAAAAGCTGTATGTTTTGTAGAAATTGATTGGCATTTAGATATTCAGCTTGTTAAAAATAAAACTAGGTAATTTTTTTATAATAAACATTATTAATAGCCATTTAAATGACAAGTATGAATGATATTTTTTTGTCGAAAGTACTTTAATGATTTTTTTAGCTACTGAATTTGGATCTGCGAATACATCCTTATTTGATAAATGATTCGTCATCTTTGTTAGGGTTGGGTGAATAATAATGTTATAAAATTCAATATCTTTATTTATTTGTGCGTACTTGTGCCTCATCCCCTGGGAAAATATATCAATCGATTTTTTTGCTGCACCATATAGAAAAGTTGTCTTTCGTCCTCTTTCAGCAGAGGGGGAGTTAAAAAAAACAAACTTGCACTTTTGTGGTTTTAAGCTAAGAATCATATCTGTAAGCTTGATAGGAATTATGGTATTGATTAGAAAAATCTTATCAATGTCCTCCGCCTCATTAGACAAAAAACCATTTGCAAAAAAAACAATGTCGATCTTAATATCTTTAAATAAAGTTTTAATTTTCTGAAGAGACTTTTCGTTGTAGTTAGTCTGAAATGAACTAATTCCATTTAGCTTTAATTTTGATCTAGAAAAAGCATATACGTTAGCTTTATCTTTTTTATATAAATCAATAATATTTTGTGAAATTGTTGATGATGCACCAAAAATAACTATATTTTTTTTCATTAGAATATTTTTCTCTTCATATTGGAGGATAAATTGACATCCATGAATTTTTTAAATGTATTAAATTCAGGATAAAAATTCTGAAACATTTTCTTATCAATAAAGGCATCTTTTGCAAGGTAAGTTCTGCCCTTATAACTCTTAATAAGCAATTGCAAATCTCTAATCAAATCTGGAGTATGTTTATTATTTCTAAAATCTACTGCAACTGAAAGTCCATTTTTAGGAAAACTCAACATCCCCGATTTTTTAAATTTTGTAAACAGTTTTAAAACTACAAGAAACGAAGTTAAATTATATTTTTTTAATAAATTAAAAAACTCAACTTCAAAATTTTGTAAATTATTCACTGGTATAAGAAATTGTAGTTGAAAAAAACCACTAGTCCCGTACAACCTATTCCATCCAAGTACAGCATCCAATGGGTATAAATTTTTTACATAATGTTGAATGAATTTATTTTTTCCTAATTTGTTGATTAAATAATATAAATAATTAAAAACAGGAATAGAAAACTTATTAAACACAGGTATTAAAGGAAAGTGCCTTAAATTAATTTTTGTTTTTAAATTTTTATTCGTCTCATTTTGTTTTGTTTTTAAAAAATTGGAATTAAATATAAAGCCTCGTCCCATATATTTACTTACACAATCCATCCAGCCAACAGAATATTCATATTGATCTTCAAATTTTTTTGATAGTTTTACAAAGTCTTGCATACTATCGAAGGGTAATTTTTGAACGTCCATAAAAAGCGAACTTACTTTTTTCAAATTTATTGAAACTTCAGTAATTACGCCTGTTAAACCTAATCCACCAAATGAGGCAAAAAATAATGATTTATTATTTTTTCTAGAGCAAAGATATTCTTTACCATCTGATCTTAAAATTTTAATATAGTTAACTGATTGAATAAAAGATCCAGCAGAGTGATAATTTTTTCCATGAATATCATTTGCTACGCAACCTCCTAGAGTTACATACTGAGTCCCAGGAGAGATATTTACCACCCAAAAATATTTTGTAACAACATCATGAATTTCTTTAATTGTAATACCTGCTTGAGCTCTTAACTCACCAGTATTTTTATTAAACAATATGATCTTATTTATCTTTCTCATTGACAGAAGTGGTTTATCATCATTCAAGCAACAGTGGCTATAACTTCGTCCATTACCGTGTATCAATAATGTTTTTTTGTTTTTTGTTTGTAATTCGTCAGTGATTTCATGAAAATCTGAAAATCCATTTGATACAAAAGGCCAAAAAAGATATTTATTATTTATTTTCATACAAACAGAACAACATTAACAATTAAAAAAATTAAAAAAAGACTGACTGGATTTTTCATTGCAAATACAACCGGATCATTAACAAATCTACTCACAAATCCAGAATACCAAAGATAAATCAACCATATGTATATCAGCCCTAAAAGCGATAAAAATGTTGAGAAATTAAATTGATTTGCAATTTGAAGGTAATTATAACTATCGATAATAAGTATAAAAGAGATGAGTAAAGCTCCTAAACCAATAACTTTTAAATTTTGTTTATCTTCAGCAATGTAAGCTCTCCCTGAGTTTTTAATATTTGGTTGATTAATCAGTTCTACTATACGCTTAAGTGACCCCAGGCTAAAAAATATAAGCAAAGTAAATAATAAAAATCTTTTAGATATGATCGAATTGGGATCAATTTCAATGCCTGAAAAAATTCTTATATTAAAAAATATTGATAATGCAAAAATATCAATATATTTAATTTTTTTTAAGTAGATTGAATAAATGATATTTAACACTAAATAGGTTAAAAGAATATAAATCAATACCATGCTGCTATTTAAAACAAAACAAAGTATTAAAAATGATAAAAATAAAAGCAATAATACAGATTCTTTTATATCAAAAAAACCATTGGCAAGAGGCCTATGTTTTTTCTGAGTATGCTCTCTATCGTGAGCAAGATCAATGATGTCATTTAACACATAAACAAAAGAGGCTGTTATGGAAAAAACGAAAAAGAATATAAGATAATTTAAAAATATTGGAACATCCAAGCTTTGAAAAACAATCAATGGGTGCAAAAAAATAAGACCATTTTTACTCCATTGGTGCATCCTTATAAAATAGCTTAGATTTTTTAAGTACCCTTTATCTTTTTTAAAAATTTTATCGAAATAATTTCTAAAAATTAACTGAAGATAAATATTATTAGCCAAGATCTTTTTTCTTGCATATTTCCACACTTTAAAATCAGCAATGGAATTTCCAATGTAGTCAAATTTTTCTCTACCAAACTTTTTGATAAGAATTTTAGCTTTTTCACTTCCTACTAAATTTTGATTATTAGTTGAATTATAGATACCAGAAAAAATTGTTAATTTACTTTTAATTAACCCTATGCTTGATTTAGTTGAGCCCGTTACTAAATAAATCTCTCTCCCCTCTTTCTTTTGATTCTCCAACCAGGATATTAATGCTGTGTTAAATGGAATTTTGTCTGGGTTCGGCTTGTATGAATCTGTTATGTAGTTTTTAAAAGTTATTCGTTGAGTGATTAATTTATAAATAGCAATGAAGATATGAAAAAAATTTAATTTTATGTAGATAAGGAGTGACTCAATGAATAAATCGCTTTTTATTAACGTTCCATCTAAATCGCAAACTATAGGTGTATTCTTTTTTTTCATTACTTCTAAATTATAATAGTAATAATGATTATTAATAAAAGTGCTTTCGTATTTTTTAACCAAAAAAAAATTTTTCAACTTGTTGACGATGTTGAACATTACCCTGACTTTTTGCCCTGGTGCGGCGGAAGCAAGGTAATCAAGAGAACAGAAGAGATAACTGAAGCTACGATTGAAATTAATTTCAAAGGTGTAAAGCAGTCTTTCACAACCAGAAACGTGAAAAAACCTTTTGAAGTAATGGAGATAAACTTGGTTGACGGGCCATTTAAAAAATTAACAGGATTATGGAAGTTTGCTGATATTGATAAAAATAGTTGCAAAATTGAGCTTAGTTTAATTTACGAATTTGATAATTTGATTCTTGAGAAGTTAATTGGACCAATTTTTAATATAATAGCTAATACATTTATTGATGAATTCATAAAAGAGGCTAATAAACGATTTAATGAGTGACGATCATATTCTGATAGAGGTTGCATTTGCATCTCCAAGCAAACAATTAATAATTCCTATTAATGTTAAAAATGGAACAACGGCAAGGGAAGCTATTATTAAGTCTGGGATAAAAAAAGAATTTCCAGAAATAAATATTGATAGTGACCCTATTGGTATCTTTGGAAAACATATCACTTACGATCAAACATTAAGGGAGAAGGATCGAGTCGAAATCTACCGTCCTCTGATAGCCGACCCCAAAGAGATTCGAAGACAAAGGGCGGAACAAGGTAAAAAAATGAAAAAAGGCGGAGGAAATAATGAAGAGGACTCCTCAAAAGCCTAAGTTTTCTGTATAATCTCGTTTTGCGCGATAAGGAATTCAACATGCGTCTCTTAGAACAAGCTTTAACATTCGATGATATTTTATTAGTCCCTGCTCGATCAAATATATTACCTAAAGAAGTATCATTAGCCACACAACTAACTCAAAATATTTCAATTAATATTCCGTTGCTTTCAGCTGCCATGGACACTGTTACTGAATCTGAATTAGCGATTGCCATGGCTGAAGAAGGTGGCATTGGTATTATTCATAAAAATATGTCGCCACAACACCAGGCTGAACATGTGTCTAAGGTAAAACGATTTGAGTCTGGCGTGGTTTTAAATCCTATTGTCATTGATCCGAATATGACGGTTGATGAGGTCATCAATTTAACCAAGAAACATAAAATTTCTGGATTACCGGTGGTTGAAGGCAACAAAGTTGTCGGTATCGTCACCAACAGAGACTTAAGATTTGAAGAGAATCTAAATCAACCAGTCAAGAATGTGATGACACCACGCGAAAGATTGGTGACTGTTAATGAAAAAGCTTCTAAAGAGGAAGTGATGCGCCTGCTTCATCAATATAGGCTTGAAAGATTATTGGTGATTGATAATAACGATCAATTAAAAGGACTTATTACTGTTAAAGATATACAAAAATCCTCTGACCATCCCTTTGCATCAAAAGACAAAAAAGAAAGATTAATCGTTGGTGCTGCCGTGGGTGTCGGTGCGGATACTGAGGCACGAGTTGAACAGTTAGTCGAGTCAGGTGTAGATGTCATTGTGGTGGATACTGCTCACGGACACTCTCAAGGCGTAATAGATAGAGTGAATTGGATCAAGAAAAATTTCTCAAATACAGATGTGATTGGCGGAAATATTGCCACTGGTGATGCTGCAAGAGCACTAGTTGATGCTGGAGCAGATGCAGTCAAAGTCGGTATTGGGCCTGGGTCGATTTGTACAACAAGAATTGTTGCTGGAGTTGGTGTTCCTCAAATTACAGCTATTAATAATATTGCTGAAGCATTAAAAGCAAAAAAAATACCTCTCATTGCTGATGGTGGCATTCGTTATTCAGGTGATGTGGCTAAAGCACTTGCTGCTGGTGCATACAACGTGATGCTCGGAAGTATGTTTGCAGGCACCGAGGAAGCTCCAGGCGAAGTTGAATTGTTTCAAGGTCGTTCATATAAATCTTACAGAGGTATGGGCTCAATTGGAGCAATGCAACAAGGGTCCAAAGATCGTTATTTTCAAGACAGTGAAGACAATGCTGAAAAATTAGTACCCGAGGGTATTGAAGGTCGAGTTCCATATAAGGGTTCCGTTAAAAATGTCATTCACCAACTTATGGGCGGCTTAAGAGCGTCTATGGGGTATGTTGGAGTCGGGAATATAAAAGACATGCGAGAAAAAGCTGAATTTGTTCAGATTACAAATTCAGGTATGCGGGAATCTCATGTGCATGACGTTCAAATCACAAAAGAAGCACCAAACTACAGATTGGATTAAGTTGGATAAAATACTAATCCTAGATTTTGGTTCGCAATATACGCAGTTAATTGCCAGACGCATTCGTGAAATGAATGTATTTTGTGAAATTCATCCCTATGATGTGAGTTTAGACAAGATAGATGATTTTTCACCAAAAGCAATTATTCTCTCAGGGGGTCCTAATTCAGTCTATGAGGATGAAACACCAAAAGCTCCTCAAGAGATTTTTAATATGAATGTTCCGACCCTTGGAATCTGTTATGGAATGCAAACCTTATGTGAGCAGCTTGGTGGTAAGGTAATAAACAGTACTAAGCGTGAATTTGGTCATGCCCAAATTAGAGCGCATGGTCACTCACTCCTATTGAAAGACATTCAAGATCATACAAACCCCAATGGCCATGGATTACTTGATGTATGGATGAGTCATGGAGATAAGGTAGAAAGCATTCCAGATCAATTTAAGATCATCGCAAGTAATGACTCAACACCCATTGCTGCCATTGCTAATGATGAAAAGAAAATTTATGGTGTCCAGTTTCATCCAGAGGTCACTCATACCAGCCAAGGCGAAAAGATCTTAGCTCGATTTGTATTGGACATAGCCGATTGCAAGCCTGAATGGAACATGCCAGATTATATTGAAACAGCGATTGAGGTTATAAAAAATCAAGTTCATGATGAGCATGTGATTTTAGGACTGTCTGGTGGAGTTGACTCATCGGTTGCAGCAGCTCTGCTGCATAGAGCGATTGGTGACCAACTCACATGTATTTTTGTTGACCATGGCTTATTAAGAAAAGATGAAGCCACAAAGGTCTTGTCCTTATTTAAAGAAAATCTTGGGGTAAAAGTCATTCATGTCGATGCAACAAAAAAATTTATGGATGATTTAAAAGGTATAGATGATCCGGAAGAAAAAAGAAAAATAATTGGTAGAAACTTTGTTGAGGTCTTTCAGGATGAATCAAAAAAAATTAAAAATGCAAAATGGTTAGCTCAAGGCACTATCTATCCCGATGTGATTGAATCGGCCGGCGGTAAAACTAAAAAAGGACACAACATCAAGAGCCATCATAATGTTGGCGGATTACCAGAAACATTACACCTCAAACTGTTAGAACCTTTACGCGAATTGTTCAAGGATGAAGTCAGAAAACTCGGGGTCGCACTCGGTCTACCCAATCATATGGTGTATCGACACCCCTTTCCTGGTCCAGGTCTGGGAGTCAGAATTCTTGGAGAAGTTAAATTAGAGTATGCTGATTTATTAAGAGAGGCTGACGATATCTTTATCCAGGAATTAGAACAATCAGGCTGGTATGACAAAACCTCTCAGGCATTTTGTGTTTTCTTACCAGTAAAGTCTGTAGGTGTGATGGGCGATGGAAGAACTTATGAGTATGTGGTGGCATTACGATCGGTTGAAACAACAGATTTCATGACTGCTAAGTGGTCTGAACTACCTTACACATTATTAGCCAAAATTTCTAATCGCATCATTAATGAGGTCAAGGGTATTAATAGAGTGGTGTATGACGTCTCCGGTAAACCACCAGCTACTATTGAGTGGGAATAAAAATTGGATCCGTTAAGTCAAGGTGTCCTTGGCGCCTCACTGCCACAGAGCTTTTCTAATAAAAACAATATTGTCTTTGTTTTTATTATTGGTTTTCTTGCTGGCATGTTTCCAGATATCGATATTTTGTTTCGTTCTAATCATGACCCACTTTTATTTCTTGAATTTCATCGACAGTTCACGCACTCATTAATTTTTATTCCAGTGGGTGGGTTCATTTTCACAACAATCTTTTATGGTTTATTTTTTAGATTAATCCCTTTTAGTTTTTTAAAAACTTGGTTATTTGCCACCTTGGGGTATGGCACACATGGATTGCTTGATGCTTGCACCAGCTATGGCACTCAGTTACTCTGGCCATTTTCAAATGAACGCATTAGTTGGAATAATATCTCCATCATTGATCCTTTATTTACTATTCCTGTTTTAATTTTATTAGTTTTATCGCTTATAAAAAGAAAATCATTCTGGTCAAAAATTGCCTTAGGGTGGGCTTTAATCTATCTAACTATTGGATTTATACAAAATCATCGAGCAGAACAAGTTGCAAATGAAATAATTACAGAAAGAAATCATCACCCAGAAATTATTAGCGTCAAACCAAGTTTTGGTAACTTAATTTTATGGAAGATAATTTATCAACACAATGATTACTTCTATATTGATGCGGTCAATATTGGTCCAAAAAAAGAAGTGTTTGCTGGTCAAAAAATAAAAAAATTTAATAAGTTGGATCTACCCTACTTCAATAACCTCAGTGAGATACAAAAAAAAGATATCGATCGATTTTTATGGTTTAGCCAGGATTTTGTAGCTGTAAATCCACAGAATGAATTTGAGCTCCTTGATATTCGTTACTCAAACCTTCCAAATGAGATTGGTGGCTTGTGGGGAATTCATTTAACTCCAAATACGGAGAACCATGTTGAATTTATATCAAACAGGTCATTACAAAAAAGAGATTTTAGGCAATTTTTCCAGATGATATTTAATGGTTATTTTGATTGATATTGTTTAAATAAAACTCACAATCACTCATCGAGCTAAATTTTTCGATTGGGATTGAGTTTTGAAAATCTGTCGATGATGAGTCAATACATTGAAAATCTTGCGTCAACTTAATTAGTCGACTCTCAGATTTGCTAAAAATTTGTTGGGTCCAGTGAAGTGAGGTTTCATCGTTAGCAACAAGATCATGAAAAAAAATAAATAAAAATATGGTAAATAACGCTTTCATCCCCATAATATACGTATTATTTTAAAAGAAGCAATATGAGTAGAGCCTTTGTAAAAGAAAATGATTTAGAACATGCTGGCATTGATATTCCAGAAAGACCAGTCAGTCAGTTACCCAATTACGTCACGCCAAACGGACATAAGCAATTAAAAGAAACCATTCATTTAATTGAAACAGAAATAAAATCAATTAAAGAATTAAAAGACTCTCCTGAGAATAAACAAAATAAGATGAAATTAGAGCGTGATTTACGTTATTATCTTAAACGCTTTGAAACAGCCATTCTTATTGATAAACATGAGGATAGTAATAAAGTGTTATTTGGTGCGCATGTTATCTTGATTGATGAAAATGATGAGACTTATGAGTTTCAAATCGTTGGCGAGGATGAGGCTGATATTAAGCAAAACAAACTGAGTTACGTCTCTCCATTAGCCAAAGAATTAATTGGCTCATTAATTGGGGATGAGGTTATCTGGAAAAGAGCTGACGGCAATCGTGTCGTATTTATTGATTCTATAAATTATTAGAGGGTGGTATGGATTTTAAAAAAATAGTTCAAGAGAGAAGATCAATTAAATATTTTGATGCAAATCACAAAATGACCAAGGATGAGGTCAATGAGCTTTTCAAAATGACTGTGTTATCACCCACCGCGTTTAATATTCAACATTGGCGATTTGATGTCATTGAGAATAGAGAGTTACGTGAAGAAATTAAAAAAATTAGTTTTAATCAATCGCAAGTAACCGATGCGTCATTGTTAGTCGTTATCTCAGGTGACCTGGATGCCTGGAAAAAAAATCCAAAAAAGTATTGGAAAAATGCTGACGAAAATGTGCAAAAGATGATGGAGTCCATGATTACTGATTTTTATATTAACAAAAAAGAAATGCAGCGTGATGAAGTGATGAGGTCTTGTAGCATGGCCGCGATGACGATGATGCTTTGTGCCAAAAATATGGGATACGACAGCTGCCCGATGGATGGGTTTGACTTTCCAGAGTTGTCAAAACTACTTCAGTTTCCCAAAAACCAGATACCAGTCATGTTTGTGGCTATTGGAAAAAAACTTCAAGATGCTTGGCCCCGAGGTGGGCAATTAAATTTAAACCAAGTGGTCAACTTCAGAGAGTAAGTATTAAGCCTCTCGGGAGGCTCTTTTACGCTCATGTTCTAATAAAAATCTTTTACGTATGCGTATTGACTCTGGGGTAATTTCAACCAATTCATCATCATCAATAAATTCAACGGCATATTCTAGCGACAAAGGTATTGGAGGAGTTAGATTTACCGCTTCATCCTTGCCAGACGCTCGAACGTTAGTCAGCTGTTTTCCTTTAATTGGATTTACAACGAGATCATTATCTCTGGAATGAATACCGATCACCATTCCTTCGTATAATTTATCCCCAGGATGCACAAACATTCTTCCACGATCTTGAAGCTTCCATAATGCATAGGCCACTGCATCGCCATGTTCGGCAGAAATTAAGACACCGTTCCTTCTACCCGGAATATCATCTTTAATTGGACCGTAATCATCAAAAATATGGGCCATGATGCCTGTACCACGGGTCAATGTTAAGAACTCACTTTGAAAGCCAATAAGCCCCCGTGCAGGAATCCGGTATTCTAGTCGTGTTCGACCCACACCATCATTCTCCATGTTCGCCAACTCGCCCCGACGATGACCTAATTCCTCCATGACTGCGCCCTGGGACTCATTATCAATATCCACTGTCAGAAACTCATAGGGCTCAGATTTAACACCATCGATTTCTTTAAACACCACTCGTGGCTTGCCTACAGCGATTTCATAACCCTCGCGGCGCATGTTCTCCAATAAAATGGTGAGGTGCAGCTCGCCTCGGCCTGACACTCTGAACACATCCGCATCCGATGTTTCTTCTACCCTTAAAGCCACATTAGTGAGCAACTCACGATCCAAACGATCCTTAATTTGTCGACTGGTCACAAACTTGCCTTCTCGCCCAGCCAGGGGTGATGAGTTCACCACAAAATCCATCGTCAGGGTGGGCTCATCCACCTTCATTAAAGGGAGACCCTCTGGTTTATCGTTGGAACAAATCGTATAACCAATACCGATGTCTTCAATTCCAGAGATAATGATGATGTCACCAGCAGATGCCTCGGGGATAGCCACCCTTTCTAATCCTTTAAATCCGAGGACTTCGTTAATACGACCCTGAGATACTTTTTTATCACCAGCCATCACAGAGACGCTCATGCCTTGTTTTATTGTGCCGTTTTGTACGCGTCCCACAGCCAATCTTCCGGTATAGCTGGAATAATCAAGTGCTGATATTTGCATCTGTAAGGGAGCGGATGGATCACCTTTAGGAGCTTGAACATGACTTAAAACTGTTTCAAATAAAGGCTTCATGTCGTCATTACTGTCTTCTTCCTTATGTTTTGCATAGCCGTTTAATGCGGATGCGTACACCACGGGAAAATCTAGTTGCTCATCGTTGGCTCCAAGATTGGCAAAAAGATCAAATGTTTGATTAATGACCCAATCACAACGGGCCCCGGGTCTGTCAATTTTATTCAACACCACAATCGGTCTTAAGCCCAGACTCAATGCTTTTTTAGTCACAAATCGTGTTTGTGGCATCGGCCCATCAACGGCATCGACTAATAATACACAGCCATCTACCATACCTAAGACTCGTTCTACCTCACCACCAAAATCTGCGTGGCCTGGGGTATCCACAATATTAATCAACGTGTCATTAAAGGTCAGTGCAGTATTCTTGGCAAGAATGGTGATCCCACGTTCCTTTTCTAGATCATTCGAATCCATCACCCTCTCAGACACTTCTTTATGGGCCTCAAAGGTACCCGACTGCTGTAAGAGTTTATCGACCAAGGTGGTTTTACCATGGTCAACGTGGGCAATAATAGCGATGTTCCTGAGGTTTCTAGACATATGGGTTCTTTATAAAAAATTAACGCGCCATTATAGCACCGTTATATGGTTTAAACAGGTTTGGTTTTGATTTGAGATCTTGCTTGTTGTGCTTTATTTCTGGCCTCTTGAATGTCGTCAGCATGGGCCAAAATAACGCCCATTCTTCTTTTCTTAAACGATTGAGGTTTGCCAAATAAGCGGATATCGAGACCCTTATCTGCTAAGGCTTTTGGAATATTTTCGAACGAAATAGCATCACAGTCATGACCACCATAAATCACCGCTGAGGCACCTGGATTAGATAGTGAGGTATCGACAGGCAATCCCAAAATGGCTTTTGCATGCAATTCAAATTCAGATTGCTTTTGAGTAATCATGGTGACCATGCCCGTGTCATGCGGACGAGGGCTCACTTCAGAAAACCAGACCTGGTCCTCTTTGATAAAGAGCTCTACCCCAAAAAGTCCTAAGCCGCCTAATGCAGATGTCACTTTTTCGGCAATTTCTTTTGATTTTATTAAGGCTTTTTCATTCATGGGTTGTGGCTGCCAGCTCTCAACATAGTCTCCATCTTCCTGACGGTGACCAATCGGCTCACAGTATGAGGTGATGATATTTCCATCGGAATTTAAAGATCTTACTGTTAATAATGTGATCTCATAATCAAAATCAATTTGACCCTCTGCGATCACCACACCCTCATTAACTCGCCCCGTGGTTGCAGCATATTCCCAAGCTCTCTCAACATCATCCATGGATGTAATGCGAGATTGACCCTTACCTGAAGAAGACATAGTTGGTTTAATAAAACATGGCAAGCCTACCTTATTCACCGCTTCTTTTAACTCGTCACAGCTGCTAGCAAAGGCATATGGTGATGTTGGAATTGTTAAGTCTTCTGCAGCTAACTTTCTAATACCCTCACGATTCATGGTGAGTTGCACTGCTCGGACATTGGGAATGACTTTGGTGACATTATCAGCTTCAAGCTTTTCAAGCAGCTTCGTGTTGATCGCTTCTATCTCAGGAACCACCAAGGTGGGTTTTTCTTGTTGAATCAATTGTTCAAGTGCCGCAGCATCAGTCATGTCAATTGAATAAGCACGATGGGCCACCTGATGGCCGGGAGCATTCTCATAACGATCCACGGCAATCACCTCCATGCCAAGTCGTTGAAGTGAAATAACAACTTCCTTACCTAGCTCACCACTACCTAGGAGCATCACCTTGGTTGAATTTGGTTTGAGTGGGGTTGTAAACTGCATGCATATCCTCTATTAATGCTGGATATTAATATTATATCGTGAGATCGGATAATAGATGGTGAAAATAAATCACAAAATACAAAAAAGCCCTCAAGTGAGGGCTTTTTCTAAACTAAGTAGATACCTTATTACTTAAATTGATATCCAATCGTTATCCAAGCAGCTTGAGGTGAACCTGGGATCACACCAACACCTCTGAATGGGTCACCTGTTCTTGCGTTGTTACCCACACCGGTAAAGCCGTTCATGAGTAGACGTCCGCCACTGTAATAGTTCTTGTCGAGCAAGTTTATTGCCTTTAAAGAAACCATCCAGTTTTTCGCTGGGCTCCAGTTAACGTCTGCATTAAAGATCATGTAACCAGGGTTTTCACCGTCACCACTGTGTTTTTGGTTCTCGTTACCCATCATGTAGGTCTTACCGTATGCCAGACCGGTTAAACCGAATCTTAGGTTTGGTGCAGCTTCATAATTTAAACGAGCTTTTAAACGGTGTTGAGGAATGTTCGCCAAACGATCACCCTTGCTAACATTAATTTTACTGGCTTCGATACCAACGTTTGTATCAATCCATTCTTCCATTTCTTCAAGGTTAGAGGCTGTCCAATCAACTGAATCAACTTCATAGTTTTCACCCTCAGCTGATGCAACTGATAAATCGACATCAGGAGCTGCAGTGCTTGTACCAAGGGTTGCGGCTGATTTATTATCGAAGAAATTGGCCAAATTATAGAAAGTCTCAGAAACTTCATATGCATCTTCTTCTTCCTCGAACTCATAAAGCTCATCAAATTTGTTGTATGAAGTGGTTGATGTTGTTCTAGAGCTATTTGCGTCTGACACCAACTCCAAGTCTGAGTCGTAGGTCGCATTCACATAACCGTAAGAACCTGACCAAGAAAATTTGGATCCTTGACCAAAGAGATCAAGCCCAAACAAACCTGAGCCACTTACTCCTACATCGAGACCATCACGGCGTGTGCGGCCGACGTTATCAAAGTAACCCAAACCGTTTTGGGCGTTACTGTTAATAAAGTGAATATCATCGTGGTTCATCGCATGATAAATAGCCGCATTCCATTTGATATCACCTGTTAGACGACCTGATGCACCAGCCTCGTATGTTTTCGAGACGATGTCGTCGAGTGGAGGATCATCTGCCATTTGAGTCGGAAGACTACAAGCGATCGCAGGGTTCGAACAACCCAGCTCGATCGATGTTGGAGCACGATTAGATTCACTATATGACGCGTAAGTCGTATAGTTCTCCGTTGGCTTATAAGTCACGCCCACTGTTGGGTTAATTCTTGAGAAGCTCATTTTCTCAGTTAATGAACCCTCACTCTGGTCCGACCTTCTATCTTTGTTATCGACCTGAATGTGGTTGTAACGCAAACCACCGGTCACGTGCCACTTGTCGTTTAAAGAAAGAGTATCTACTGCGTAAATACCGAACGTGTCAGTCCTTCCTTGTAAGTCTGTATTTTGCTCATATTCACCCGTCTTAGCATTAATCACACGAGTATCGCCTGCAAACGTTGATCCCTCGTACTCGGCCTGGTCAAATGAGATCAGTGATGTTTCAACGTTGACACCGGTAACTAAATGGTTCTTGTAGCCGAACAAATCTTCTGTAAAGGTCAACTGACCTGTCGCACCGTATTTATTCTGTCTAGTACGAGTGGTTCGCGTTTCGCCTTCGATCTCAATTGTTTCACCATCTTCGAACTCAGGTTCAATCATATATCTACCAATTGTAGAAACATAACCACCTTCACTCGCATCATATTCAGCCTCGAGCTCAGCGTCACCATTCAGAGTGTAACGATTGGATGACACTGCATATGCATTAGCACTGAGCATAATCGTATCTGAAAAGTAATCTGTGTAAGATAAGTTGAATTTGTTGTAACGGTTTTCTGTTGCGTCAGGCACCGTATTCACCCCTGATCGGTCGCCGCCTAATAAATATTTAGGAGCCAAACCATTACCAATCAGGTTATTCGATGCACCGGTGTAGCTAAGCTCAACACGACCGCCTGTTTCTAAATCAAAACCTAACTTACCAAAAGCCTGGTTAATGTGCGATGGTGAGTAATCACGCCAGCCATTTTCTGAGGTGTGGTTGTAGCCAAAGTAGTAATCAATCTTAGTACCATCAATGATGCCACCCATTTCAACTAAACCCCCTGTTCGATCCCATGAACCAGCTGTTGCAGAAATGACACCCTTATTAAACATCTTACCGTTTTTAGTCTGCATGGAGATAGCGCCACCCAATGTGTTTAAACCATAAATCGGGTTACTGCCGCCCACCACTTGAGCTCCAGCTAGTGCAAACGTTGGAATTGTGTCCCATAAAACCACATCACTAAAGGGTTGGTTTTCACGAACACCATCAACGTAGATAGATAAGCCTTGAGGGTTACCTGCAATCGCTCCCGCGGAATATCCTCGGTAGAAGATCTCAGGCTGCCAGGGGTTACCACCGACTTCGTTGAATGAGATGCCTTGTGTATTGTTATTTAAGTAATCAGCCAGTGAGACACCAGATTGCTGTTTAACATCCTCTGGTTTGATTACAGTAATTGCTCCTGGCACAAGAGACTGATCCAAACCAATGGATGGTAATGGTGCAGGACTGTATACGTTAATTTTACTGGTCTCAAGATCTTCCGCATGAGCTGAATAAGCTAGTGCAGACAGAACAGCCAGACTTAATTTGGTTTTGGTTAACTTCATAAAAATTCCTTAAGTGGTTTTCTAGAATTTAATAACAAAATCATTGATACGAGTAGGGATAGTGTCCCGTATGTTGTATTTTTTGGGGTTTTTTTTAACTATGTTGTTTTTTTGCAACAACCAACAACAAAAATGATTTTTCTTGATTAAATATAAACACTTTTTGTATTCTGCTCGAAATTAAATATTTTTTTACCCAATCCTCGAATTTTTAAAGATCAAACTTCACCAATGAGCTTGCAGATCGGGATAAAATCCCGTTTTGTCAGGATTCTGTCCCTCTCACGAAATCATTTAATCCACATAAAATTTAACTTTAATTAACTTAATTTATATCTGTATCTTATGAATGACGATTTATTATTAGTAATTGGTGTGGCCGTAGGCATGATTATTCTGTTTACACTGATTAATATTTTCTACGGTGCTCTGACTTCTATCTTCTATTAATCTAGATCAGGTTATTTTCTTTAGCCGCGTGGAATAACTCAAAATCAGAACTGACCTCCATTTTTTCTTTTATAAGCGCCAGTTTATTAGCCACAGTCTTAGGACTTATATTGAGGAGCTCTGCCACCTCACTGTTCGTCTTCCCTGAAGCGAGTAATTTTAATACCTCAAACTCACGGGTCGTGAGTATATTTAAATTTGTTTTATTAGATTGACTAGTCTGAACAGCGTCAGATAGCTCTTGTGAGATAAAGACTTTACCTGAAAGGATAGTCTTCACAGCCGTGTTTAAGTTTTCAGCAAATTCACCCTTGCTAATAAAACCCATCGCCCCTGCCGTCATCACCTGGTGAATGATGGCCGGATTCTCATGCATTGATAGCATCAGTATTTTTTGACTGGGGTATTTCTGTAAAATTTTTCTCAAAGTCTCAACACCACTGATGCCGGGTAAATTAATGTCCAGGATGATTAAATCAAACACCTGATTGTTCATCAGCTGGTAAGCATCTGAACCGTTGCCAGCCTCATGGATATCATCTACTTCGGGGTGCGTCGACAACACACTCTTAATCCCCTTTCGGATAATTTCATGATCATCAACAATTAAAAGTGTGGCCATCTACAGTTAACTTTACATAAGAAAACAAAATTATAGTTTAAAAACTCTATTTATACACAGGTTCATCTAGGCTACCGAAAGTTTTTGGATAGGTGATCACACCCCATGGCTTGCCAGGCACGTTAAGGCGCTTCTTCTCGGCATAGGTCATGGCATCGAGAACAAGAAAATCATCAGAGCCACCGCAAGCAATGAGAATATCCTCGCCGCTCGGGCTAAAACTCATATGCCAGCATCGCCTAGCGTTCAGGTCAACCGTCCTAAATTCTTCTCTGGACGCCATATCATACACAAGCATCTGTTGCGACTTGCTTGCCAGGACATACAGACGCTGGCCATCTTCACTAAACATCAAACCATAAGGATTTTTACCCGTCGGAATGGACTCGACCACAGCATATTTATTCAGCTCATTTGTAATCAAGACCACATTATCACTATGCTCCATGGTTACCGCGTAAAAATTTCCAACCGGCGATCGTTTAATACCCCTTGGTCTCTTACCGTGATCCTTTAAATCGATGGATGCAAGTTGATCACCGGACTTGATGTCATGCACACTCACAGTACTGTCATTCTCATTCGTGACAATAATCGCCTGTCTGTCATGGGTGAACTCAATGCCCTCCGTCTCAATCCCTGCCTCGATGTCTTGAATTATTTTTCCGTTGGTGATATTGACCACCTTGATTCGGGCTGGCTCCTCCTCCTCATCGTCATCGTCATCGTCGTCATCTTCTTTTTTTGCTGCATCATGTTTTTTTTCGGGCATCGGTTTACCTTTTGATGACGGTTCAGTGGATACGAAGACATGATCGCCGTACACTCGAATAAATTCTGGATTTTCCCCAACCTCTATCTGCTTATTTTGGTTATCTGATCTGAGGTCGATCAGATTAATCGACGCACTCCCCTTGTTAGCGGTTACTAGATATCGTCCGTCTCGAGTGATCCCAACTCCTCTTGGCTTATCTTTATTCTCAAGTTGTTGTGTAACCTCATAAGTCTCAAGATTGATGATACTCACCCCGCCCTTTTCCGTTGTAACAAATGCTAGTTCTTCATTCTTATTATCGGCACATCCCACCAACAAAAGACTTACTATGAAAAAAAAGTGGAGGTTGAATTTGAAAAGCTCATGCATAAGGATTTTTTCCTGAGATTGTTATAGAGCTTCTATACTAATAATTGATAAGCTAATTGAAACAGGATTTTGTCCCGTCTAGTCGGGATATAAACATTATTGAGATGAACTTTTCTTCACCGTCCAAGTCATTAAAATTGATTTTACAAATTATTCACATAGGAATTTAAATAAAATGTTAAAAAAAGCAACACTCGCAGCTCTCATATCTTTTTCATCATTGGGTATGGCAGCTCACACTGAAGAAGAAATTGCCAAATCTCTTACCTCTGGTTTAGATAAATGTTTCATGGCAGTCCATAAAAAATATGGTGGGAACATTGTCTCACTCGAACGTGAGGTTGAAGATGGCCAAGCTGTGTATGAGCTCGATATCAAAACCAAGGACGGCAAAGAGATTGAAATCGAATGTAACGTAGCTACAACTGAACTTTCTGACGAGGAAGTTGAGGTTGCCGCGGATGACAAGGCCTTTGTAGGCGCAGTTAAGATTTCTGCTGAAGAGGCAGAAAAGATTGCTCTAGAGAATACGCCAGGCAAGGTGGTTGAAAGAGAGTATGCGTTTGAAGGTGATCTTCCTGTTTATGAGTTTGATATTTATTCTGAAAAAATTGGCCACGAAGTTGAAGTAGAGATCAACGGAGTGACAGGTGAGATCATGGAATCAGAAGTTGAGATTTATGACATCGGTATGGACGGTTAAATTTATCTTTAAGAAAAAACCCCAACACGTTGGGGTTTTTTATTGCCTATTTTTTGGGAGAATAAAAAAATAGTAAAAAGCTTGTGAAATTAAATAAAATCAAACTACATGGTGAATATAACCTTGTATCTACAACTCAATGAAGGGGATTTGTCACGAATGCCAGTGTATTAGTCCCGACTCAATTACCAGTCAGCGGAATTAAAACTGTAACAACAAAGTTGTCCTTGATTTTTTTAGCGGAAAAGCTGCCACTTAATGCCGCTACTCGCTCTCTCATCCCGATCAATCCTAGTTTTGAGGTCTTTATTTTAGTTTTACGTATGCCATTATTTCTAACCATTATCTTAAGTTGATCTTTCTTCTCCAAAATTGAGATGGATGTTTTTTTTGAGTCGCTATGCTTGCTAATATTTGTGAGGCACTCTTGAATAATGCGGTAGAGGTTAATTATTTGCCGCTTATCAAGAACATCTAATTTTTCAGTTATATTTATTTCAAGCTCCACATTTTTTTGCTTATTTTTCTTAATCCATTGGTCTATTAGGTCATTCAGTGCCGTCTCAATACCCACCTCATCAATGATCCCAAGGTTTAAACTTTGCAACAGGGTCCTTAAATCTTGGATCATTGATTTACTGATACTTATTATTTTTTTAAGTTGTACATTTTTGAAAGCTTGGCTCTGCTTTTCAGTGGCGACATATGCCTCAGCCTGAATAGCCGCAAGCGATTGGGCAAAGTCGTCGTGCAAATCTCGTGATATAGATTTCTTTTCGTCCTCTTGGATATTCACTACGGCCCGATTAAGTCGCATGATTTCGTCATTATTTTTTTTTAATTGACGTGCCATGACATTAAATTTTCTGGATAACGTATTGAACTCTAAAATTTTAGGAAGAGGTACGGCAACGTTAAATTGTTTTTTTGCTAGCCGATCAAAAGACTCAATAAGCTGATTAATGGGAGACAGTATTCGCGAAAAGATAATAAAAATAGATACATTAATCAAGAGCACAAAAATAATTGTAACAAGTAAGCTGTTTTTAAACTGTTCCCATATTTCATTAAATTCTGAGGTAGGATCTGGTGTTAGTTTAATGTAACCAATGTCTTTTCCAGACACGTTTAGTGGAATAATTTCATGCTCATAATTCTCTTTTTGTTTCCACGATAGCAAAAAAGAAAACCATGCGGGAGTGAGTGCCTGCGTATTTTGATTTAAATTAGTCTCAAGTAACAAGTCATCTTTATTGTAATACTCGATCAAAAGGTGTCTCACCGTGATGAGTTCGGAAATCCCGAGCGTTCGGTTTGCCTCTAGATATTTTATATATTCTGGATTTTTTTGAATGGATTGCCTAATGGCATAGGACGCTAACTGTTTTGAAGATAAAATCTCACTTTTAGTATTCTTAGCTGAATTTAATACAATAAGAATTAAACTTAAGACGATACTTAATATAAGCAGAGTGTTGACAATCAAGATAAGGCGTAACTTAAAGCTCATAATTGTTATTTAAATTATTCTTAATTCAAAGCTTAACCCAGCTTCATCATTCTTGCATAGATAATTGATATCTGTTGCAATTCCCGGAATCGTTACTGCTTTGTTATTAAAGTAAACAACAGGATAGTTTATTCTCTCCCATGGCGGAATTTTATTTTTTTGAAAAATGTACTGCAGGGTTCTTGCTGGCTGATGAGGATGTATTTTAATCTTGGCGCTCATGTTTCGAGGTTGATCAATTTCAATTGTATTTTTTTTTAATCTTTCTTGGTGAATTCCTTGACCACCCTTATTTTTAATAATAATCATTCTATTATTATCTAAGATTATTTTCTTTTGACTGGTCCAGATGACTTTTTTAAATGATGCATCATTGTTTTTAACTAAATATAATAATTGATTAAAAGAGCAAATATAAAAGTGGTCGACCTTAATTTTGATATTACTTTCAGAATGGATCTTTTTAACCTGGCCTATAATTTGTCCAAGAACTTTTATGCTAGGCATTAAAACCTGATGTTCGTTTAACCAAAAACGAATGACGTTACCCATATCGTAATCAGATAGTTTTTTTAATTTCAGGCCATTTAATTGATTGCTGCCCTCAAGCACATTCTCATAGAGTTCTGCATGCATTGAATTTTGGTGGTTATAGGCATCAGCAATATGCTTAACGGATCTTCCAGAGGTGGTCGCAAACTGTGGAAATCTTTTTTTAATTAAGGGAATCACTTTGTTTCTTAAGTAATTTCGATCGTATTTATTATCTTGGTTTGACGAATCTTCAATAAATTTGAGTTTATGTTCTTGTTGATATCTATGAATTAGATGCTTACTCACACCTAATAACGGTCTCCAAATTTTTAATTTTTCATGGTACTCAGGCATGCAGCTCAAACCCTTTGATCCAGCCCCTCTGGCAAGCTGAAGCAGTAAAGTTTCAAGCTGATCGTCTTCATGTTGGGCGAGCACTAAAATATCTTGTTGATGTTTTTGGAATGCTAGGTACCTATGTTTTCTGGCAGCGCCTTCGGTACCTAATTTAAGATCCTGATCGATTGTGACTTTTTCATAAATATATTGAATCGATAATTTTTGTGCGAGCCGTTTTACTGTGGTGGACCATTTTTTTGAATCTGGATGCAATTGGTGATCAATGTAAATAAAATTTAAATCAAATGGGTATTTTGATCTTAATTGACTTAGGGCGTGTCCAAGAACAACGGAATCGATACCGCCACTTACTCCAACGAGGAGGTGACAATTTTTTTTAAGTTTCTGTTTTAAAAATGATTGCTCAACAAAGTTAACGAGCTCATTCATAGATTAGGACTGAAATTCACCATAACTCATCAACCTCTGATACCTTGTGCTTAATAAAATATCTATGGGTTGTTTTTTTAAGCGACTCAATTGTTTAATCAGTGCCTGTCGGACAGATTCCATGATCGCATCAATATCGCGATGTGCTCCACCGAGAGGCTCAGGAATTACTTCATCAGCTAGACCCACTTTTTTTAGATGATCGGCCGTGATCCCAAGACTTTCTGCCGCAATGTCAGCTTTTTTTGCGTCTTTGTAAAGAATCGATGCACAACCTTCAGGTGATATCACTGAATAAGTAGAATACTGGAGCATCATTAGATGATCGACGACTCCGAGTGCCAATGCACCGCCAGAACCTCCCTCACCTATAACAATCCCTATGGATGGGGTTTTCAGTTCACTCATCGCATATAAATTTCTTGCAATCGCTTCTGACTGACCCCTCTCTTCAGCCCCAATTCCAGGATATGCGCCTGGGGTATCAATTAATGTGATAAGTGGAAGATTAAATTTTTCTGCTAAGTGAAATAATCTGAGTGCCTTACGGTAACCTTCAGGTCGCGGCATACCAAAGTTACGGTATTGTCTTTCCTTGGTATCTCGTCCTTTTTGTTGTCCCACCACCATCACGGGCCCACCCTCAAACTCAGCCAGGCCGCCAATAATTGCAGGGTCATCTGCAAAGGCTCGATCGCCATGTAACTCTTGAAAGTTAGTAAAAATATTTTCAATGTAATCACTGGTATAAGGTCGTTGCGGATGGCGAGAGACCTGAGATATTTGCCATGGGGTTAATTCATCGTATATCTGATGCAACAAATCGTCTGTTTTATTTTGCAATTGTTTGACTTCTTTTGAGATGTTTAATTTTGGATTATCTCTATGAGCTAACTCAAGCTCTTCAACTTTGGAAGCTAATTGTTGTAGTGGTTTTTCAAATTCTAAGTAATGTAGTTTCATAATCAGATTATCTATATAACTTATCCGTGGCTAATTATAAATGATTTTAACATTCTCATCCTGAAATGATTTTTTCAGATCAAAGATAAGGTTTTCATGAGGAGCAACAGCCCAATTGTCACCCAATTTAATTTCTGCAGATCCCTCTTGATTTTGATACTCAATCACCACTGGACACCTTCCAATCTCTTGCGGATAGGCTCCGTTGCTGTAAGGTTTCAATAATAACTTTAGTTGTTCAGGGTTCAGATTCTCACCCACATTGATTTTTATTTGTTTTGTTTTTCGACTTTGCACAGTTAATAGATCAAAAATATTCACTGCTGATACCCGATTACCTCCAGTAAATTCATCCGGGCTGACCTTACCTTCCACGATCAATAATTGATCTTCTTTAATCAGCGGGTAGACCGTGGATAATAATTTACTTCCAACAATCATGTCTAATCTCCCTTCACCATCATCAAGAGTCACGATGGCAATTTTTCCTCGTTGAGTCATTCTATTTCTGACCGCCATCACTACACCAGACAACCATTGGTTATTATTCGATGGTCTTGCATCACGTAATGACTGAGGATACATCGCCCGAACCATTTCTTTGTAATGTGAAAAAGGATGACCGCTATAATAAAAACCTAAGGCCACCTTCTCTTCATAAATTTGCCTTTTACTATCCCACTCATCTGTTGCAACATAATTAGTCACTTCTTTATTCGCTTCTTCACCAAAGAGAGAGTCCTGACCCATATGAGATTTTGATTGCTCTGCTAGAGATATGGCTTGATTAATAGATGCTAATAAGGAAGCCCTATTTTTTTCTAACTCATCAAAGGCGCCGGCACGAATCAACGATTCTATTACCTTCCGATTTACTTTTCGTAAATCAAGTCGCACACAAAATTCAAATAGTGACTGGTAAGGTCCATTGCTATTTCTATCCTCTAAAATGACTTCAATCGCAGCCAACCCAGTTCCTTTGATGGCTCCTAATCCGTAGAGGATTTCTTTATCATTTAATGGCTGAAATCTAAATACACTATAATTAATCGATGGAGGAAGCAGTTTAATTTTATTAAGTACGCAATCATCAAATAAGAGTGCAATATTATCTGTATTATTCATATCTGCAGACATTGAGGCTGCGATAAATGATGAAGTGTAATGTCTTTTTAAATAGGCAGTTTGATAGGCTATTTTTGCATAAGCAGCCGCATGAGATTTGTTAAAACCATATCCAGCAAACTTTTCAAGTAAGTCGAATAGGTTTGAGGCCTGTTGTTTTTCTAAGCCGTTTTGAGTGGCTCCATGAATAAACACCTCTCGCTGGGCATCCATTTCTTCCACTTTTTTCTTACCCATAGCCCTTCTTAAAAGGTCTGCTCCACCCAGAGTATAACCAGCAACAGTCTGAGCGATTTGCATCACCTGCTCTTGATAAACCGCAATCCCATAGGTTTCTTTCAAGATCCCTTCTGTGGATGGATGGGGATAAGATACCAATTGTTGCCCATGTTTTCTTTTACAAAAATCTGGAATCAAATCCATTGGGCCGGGACGATATAAAGCAACCAAGGCAATAATATCCTCAAAGCAGTCCGGTTTGGCCTGTTTCAGCATATCCTTCATGCCCCTTGATTCCAATTGGAAAACTGCCGTCGTATTCGCATTACTTAACCACTCAAAGGTCTCTTCATCATCTAGCGGAATATCATCTAATTGGATAGGTGATTTGCCTTCGGTGGTTCTCATTTTATTGGCGTTATTAAGAGCCATAGAAAGAATGGTTAAGGTTCTTAAGCCAAGGAAGTCAAATTTAATAAGGCCGATGGATTCCACATCATCTTTGTCAAATTGACTCACCATACCCTCACCACCTTCTTGGCAATATAAAGGTGAGTAGTCTGAAATTTTTCCAGGTGCTATCAGAACACCTCCGGCATGCATCCCTACATTTCTAACCAAGCCCTCTAGCTTTAGGGCAAGATCAAAAAGTTCTTTTACTTCCTCTTCATTTTTTATTCTTTGTTGAATTTGTTCTTCTTTTTCAATGGCGTCTTTTAAAGTTATGCCTAGTTCCATAGGGATTAACTTGGCAATGCCGTCAACAAAAGGAAAGGGTAAATCTAGCACTCGGCCAACATCTCTTATCACCGCCCTAGCGGCCATGGTACCAAAGGTAACGATCTGACTAACGGCGTCATAACCATATCGTTCTTTTACGTACTCAATAACTCGGTCACGACCCTCTTGGCAAAAATCAATATCGAAATCCGGCATGGAAACCCGCTCAGGGTTCAAAAATCTCTCGAACAGTAAGTTGTAAGAGAGCGGATCAAGGTCAGTAATACCAAGAGCAAAAGCCACCACAGAGCCTGCACCTGAACCCCTACCTGGGCCAACCGGAACATTATTTTCTTTTGCCCAGTTAATAAAGTCTGCAACGATTAAGAAATAACCAGCATAGCCCATTTGATTGATAACATTGATCTCAAAATGTAATCGATCCAGATACTTTTTTTCTTGAGTCTTAAAATTCTCCTCTTCAGGATATAAATTTTTAAGTTTTTTCTCTAATCCATCGATGGCAGTTTTTTCCAAATACTCATTAATGGTTAACCCTTCCGGAATTGGAAAATCAGGAAGGAAAACATTCCCTAAATCAAATTCAAAATTACACCTTTTGCTAATTTCTAAAGTATTACTTATCGCTGACGGAATATCATCAAATAAAGCGACCATCTCCTCAGGTGTTTTGAAGTATTGTTCAGCAGTAAAATTTTTTGGTCTACGCTGATCTCCAAGCACGTATCCTTCAGCAATACATGTTTTTGCCTCATGGGCCTGAAAGTCTTCTTTTTTAATAAATTGAATTGGTTGGGTGGCGACCAGGGGAATATCTAAATCATAACCAAGTTGAGCTATCGCTAAAACTAAATTTTCCTGCTCCTCGACTTTTTTTGCAACCTCGTAACGCTGGACCTCAAAGTAAAACCGATCATCAAAAGCTTCTTTTAACTGTTTGGCTATGTGAATAGCTTTCTCTTTTTTTTGCGAAAGAAGACTTTGTCCAATCGCACCAAAATTAAACCCTGAAAGGCAAATTAACCCATGGTTCAAATCTGAAAACAACCACTCGAGCTTTATTTCTGGTCGGTCTCTGTATTGATTTTCTGTGTACGCTCTTGACAGTAATTTAGATAAATTCAGATAACCTTGTTTATTTTGACAAATCAATAACAGGCGACTTGATTGGTCTCGATTGTCTTCATTCTGGATGTAAACATCGGCTCCGATGATTGGCTTAATTCCATTACTGGTCGCTAACTTAAAAAATTTAACGGCTGCAAAAACGTTACTTAGGTCACTGATTGCTAGCGATTCTAATTCCAATTCTTTTGCTAAAGAAACATAATCACCAAGCCTAACAATACCGTCTGTTATTGAATATTCGCTGTGACATCTGAGGTGAATAAACTTGGATTCTGAATTACTTTGCATGTTTTAATTTTACCTGATATCTTTATTTATTCACGATATCTTTAAGACTTTATGGAGAGAAAAATGTCATCAGTTACACTTAAAGGAGACCCGGTCAAAATTGGCGGTCAGTTCCCTGAAAAAGGATCCTCAATCGCAGATTTTAATCTTGCTAATCAAAAAAGAGAAAATGTGTCATTAGAACATTATGCTGGCAAAAGAAAAATTCTGAATATCTTTCCAAGTATTGATACGCCGACCTGTGCACTTTCAGTCAAACGATTTAATGATGAAGCGGCCAAGTTAAATAATACTGTGGTGTTATGTATCTCAGCAGATCTACCATTTGCACAAAAAAGATTCTGTGGAGCAGAAGGTGTAGAAAATGTTGAAACATTATCTGCCTTTAGAGACATAGCTGGTTTTGCTAATGCATTCGGTGTGGCAATTAACGATTCCAGCCTACAAGGACTAACTTCAAGAGCGGTTATTGTGGTTGATGAGAATAATACCGTCATGCACAGTGAATTAGTCTCTGAAATTACCGAAGAACCAGATTACGAAAGTGCACTTAATTCTCTTGCTTAAGCTTGCGGTTGCTACCAGCAACCATGACAAACTCAAATAATCTGCAATCCAAGGCCCCGTTATATAGCGGGGTCTTTTTGCTGGCAGATAATCTCAAACCTCTTGGAAAAGCCATATCATTACTAATAAAGTATGCTCTCCAGCCGGAAAATTCTTTTTTTAAAACAGATCCCCAAAGCTGATAACTTTCAAGAAGCTTTTCAGACTCGTCTAACCTCACCCCATAAGGTGGATTACAAACAATCACACCATGATCATTGGGTGCATTCGATGTTTCAAATCGGCGATTATTAATTCGTATATAGGGCTTCAATCCCATCTGGTCGATGTTGGTTGATGCCGCATTAAAGGCCTGGCGATCAATATCAGAAGCATAAATATGTAATTCTTTTTCTATTTGCTTTTCTTTTAGCTGTACTTTAATTTTGTGAAATACCTCTTTATCAAAGTCATACCAATGGTGAAATCCAAACATGCGGTTCATTCCAGGATAGATATTTAATGCCATCATGGCGGCTTCAATCGGGAGCGTGCCGCTTCCGCACATTGGGTCTAATAGTGGCACCTTAAAATCCCACTCAGATAGAGTAATTATGCCTGCCGCCAGATTTTCTTTTAGAGGAGCCTCGATTGTTTTTTGTCGATATTCTCTTTGATAAAGTGGCTTGCCAGATGAATCAATGTAAATAATATAATTATTCTTTTCTAAAAAAAGATGTACTTTAATATCAGGATCTCTCACATCAACATTGGGGCGCTGTTTATATTTTTGGTTAAACACATCACAGATGGCATCTTTAATTTTTAAGGTCACAAAATCAATACTTTTTAAAGAGGTTTTAATTGAAGTTGTTGAAACTTTTATGGTTTTATTTACGGGAAAAATATCATCCCATTTTACTTTCATTGCTGCCTGATATAAGTCATTTTCAGACTTGAATTGACCGTATGATAATCTTTTTAATACTCTAGTGGCATACCTTGAAGTTAAGTTTAAGGAGTACATACTGTCCTGATTGCCATTAAAAGATACCCCGCCATCATGAACTTTTATTTTTTGACCATCGAGTGTTCTAATTTCGTTAAAGAGGAATTTTTCTAGTCCTCTAGGGCATGTGGCAAAAAGGGAAATTTTTTCTAGTGACAATGTATATTCTCAAATAATTGTTTATTTCTTTTCAGCATTCTCTTATAAAAAAAGTTTAAATCAAAATTTATTTTGGCTTGTAAAAGTTTTAATCGGTATTCCATTTTCTTATTTGAAGAGAATTTAAAATGTTCCTTGAAACAAAACACCATGATATTTCCTGGGTCATCAGATTCAACAACTATTGCCTTTGAAAAAATATCTTTGAGTTCTTTGATATACCTGGGTGTATTTTTATCAGAACCCCATAAATTAATAATAAAAATTCCTTGTTTTGTTATTCTGTCATGACAAGTTTGAAAATATTTCTTTTGTGTAAATTGTTTTGGAATCCCATAGCCGTCAAATAAATCTGAAATTAATACTTCATGTTTATTCTTTTTTGTAAGAAAGTCCATTGCGTCCTGCTCAATCACTTTATGTCTTGAGGTATCCTTGGGGACTTCAAACATCATCCTAGCTACATTGATTACCTGCCTATTGATTTCAATGGTTTTTAGTTTGGTTCTAGCACAAAAATAGAAAAAGAATTTTGTTAATGATCCTGCGCCTAAGCCGAGGATGGTGATGTTTGTTGGATGTCTATTAAATAGCAGTAGCAGCGCTGTCACTTGGGTATATTTAAGAGTTAGATGGATCGGGTCTGAAATATCCATCGAACTTTGAATGGAGTCAGTCTCAAGGTGAAGTGAGCGAAATCGATCCGTCTCGCTAATCTCAACTGGTAGTTTTTTAAGGTTCACTTTCACTTATTGGTATTCTCTTAATATTTGTGCCCATTCTTTATCCATCCGCTTGACTGAGATGGGAGAGTTAGTTTTAAGCTCCTGAGCAAAAAAAGATACTCTCAATTCTTGGAGTTTCCATTGAAAGTCAATGTATGCTTCTGGGATTTCTAATTCATTTTCAACAAATCCTAATACTTTTTCCACCCATTTATTTTTAATTCGATTGTATTGTGAGATACACTCTTGATCATGATCCATTCGCTGCGGGTATTTTTCAATGCGCAATTTCAGAGCCTCTAGGTATTTTGGAATATATTGAAGTTTGTCATATTGAAAAAGAGGTTTTTCATAAGGAGGCAACAGAGCTTCTAACTGCTCCTCGATGTCATCCTCAATCTCCTCGATATAACTTTGTGATTGACGTAACTTTTGAATCTCTCTATAGACGGAAGCAATCTTATTTAAATGCATTGTCATATGATCAATCATTCTGGGTAAGTTATTTCTTCCATCATTGATCAATTGTTCATAATCAATTTGTTTTCTTATATTGGTCTTATGGCCAATCATTTCATCAACAATTACATCACATAAATTTTCCATCAAATCTTTTGGAGGTATTTGTGTTGATAAGGCAATTGCTGCTTCAGAGAGATCGGGTGGTATTTTTTGGATTCGCTTAAACCTCTCCTTAAAATGAAAATAAATTAATCTTCTTAGCCCTTGTAAATGATTTTTTTCTGCGCGCTTAGGGTTATCAAACACCTCAATGGATATCGAATTTTGATAATCAACAAAAGCTGGGTAGGCCTCAAATTTTTTTCCATTAATGGTTTGCTCAACCTTAATCGGTAATTCGTCTATCGACCAGCTCGTAATTCCATCCTGTTCTATATTAAATTGAATACGCTCAACCACTGCCTCAACATTTTTTTTATATTCTTTTTTTAATAAATCAAGATCTTCATTAAGATCAATCATCTTCCCTTGGTCATTGATGACTTCATATTTAATTTTTAAATGACTTGGGATGGAAGCAAAATAATCATCTGACATTAAAAAATTAGGGTCAACGTATTTCCAAATAAAACGAGTAAATGTTTCCTTAAAACTTCCCTGCCTCGGATACTCCAAGAATTTTTCTAGCCAATCTTTCACCGGAATACATTTTCTACGAATATCTTTGGGTAGGTTCTTAAATGACCAGGTAATCTTTTCCTTTAATAACCCAGGCACCAACCAGTCTAACGCTGAACTATCAATTAAATTCAAGTTTGGCAATGGGATTGCAATTGTTAATCCGTCACGAGGGTGATTGGGTTCAAAATGATATTTCAATTGATACTTTTGCTGGTTGATGGTGATGTGATTAGGATACACAGTTTCTGTAATATCTTTGGCACTGTGCTGCATCAAATATTCTTTTGTTAGGAACAGGTATTCAGGTTGATTTTTTTCAACCCCCTTTCGCCAGTGTTCAAAGCCAGCGGCATTGATGACATTTTCACTAATTTTTTCATCGTAAAACTCAAATAACACATCATCGTTGATCAAAATGTCTCTTCTTCTTGATTTATGTTCTAGGTCCTCAATTTCTCTGATCAGTTTTTGATTTTCCATCCAGAACAGACCTGGGCTGATATATTGGTTTTCAACTATTCCTTGTCGAATAAATATTGATTTAGATAATTCTGGATTGATTGGTCCGTAATGAATGGTCCGGTCTGGAACGATCACTAGACCAAATAATGATAGCTTCTGTGTGGCATCTACACGATTTAGTTTTTTATTAAATCTAGGGTTTGAATATTCAGCCTCAAGAAGATGTTCTGCATATTTCTCAATCCACTGGTCATTAATTTCAGCAATACATTGAGCATAGAATTTACCTGTATCAATAATCTCTGCCGCCATAATCCATTTAAATTTTTTATTTCGAAACAGTTTAGGTCCAATAAGAAACCTTAAACTTTTACATCCTAAATAATAATTAGATTCAACTTCTTTAAAACCAATGTTCCTTAAAAGGCCGCTCAATAAAGATTGGTGTATCTGGTCATAAGTTGATTCTTTATTATTTAACCGATAACCCAATTCTTCGACGATTTGCATAAGCTGTTTATGCATCTCTTGCCACTCACGCATCCGAGTAAAAGATAAATAATACTTTTTACAAAAGACTGCAAAGTCTTTAATCTTCTTGCTCCTAACCTCATCTAACAGAAGTAACCAGAGTCTATAAAAACTCATAAAGCCAGACCTTGGATCATGAAAGTTCATTTGAGCCTTCTCTGCTTCTTCCAGCTTGTCAAAAGGTCTTTCAATGGGGTCAGCCACAGATATTGCTGCAATGATAGGAATAATTTCAGACAGACAATGCTGCTTGGAGGCTTCAATAATGATTCTGGAAAAAACAGGGTCTATTGGTATTTGGGCCATTGTGCGACCCAGCTCAGTAATGGCACGGTTTTTCTCAACCGCATGAAGCTCAAATAATAAGTCATAACCATCTTGAATAAATTTTTTAAAAGGAGCATCAATAAATGGAAAGACTTCCACATCGCCTAAGTTCAAACTTGCCATTCTTAAAATTACGGATGCAAGCGAGCTACGCATTATTTCTGGATCGGTATACTCTGATCGGTTATTAAAATCATCCTCGTCATACAGCCGGTAACACACACCTGGTGCGATTCGACCGCATCGACCGGTTCTCTGATTAGCGGCTGCCTGAGAAATTTTCTCGATGAGTAGTTGTTCGATCCGCAATCTTGGATTGTATCGGACCACTCGCGCCAGCCCTGAATCAATGACAAATTTAATATTTGGGACGGTTAATGATGTTTCGGCAATATTAGTAGCCAGGATGATTCTTTTTTTTGTACTGGTCGTAAATATTTTCTGCTGATCTGGGACAGGAAGCCTTGAAAAGAGTGGGAGGACCTCGTAATCATGATTTAGCATCTCATTCAAATAACGGCGAATGTCATGTATGTCTTTTTCGCCAGGAAGAAAAACCAGGACATCTCCGGATTGGCGGCCTATCTCTTGTATCACCTCATAGACCGACTCCTCAATCGATAACACATCCTCCTCTTCAATATTTTTCATCGGGCGATACAGCGTCTCGACTGGAAATGTTCTTCCCGATATTTCAAGCGTTGGCGCATTGTTAAAATGTTTTGAAAATTTGTCGACATCAATGGTGGCGCTAGTGATAATTATTTTTAAATCGGGTCTTTTGGGGAGAAGTTGTTTGATGAAGCCAATTAAAAAATCGATATTAAGATTTCGCTCATGTGCCTCGTCGATAATTAGAGTGTCATATTTTTTTAGCAATGGGTCTGTTTGCGTCTCAGCCAGTAGGACTCCGTCGGTCATAACCTTAATTTTAGTTTTATTGGATGTTTTATCAGTAAATCGGACCTTGAAACCGACCTCCTGACTTAAGTCCACCTCAAGTTCTTCAGCTATTCGTGATGCAACCGATCGAGCTGCGATTCTTCTTGGCTGAGTATGGCCAATTATTTTTTTTTGTCCTCGACCTAAATCAAGGCAGATTTTAGGTAGTTGAGTTGTTTTTCCTGAACCTGTTTCGCCACAAAAAATAATGACTTGGTTGTTATCAATCAGCCTTTTGATTTCATCAACATTTTGACTAACCGGTAAGGAATTTGGGTATAAAATTTTAATAAATCAACACCTTATTTTTTAACTTGGATACAATCTTCAAAGCCTGTATTACCTCCTTTATAGCCTGGTTCAAAATAGAATTTGTGAAAACTCCATGATTGATTTTCTGACTGTTTAAATTTAGCAATTCCTACACCATAATCTTCATTTTTGCGATCATCTAATGCGAAATAAACAGCCACATCCAGACCGTTCGCCGATGCAAATCCATAATAATCACCAAAACCTGGGACCTTTAATACAAAGTCATAACTCGCATAATTATCTTTGCTGAATTCAGGGATTTTTTTCATAATCACCTCACCTTGATATGCCCCTTCACTAACATCATTTCCTTCGCATTGGTATGTCCCTGTAAAGTCATTAGCGAATACTGAGCTAGTTAATAAACAGAATGAGAAAAGAAATTTGTTCAAGATGGTCTCCCGTGAGTTATTTAAATATTTAAGAATCGAGATTGTAACTCTGATAAGTCAAAATCAGTCAATAATTTTTCAATGCGGGCGCCTGCAGATGGCTTCTTTTGCTTAATATTCTCAGCTATTATGATTTCATTTTTCATAGAATGTTCCCAGCCGACCAGCTCTGTCACCGTGACTTTAAAACCATGATATTCAAGCTTTAGGCACCTTAATACGTTTGTTAACATACTTCCAAATTCTCTTGAGTGAATTCCATGGCGATATAGTTCAACTAGATGATGATTGAGGTTGTTAGATTTATTTTTTTTTAAGTGCTGATATACCTCAGCCTGACAGCAAGGGATGACCACAACCCAGTCTGCATTTTTTTGTAATGCAAAATCAATCGCCTCATCTGTAGCAGTATCACAAGCATGCAGAGCTGTAACAATTTCTGCATTTTTAATTATCTCGTTACTGGAAGCAATATCTTGTGACATGAACGACATGTTTGGAAATTTAAATTTCTGCATCAATTGGATTGATTTTTTCACCAACTCCTTATTGATTTCAACCCCTATGATTTTGCCCAACGTGTTTTTGATGATGAGGTCATACAAAATAAATCCCAGATAAGACTTCCCTGCCCCATGATCAATTAAGGTAAAGGGCTTTTTTTCATATGTTTGAATAATGGGTTCTATAAAGTTTGCAAGATGATAAATTTGCTTTAATTTTCTTCTGGAGTCCTGATTGAGCTTTTGATCGCGAGTCAAAATATGAAGCTCTTTTAATAGCTCAATTGACTGATCAGGTCTTATCTCGTAGGTTTTTTCCATGCGTTTAAGTTTACATTATAATAAGCTTAACTACAGAGGGATAATATGGCGGTTCAATGGTTTCCTGGTCACATGACCAAAGCAAAAAAAGATTTTGAAAAAAATCTCAAATACAACGATCTTGTCATTGAAGTGGTAGATGCGAGACTGCCTCACTCATCTGAAAATCCGATGTTAAATCAAATTATTAAAAATCGTGCTAAGCCGCACCTTAAATTGCTCAATAAGTCTGATATTGCAGATGAAAAAGTTACTAAACAATGGATTAATTTTTTTCAAAAAGAGACAAATATTTCAGCACTTGCCGTATCAGCTAAAAATAAAAAAAATAAAGTTGACATAAAAAATGCGTGCATGAAGCTTGTGCCTCACCGAGGAACAAGCGTCAAGCCTGTCCGAGCTATCATTATTGGAATACCAAACGTTGGCAAATCCTCCCTCATTAATCTATTAACGCAAAAAAAGATTGCTAAAACTGGGGATGTTCCTGCGGTCACCCAAATGCAACAAAGAATTATTGTTGATAATGATTTTGTTTTAACCGATACCCCAGGCTTGATGTGGCATAAAATTGAAAGTGAAATACAAGGTAACTATTTAGCCGCCTCAAACATTATCGGAATCAATGCGTATGATGAAACTGAAGCAGCACTGTACTTACTCGATTGTTTGAAAGAAAATTACTCATGGAATTTAATCGACCGTTATAAACTTGACAAAACAATCATTAATCAACCATCCGAAGATATTATTGAGGCCATTGCCATAAAAAAACACATGTTACTCAAAGGCAATAATCCTGATTTAAGAAAATCAGCAGTTATTATTTTGCAAGATTACCGATCACAAAAAATTGGGAAAATATCTTTAGAATTTCCTGAAAAATAACCTATGTATAAGGAAGGGTAAATAAAAAAATTAAGAAATTGAAGCTTGTGGCTTAGTATTTTTTTTAACAGGCTTTCTTCTTGGTTTTGATTTTGTTTTTGCATCAGTCTTAAATGCTAGTTTTTTTCTTTTACTTGAGAAAGTATATTTATCTTTCTTTTTATTGCGAACCGAAGATCTTCTTTTCTTTTTAAAGCCGCTCTCTTTTTTCTTGTAAACCAAGGAAACATCAGAGGTACTATGGGTGGATTTAATGATCTCGATTTTGATGTTTGCGTATTTTTCAATCTTCTGTAGCATGAATTTTTCTTTATCGACGACCAGGCTAATGGCCTTACCTTTTCTCTCCGCCCTGCCTGTACGACCAATTCGATGAATATAGTCTTCCACCTGCCTTGGTAAGTCAAAGTTAATGACGTGAGTGATGTCATCAACGTCAATCCCTCTTGCAGCGACATCAGTTGCCACCAGAATTTGAATTTCATTATTCTTAAAACGATTAATGGTGCGTGTTCGCTCTCTTTGGCTCATATCCCCATGCAATGTTTTTGATCGATGATTCATTAAATACAATTCATCCGAAAGGCGATCCGCCTCACGTTTTGTGGCTGTAAAAATAATCGCCTGATTAAGATCAGCCTCATTCAGCACATCCACCAACACTAATTTTTTCTGGTTATAGTCTGCGACTGGATAAGCTATCTGCTGAATGTTTTTATTTGATTTATTTTCCTGTTCAATTGCAATTCGTTGTGGGTCTTTTAAAAACTGTTGTGCAATTTTTTCTATTTGTTTATTTAATGTCGCGGTAAACATCAATACCTGCTGATCCTGGGATGTTGATTCAAAAATCTTTTTAATGTCTGGGATAAAACCCATGTCCAGCATACGATCGGCTTCATCAATCACAAGCGCATCGATATGCTTTAGATTAATTTTTCTTTGTCTTACCAAATCCATCAAACGTCCCGGTGTGGCCACTAAAAAATTTACATTGAATTTTAATAATTTATTTTGCAATTTATAAGACACGCCGCCTACAACAGCAACAATATTGGTGTCCATGAAGTGGCTAAATCGCTTTAGTTCTTGTTCTATCTGAGTCGCCAGTTCCCGTGTTGGAGACAATATCAGAACATCGGGACTGATATTTCGCTTGTGTTTGTGTTTTGGCTTGTTTGCCACTAAATCCAACAAGGGTAGACAAAATGCAGCAGTCTTCCCAGTACCAGTTTGTGCCGAGGCCAAAACATCCTTTCCTGATAGAACAACAGGAATGCATTGCTCTTGAATGGGGGTTGGGTTGGAATAATTGATGCGACTGATGGCCTTACCGATAGGTGGAATAAAACCAAAATTAGAAAACGACATGACGATCCTTTTAATTATTTATGAACAGACTGGCTCTCATAAAAACATCAAGACAATCAATTAGTTGCGCCATTATAGACAGGTATAGATATTAAGCAAGCGAAATTTAATTCGTTAAAAATTCAAAAATAATTACAATGCCAATTAAGCCAGTTATGAACCATCCAAGCTGATTAATATATCGCTGAATAAAGTAATCCACTCGCTCCCCAAAGAATTTTACAAAACAAGCAACGCCAAATAACCTCAAACCTCTTCCCAAAAAGGAAGCAATTAGAAAAAGGGGTAAATTCATCATCAAGGCCCCGGCGGCAATAGTAAAAATCTTATAAGGAATTGGCGTCACAGCAGCAATAAAAATGGCCCAAAATCCCCAATCAGCAAACCATTGCAGGGCAAGATCATAATGGCTTTGGTAACCGTATTGTTCAATGTAAGGTTGCACAAGATTAAATCCATACATACCAATAAAATATCCAAGCACTCCACCAAGCACTGATCCAAGAATAGCAATTAAAGTGAGTTTCCATATTCTCTTAGGCTGGGCTAAGCACATCGGTGCCAACATTACATCGGGAGGGACAATAAAAAAGGAGGCCTCAGTAAAGCTTAAAAGAAAGAGATAAAAAGTTGCAGCTGGTTTAGCAGATAACTCAATTGTTTTAGTGTAGGTTTTTTTAAAAATACTCATCTAAAATAGTCCATTAAGCTCAGATGAGATCATAACAAAAATTCTCTTTGTATATTAGTTGATTGTTTGTTAACTTTTACTTTTTTTTGGAAAGCTCACGTCATATATAACAAACAAGATAAACAATAAAACAAAAAATTGCGTCTGGGATAACTCTGAAAAGTTAAGCCAATAGGTTAAGCTAAAAAAATTAAACATTTCGTATCTCCTTAACTTTGATTAATGCAATTTTTGTACCAATTATTTATATTTTTAAGTTATTGTTTTTATTAAAAAATATTTTTAATCAGATACTTATATTCAATTTAATGCACCCTTATGAGACAGGAATGCAACCAAAAAGATCAAAAAAATTGAACATTGCATTGTTGAGCCAATCTGTTAATCTTTAAAACTTTTAAATCATGAAAGGTTAGATATGTATTCAAAATTACTAGCAGCTCTAGTTGCTTCAACTTTATCTCTATCAGCTTTTGCTGCAGTTGAAACTGATACAAAAGATGACAAAGAAAAAGCTGAAAGAGGCTTTTTTGTAGCAGGTGACGAAAAAGAAGGCGACAAAGATAAAGCTGAAAGAGGCTTTTTTGTAGCAGGTGACGAAAAAGAAGGCGACAAAGATAAAGCTGAAAGAGGCTTTTTTGTAGCAGGTGACGAAAAAGAAGGCGACAAAGATAAAGCTGAAAGAGGCTTTTTTGTAGCAGGTGACGAAAAAGAAGGCGACAAAGATAAAGCTGAAAGAGGCTTTTTTGTAGCAGGTGACGAAAAAGAAGGCGACAAAGATAAAGCTGAAAGAGCTATTCTAGTAGCGGATAACCATGGTGATCATGACCACGGTGATGCAAAAGAAGAAGCTAAAGCAGAAGAAGAGAAACCTGCTGAAGAGCCGAAAAAAATTGAGTACGAAGATCCAACTAAATACTATCCAAAAAAATAATTGGATTTGTTGATCTATTAAAAAAGGACTCTAGGGTCCTTTTTTTATTGAGGCCTGACATGTTTTGCTAAAATTTTCGCATTATTTTGTTTAACATAAATACTTTTTTTCCATTGCCACAGCAAGTCTTTGGACTCCCTAATACGTCCTTGAAAATTATATTGAGCTTGAGGGTAGTTCGATTCATTTGAAAATAAATCATTGGATGGCAGCGGTAAATTTATAATGTATTCAGGTTGATGAGAGTTGAGTTCTGGCACCCATGTTTTTATAAATATTGCTTCAGGATCATGATCCATTGCCTGTTTTTTTGGATTGTATATACGTATCGTATTAATGCCCGTAACTCCAGCCTGCATTTGAATCTGTGGGTAGTGAATACCTGGTTCAAAATCAAGGAAGAGTCGCGCTAGAGCTCTGGCCACTAATTTCCAATGAATCCTTAAGTAGTGACATGCAAAACTCACCACCATCGCCCTACTTCTGAAATTGACATAGCCTGAATATTTTAAAGCTCTCATTGATGCATCAATTAAAGGGAAACCAGTCGTTCCATTTAGCCAAGAAGTGAAGTCTGCATGCTCCTCATCTTCCACAAGGTATGGAAAGTTTTGATAACCTTTATTTATTGTTTCATTTTCTATACGACATTCACTCTCAAACTTTTGTATAAAATGACAGTGCCAATGAATTCTTGAAGACAATGCAGCCATAGATCTTCTCCATCCGACCCGGTTCCAATTTTCTAAAATTTTTTGATAGATTTGACGGATGCTGATGTTTCCATATGCAATATATGCCGACATCCTTGAGCAACTGATTCTACTCTTATGGGGCTTAGAAATAAACTTATAGTAATCCTGACCTCGGGTTGAAAAAAAATCTTCAAGGATAGTTTGTGCCTCGACCATTCCACCTTTTTGAAAATTACCATCCACCTCAAATGATGGAATATTTACCTCATCAAAATTGATATCAATTATATTTAATTTTTGGGGATCGATCTTAATGATTTTATCCCGCATAAATCTGGCCCATGCCTTATCCCAAGTCTTCCTATCCTGAAGGCCTCTAATAACCGCATTAGATTGTGACTCCATCCAGGAAATATTTTGTCTCTTAAAAAAATTAGCTACATTTTTATCCCTCTCAAAAGTAACATTTAATCCTGTTTCCTCGTGGCTAAACACGTATTGAATGTCATAGCGATTTGATAATTTATTAAAAATATCGACTGATTCGCCATAAGCAATTGAAAGTTTATTTTGATTTTTAGCCAGCTCTAATTGAATATCCTCCAGAGACTCCTGAATAAATCGCCAATGACGTCTGTCATAGTGAGGGTCTGAAATTAATGATGGTTCATAAATGTATAGCAGGATAAAAGGGGTATTTTCTTCTTGTGCTCTATAGAGTGGCTCATGATCTTGCAATCTTAGATCACGTTTCAACCAGACAATGTTTATTTTTGATCGCATTATTTACCAACGTACGCAATGACCGCGGTAGTTAACACGACAGATAGACTCATACATTCTTCTATACCTTGACTCAGACAACTGTTGTTTAATATCAAAAATTAACTTTTTCCATTCAAACTTTGCATCAATAGATGACAACTTACCTTGGTTAATTTGTTCTTTTAACTGCTCCCCTTTGAGAAAAAGCAAGTCTACCTCGTCCGTCTTAAGATTCTTGGTGATTTCATCCGACTGTATGCATTCAAATACATCTATAAATTCACTGTGTAAGGTTTCGCAATTAAGGTAAGCCTGGTCCATGAGAACCACAGGTTCCTTATAAGCTGTTGAACAGTTGGTTAACAACACAAACAAAATAAGCATGTAAAAAAATTTCACTTAGATTCCTTTTCTAAAATCTGGCAATGTTTAAGTCGTTTATATCTATACTCAGCAAAGATGTTATAAAAATACTTTGCTAACGAGTGAATTAAAGGGAGTTGGATAAGAAAAGACAAAAATTTAAAGTATGTGATGTTTTTCCATATCCTAGCAAAAGCATCTACGCCAATAAAAACCTTTTCATTGTCAATCACATGAAGATGTTTTAAAGCTGTGTGAAGCTCAATATTATATTTTTCTTTGGAATCAATCGAATTGACATCCTGCCAAATGAAATGACCTTTTGGAGCTACCCTTTTGTAAAAGGATATCTCTTTTGAGCAGACACCACACTTCCCATCAAACAAAACCGTTATTTTCATTGTTTTTAGCATTTAAAATTCATGGACTCTTGAAATAAAAAAAAGTTATTTTTATCTTTAAAATAAATGAACATTAATCAGGATTAACAGCCAAACACCCAAATGAATTTAGTAAACTTTATAGACAGCGCAATTAAGCTCATACAACGTGGAGTTGTGGACCGTAAATCTTTTTTTCGACATCCCGTCTTAGCCTCAACGGATGAACAAAATATTTTTCAGAGAATTGTAGTGATGAGAGAATTTGATTTTGAAAAAAAAAGTATTGTGATCTTTACTGACTCAAAAAGTCAAAAAGTTGGGCAAATTCTAAATCATCCTGAGTGTAGTTTGCTATTTTGGGACCCTAGAAAAAAACTTCAAATCAGCGTTCAATCAAAATCTCACATAGAAATAGATAGCTCTCATTATTGGTCAAAGATTAATGATAGGCAACAAAAAGACTACACCGTTAACCCTCCCCCAAAATCAGAAATAAAAGCTCATGATGATTATGAATTTAGTGACCAAAATCGTTTTACGGTAATCAACCTCACTTTTAAATCAATGGATGTATTACAACTGTCTGACCAAGGTCATATTCGAGCTACTCACGATTTTGAAAATAATTCCCAGTCATGGGTAAGTCCCTGATGTTTAAGATTTTTGAAAACCTGATTCACCCATTCCCTAAAGACAATCTCAAAGTTGGGAATCTTTCTTTAAACGGTTTTATTTGGAATTGTTTAAATGGAATTAAAAGATATATCCTCGGAATGTCTTTGCTGACAGCCTCGGTTGCCAGTATCGAAGCTGGTCTGTATCTAATCGTTGGCCTAATAATAACTAACATGGTGTCATCTGGTCCTGAAAAATTTATTTCTGACTTTGGCGGGGAGTTATTTATCATCGCCTTTATTTTTATTTTTACCATCATCTTGGTTTTATTCCAGTCATTCCTGAAACGTCAAACATTGGCAGGAAATATTCCGATGCTCTTGCGATGGAAGTTTCATAAACATTTATTGAATCAAACTTTTGATTTTTACAGCAATGAATTTTCTGGAAGAATTTCAGCCAAAGTTATGCAGACAGCCGTCTCCATTCGTGACCTAGTTTTTACCATGACTGATATCATGATCTACGCAGTCATTTATACCCTTACCATGATTGGTATTGTCAGTTCCTTTTCTCTGCTACTTTCTGTTCCTTTTTTAATCTGGCTAGGATTGTATATTCTCTCCCTTATTTTTTTCGTTCCTAAACTTATTCAGCTATCAAAAAATCAGGCAGATGCTAGATCATTGATGACGGGAAGGATTACGGATGCTTATACCAATATAAACTTGGTTAAGTTATTTTCCCACTCCGGACGTGAATCTGATTATGCAAAGAAATCGATGTCAGATTTTATGGTGACAGTTCACAAACAAATGAGACAGGTGACCTTAATTGAGGTGGTCAATCACTCTCTCAGTGTCTTTTTAATTATCTCAACCACAGCATTAGCTATTTACCTGTGGACCAAGAATATAATTGATATCGGTATTGTTGGGGCAGCTACTGCGATGTCCTTGCGCCTAAACGGGATATCTCACTGGATCATGTGGGAGATTGCCAGTCTTTTTGAAAACATTGGAGTGACTCAAGATGGGTTCAATATGCTCTCGAAGAAAATTGTTATCAATGACAGTCCCAATGCTAAACCACTGACTATTAATAAAACGCCGCAGATTGAATTCAGCAATATTCGATTCGCATATAACCAAGACCCCATATTTGATAACTTCAATTTAACGATAAAACCAAATGAGCGAATTGGTTTAGTGGGTAAATCAGGGGCTGGCAAATCCACTCTAGTTAACCTTCTATTAAGGTTTTATGAGCTTGATGATGGCAGGATCAGAATTAACAATCAAAATATTAAATCCCTAAAACAAACTAGCTTGAGAAGCCAGATCTCAGTGGTCACTCAGGATAATTCATTACTTCACCGTTCAATTAAGGAAAATATTGCTTACGGTAAGCCAGACAGCAAGATGGAGGATATCATAAAGGCTGCCAAAGTTGCAGAGTGCCATGACTTCATCATGCAACTCCAAGACCAACACGGCCGCACTGGTTATGACACCCATGTTGGTGAGAGAGGGGTAAAGTTATCAGGTGGTCAGAAGCAAAGAATTGCGATTGCTCGCTTGGCATTAAAAAATGCCCCTATTCTAATCCTTGATGAAGCCACCAGCGCACTTGACTCTGAGGTGGAGATGATTATTCAACAGAGCTTACAAAGCCTTATGGCTAATAAAACTGTTATTGCAATCGCCCATCGGCTGTCAACCATCTCGATGATGGATCGTTTAATCGTCCTGGATAACGGTAAGATCATTGAAGAAGGAACCCATACACAATTAGTCAGAAAAAAAGGGTTGTATGCCAAACTGTGGAAAAAACAAAGTGAAGGATTTATTGGCAATATATGATGGATAAAGTTTTTTTGACTATATTGATTGTAGCGGGAGTTTATTTTTTTATTTACGTTATTTTGATGAAAATAGGTCTGTTAGATAAGATTCAAAGTTGGATTAATTCTCATCTGAGATAAATTAGAATATCAAATCTTTAAAGGTAAACACAAACCACGCCGCTAATTTAATGATAATCAGAGCGAAAATCCAGAAAAGTAAGGACGTCTTACATCTATCCCAAACTGAAGGTTTTCTTAAATTGTTTAACTCTATTAAATATCTGGTGTAATCCATAAAAGATACTCTTTTCAAAAGGTTGATATCTGATAGGTTGACACCTTATTTTGTTCAATATTTTTTAAAAATTGTTAATAAATTGTTTCAGTCGGAGCCGATTAAGTCCAGTTTAATAAAGATAAAGTGAATGATTCTAAACAATAGAATGATACCTAGAAGATAGGTTAGCGAGGAAACTAGGAAATATAAGTACCAGATATTATCTATGTTTGGGAGTTGGCGCATCGTGATGGTTGCAATAACTGCTAAGATAAAAAATATGACTAATCTCTTCATGACTCAAGTGTAAACAAAATGAGAAATCGTGACAAGCAGTGCCATATTTGCATGGCCAATTACGACGTTTTATATCGTTGTCGTTATGATATGTCAAAAACATGGTATTTTTTATGTGAAACATGTTTAAAAAATATTAAAAATGAATATCAAGAATCCTATCAATACGGAGGTACTTGGAAGGCTGTGAAGAAAAAATAACTTGAAAAAAACAATGATGACGTCATATTTATATTAATGAGAAATTTAATAAAAGCATTTGAAAATTTAATGTATGCAATGGAAGCTACTTTAATTGAATTAATTAGATTTATTTTTCAATTAATTCGTGGCGCTGGAAGTTTTGCTATTTTAATTGCGATTATGATTATTGGACTTTTTGTAGCTCATGGAATCTTAATTGGCTTTTTAGTTTTAGCTGCCCTCTTTTATATAAACTATTCAATACCTGACTTAAAATATAGGTTTAATAAATTTTTAAATCGATTTAAAAAATAAATAAGATGGCTTCTTCTTTTGGTTTTAATTTCAACGATACCTACTCCAAACTACCCAAAGAATTTGTGAAAAAAGCTGAGTTATATTCCTTTAAAAATCCTCAGCATCAAATTTTTAATACTTCACTAGCTCACACATTAGGGCTTGATGAAAATGCCATCAAAGAAAGTAACTACATTTTCGCAAACGGGAACAATCTTCCACATGGCTCAAGCTCAATTGCCCAAGCTTACTGTGGTCATCAATTTGGGCATTTTGTAAAACTGGGTGACGGCCGAGCCTTATTACTTGGTGAGCATGTCACATCGGATCAAAAAAGATACGATATTCAATTAAAAGGGTCAGGTCCGACAGAATTTTCTCGCGGTGGTGATGGATTTGCTGCTCTAGGTCCAATGCTACGTGAATATTTAATCAGTGAATCAATTCATGCCTTAGGCATCCCGACCACAAGAAGCTTATCGGTAATCGCCACAGGTCAGCCGGTATTTAGAGAAACAACCTTAAAAGGCGCCATGTTAACCCGGGTTGCCCAAAGTCACATTAGGGTAGGTACATTCCAATTTGCTTCCTTGAATGGAAAAGACCATGTTCGTGATTTAGCAGAGTATACAATCGACCGTCACTTTCCTGATCTTAAAAATCAAGAAGATAAATTCGAAGGACTGTTGTTACGAATTATTGATTTGCAATCACAATTGATTGCCCAATGGATGTCTGTTGGGTTTATTCATGGCGTAATGAACACGGACAACATGTCTATCTGTGGAGAAACCATCGATTACGGGCCTTGTGCTTTTTTAAATCACTACAAACAAGATTCGGTGTTTAGCTCTATTGATAGGAATGGGCGATACGCATATAGAAACCAACCCATGATTGCCCATTGGAACCTGACACGTTTGGCTGAAAGTCTTTTAATTTTATTTGCTGAGGATATCGATATGGCAAAAGAAAAGGCTCTGGATATGTTGTCCTTATTTAAAGAGAAATATATGAGCTACTGGGTGGGCTTAATGGCTGGGAAGATTGGTATTGAGAATTCTTCAAAAATAGATGAGAAATTTATTAATGATTTCTTAAGTCTTTTGGAAAAACACCAAGCTGACTTTACCAACTCATTTAGAAACCTTAACAACTTAAATCAACTAAAAGATTCACTGACTCATGATGAGTTATTTGTTCAATGGAATAATCAGCGAATAAATTTGATCGGTAAGGAGAATATGATTAGAAGTCAAAAGATGATGGATTCTATCAACCCATGCGTGATTCCTAGAAATCATTTGGTGGAGCAAAGTTTAGACGATGCTAATAATGGAAATTTAGAAACGTTTCATGAGTTACTCAATGTCGTCCAGTATCCTTTTGCTATGCCTGAAAATCCCATGTATTTAGAGCCACCTTCGCCAGAGTATGAGCAAAGCTATCGAACTTTTTGTGGAACCTGATTGTTTACCACTGGTGAGTATTTGCGCACTCTAACTTATGACCGTCTTTAGCAATATTAAGTAATTCCCTTCGTTGTGTTTGGATTTGATCTGGCGACCCATCAAAATCATTAATCGCGATAGAGCTCCCATCAAAACTTCGTACACATTGCTGGTAAGGCGAAAATAGATAGTAGACAACAAAATAAATTAATAAAGCCGCTATTAAAAACTTAAGAAATCTCATCATTAATTTAACTCATTTAAATTTTGAAGGTATTCAATTCGCTCCTCGAGAGGTGGGTGACTCGAAAAGAATCTCATAAAACCCGCATGCTTAGTGCCTGATACTCCAAGAGCGCTCATCTGATTTGGCAGGTCAGAAGGTTGGTAATAACTTTTTAGACGCAATAAGGCAGCGATCATTTTATGCTTATCGGTTAATGCCGCGCCTCCGTAATCAGCCCTGAATTCTCTTTGCCTTGAAAACCACATCACAATCATTGAAGCAAGGATACCAAGAATAATTTCGGCAACGATCATAGTGATATAAAAACCGGGGCCTACGCCGTTGCGGGTTTTAAAGATCACTTTATCGACTGTGTATCCAATCACCCGTGATAAAAACATGACGAATGTATTGACGACGCCTTGTATTAGAGTCAATGTCACCATATCACCATTTGCGACATGTGATACCTCATGGGCCAGTACTGCCTCCACCTCATCTTTTGACATGTTATCCAACAGTCCTTGAGAGACAGCGACCAGGGCATTATTCTTATTCATTCCTGTAGCAAATGCATTTAATTGTGGTGATGGAAAAATGGCGACTTCTGGCATCCCTATTCCTGCTCGCTGAGCTTGGCTGGCAACCGTATCAATTAACCACTTTTCAGTTTCACTCTGTGCTTGTGTAATGACCCGTGCCCTGGACATGCGTTTTGCAGTCCATTTTGAAATAGCCAGAGAAATAAAGGCTCCACCGAATCCAAAACAGGCTGCGAAGATCAGTAACCCTTGATAGTTGATGCCATTTTCATCAAGATATCCTTTAAAACCGAACAGGCTCATAGTTATCGAAAGGACAAAAACAATAGCCAAGTTAGTAAGCATAAAAATAATAATTCTATTCATTTATTTACTTTCATTTTATCTAAAGAAATTGACCAAAAAAAACCCACTAAGTTTAGTGGGCAAAATCTAGGAGATTTTTTATTAAGCCTTGCTCAATGTAACCATAGAAAATAAATATTACATAAATATGAAATTATTGAAATATTTTCTTTGCACATAATTTTTGAACTCTATTGTTATCTTCAATAAAATTAACTAGATCTAGCTCAGATTTAATGTCCATCTGCTTTGATAACTGATCAAAAATTACCATTGATTCTGGCTTAAGGTTGCTGGATAGACACTCGCATATTGTTTTAACTTGAGCTTCAGCCATATTTTGGTCGCTAGGAATTGAAAAATTGACTGATGACTCATTACATTGAATTAGTTTAGATTCAACTTGATTAATATCTGCCGCAACAATGTTTAATGGTAATAAAGTCAAAAAAAATAAATATTTCATGATAAAAAATTTCTGAATGTCGTATATTATTGATGCAAATTTTAATAAAAAAATATTACACAATTATGAAAATATTGATTTACAGAACCTACTTTTTTACCATCTCTATTATTTTTTTGTTGATATATAGTGGCTTTGCCAATGCTGAAAAAAACCTGCCTTCTTTAGATCTTTTAATTGAAGAAGTTCAAGATAAAAATGATCAATTAGTAATTTTCAAAAGATGTGCTGCCGTTTATTTAACCTCCTCCACTACGGCAAAAGTTCGACCTGATACTGCACAATTTGAGAAGAAATTAAAGGGTGTAGCAAAATTTTTTATTTTTCTCTCCATCGAGCTAGCAAAAAGTGACGGAATCCATCAAGATGACAATCAAATTGAAAAAGATATTGATGACCTGTATACATATTATCTTGCTGATATTGAAAACAATAAAGATACGGATGGCAGTTACAAAGATGGATTATTACAGCAAGACCTTCCTGTCTGCAGCTCAATATATGAAGCTAGCAAATCACTGTAATCTATTTCATACACTCCAGAAATGTTGAGCCATTTTCCAAAAAAAATTGACGCTGATTCTCTCTTATTTTTTTATTCCGAGCATTCTCAAACGCCTCTTCATTGATAAGATAAAACCTACCTTCTGTCATTCCAAGCCTAAAAGTTAAATTATTTTCTGGGTTTAAATTATCTATACAAACCCAATTGTTAATATCCATAAAACTAAACTCCGAACAATAGTCCACTATAATAAAATCTTCAAAATCATGATCACTAGGTTTATCTTTTGAACCTTTTAAGACTTTAGCTCTTTGCTCAATTAAAATTTGAGACATTTCATCAAAGCGAAAACGATAGAAGAATTGGTAAGGATTGAGTATCTCTTCCTCAGAGGTAATTTGACGCTCATAGTAGTTGATACATCGATCGCTACACTCTCTAACATCTTGGTAAGAATGACAATAATGAGATTGTAGGTTGGTGTGAGGTTCAGCTAACAAGGCACTAGGCCAACAAATGATAAAGATAAAACTATATGCAATTAATTTATCCATGCGTTTTATTTTAATGCAAACATTCGGTATGCTTATGGTGTCAATTTCTAACATCAGGTTAAATTAATAATTTTCTCTTTTTTTGGTCTGACGATAAAATCAACCTCAGACTCTTTATCCAAACATGCCGATGATATCCTTGCAAACACACATGTTGGATAATCTATATTAAATTTCTTTTGAAAAAAATTAATAGCTTCGGATAAACCTGGATTGTGTCCAACAAGAAGAATGTTTGATTTATTTATCCCTTGAAGGTGATTTAATATGTATATTCCTGAAGCATGATAAAGACTATCTAGAAATCTTATTTCTTTAAAAGCACTTGGTACATTGTCATAAATTAAATCTAAAGTTTCTTTCGTTCTTGCAGCAGACGAGCATAGAGTTAGATCAAATTGAATTTTCTTATCTCTAATAAAATCAGCCAATGTAACTGCATCATCCCTACCTCTTTTTTCAAGTACCCTGCTGTGATCATCCACAAAATTCTCCCAAGAGGATTTGGCGTGTCTCAAAAGATATACGTTCATAAAAGTTATTAATAAATTAAAAAAATATTATAAAACCTGGGTCAGGATGTTTCTAGTAAAAAAATATTTATTGCAACATTTGATATCTGTCAAACTTCTTAATAATAAAGACATAATATTATTTTAATTATATTGTCTTGACAAGAGTTAGATTTAGGCCTAAGGTTAATTAAATAGTTTAAAAGGAGAGATCATGAATTTAGCTTTTTATACATATTTAGTTGGGGTATGTATAGGGAATATATGTACTTGGGAACCCACTGTGGAATATAATAAATTTACATCTATAGAAAATTGTCAAATGGCTGGTGAGCTTTTGAAAGATATTGCAAACCAAAGAGTGCTAGATGAGCATAACTATCCCTACCTCAAATTTAACTATCAGTGCTATAACTGGTGGGAAAAATACAATAGAGAGTTAAAGGACAAATTCGGATATACAAAAGAAGCAGGCTATTAATTTAGATAATAGTTACCATAAGCTTTTTTGAACATTTTGTTCACTTACTAATCACATATTTTTTAAAAATATTTAACTTATGAGATTAGTCGTCACTGATAACCAATTTAATCCAAACCCTTATTGGGATAAACCCATTGAAGGTGATATTAATACTGCATCTAATCAACTCGTTGAATTCTTTGATCAGAATGGGTATGACCTTACCGTGTTAGAACAAATCTATGCTGAGGCCAACCAGGCGAAAACAACCGTGCATAGAAATTCAGAGCACATTACTTTAAGACAGACATGGTTTTCGGACGATGCTCCAAAATCATCTGGTGCGCACATTAATCATGCGGTCATGTTCGAAAGAAAAGGTTTTACAGGCGATGCCCTTTTACAGTTGAAGGAATGGGCTCAGCAATCACCTCAGCTGTATAAGCTGATAGCCATGCGTCCAAAATGGGGGTTAGATTTTTCAATCGATTATTGTGATGAAGAGGGCAATGTTTTCGAGTTGCTGCACTGGGAATTCGACGGATTCGATTACCAAGAAATCTACAACAAAAAGATTCACATGGATGAGTTTCTAATTAAGCAAGACTGGGACGAACGGGCAAAAAAAATGTTAGAACAAAAAGAGGATTGGCATTCTTTAGGTTTTTTTGAACAAAGTGAGTGGAAAACTCATTTTTTTGGTATAGATAAAGAGCGTTTCAAGATGGTGCTCTGGAAATAAATGGTTATAAAAATATGAGAATAACAACGATCCTCTGCTTAAATTTATTTATAGGTTTTATTTTTCCCCAACTGGCGCTGTCAAATGAAGACTTGATTGATGAGGTTCTTGCTGGAGAGCATCGTGATGCTAATTATATTAAGAGGGATAAATATCGTCATCCCAAAGAAACTTTAGATTTTTTTGGTATAACGCCAGAGAAATCAGTTGTCGAAATAACACCGGGTTATGGCTGGTATGCTGAAATTCTAACACCCCTTCTACGAGAAAATGGAAACTACATATACGCCTCATATAAATTAAATGACGACATTAATCCTTTTTTTGTAAAGGTAGAAAAAGCGTTCATTGAAAAAATGCAACAACACCCTGATGTCTATGACAAACTAAACTGGGTCCACTTTGAAGCTAGCGATCCTCATTTAACACCAGATGGGCCAGTAGATGCCGTTGTAACATTTAGAAACGTTCATAACTGGGCTAAAGCCGGAACCACAAAATCAATGTTTGAGGGGTTCCACAAAGCTTTAAAGCCTGGAGGTGTGCTTGGTTTAGTTGAGCATCGCGCCATACCAGGGACGTCGCTAGAAAATCAAATCAAAAGCGGCTACATGACCGAGGATTTTGTCATTCAAATGGCTGAAAGTGTTGGCTTCCGTTTAGATGCTAAGTCTGAGATCAATGCCAACCCCAAAGATACCAAAGATCATCCAGGTGGCGTGTGGAATCTCCTTCCCAACCTTCGAAATGTTGCCGTTGAAGACAAGGACAAAATGGTCGAAGTTGGTGAATCAGATCGTATGACCCTGCGTTTCATCAAAGACTAGAATCTCAACTTTTAACAACTAGGAATTTTTCCTGTGAATTTTCTTTACTTTTAATACTCATAGTGCGATGACAAAAACAAGTTACATTTCTGTAGAGGAAGTTTCAAAGCTCCTTATGGTCGATAGAGGCACCATTAAAGAGTGGGTAAAAGATGGTAAATTTCCACCTCCAAATCGGCTGAATGAAAGAAGCTGCATTTGGAGTTATGCGGTTATTGAGAATTGGATTGCGCAGCAGCAGCAAACTCAAGACTTCATCAATAATAACGACATCGACTTAATTTAAACCCATGAAATACCTTTTATTACTATTTTTTATTCCATCCATATCGTTGGCATGGGAAAATACTTTTGAGATCACAAGCGATAAGAAAAGAAGAATTACATCTTATTTTAATGATGACAATATGCAATTCTCACGATCAAAAAACTATGAATTCGACTGTGTTAATGAAAATTATAAAATCCTAAAGGCAACCTCCTATCAGTTTCCAGAATTAAAAGGGAAATCTATGGATGAGAATGCTGATCCAGAAAAGGTATTCCAACCACAACCTCACTCAAATGAATACACCCTTCTTAAAGAAGTTTGTAACTATAAGTAGCATGCATAAGTATCTAGTATTCATTCTTTTTCCACTAGTAAGTTTTGCTGAAGAAATTACATTTGAATGTAAATATAAATCAAATAACGATAATCAACCAACAGAAATGAATGAAAGTATCATCTACGACACATCTAAAGAATCACTTATTGTTATCAGGTATAAGGAGCCTTTGCAATGTGTTAAAGATAATTGGGTAATGAATTGCCAAGGTAGATTTGAAAACGATAATGAAGACATTCAAGATTTAATTACTATTGGTCGAAAAGATATTAACTACAGACAAACTATTACGCTAACCAAAAAAGATAATTCAGCTAAAACGGTCAATCAGTTTAAAGGTAAGTGTCGTATTGTGGAAAGCAATTAGGAAGCTCTAAGTGATAAAAACATATCTTAAAGACTTAAGAAAACTCTTATTCGTAATTGTTTTACTCATTACATTGTACTTTTGGCTTTCACCAACCCAAGATTGTATTAGGAAAGGTGAAGAATTTAAATCATTTGATGTCTGGAAAGACGGTTTATCAACTAAAGAAAAAAAGTTTATTGAAGATAGCTGGGCCTCAAATTTATATGACAAAGAAAAAACTAATTGGGAAAGAGTTATTGCAAAGCAATGTCGCACAAACAATAGTTGGTAGTATCAATATTTCATTTTGAATTCATCAAAAACTACTTTATAAAACGATTATTTCACCTACCGGACATTCTGCATTGTTTTGATTTACCAATTGAATATACTTGGTTTGACCAAAGTTTTTGTAATGAGTGAATAACCAAATCCAAGCAATAATTATATAAATAAAAAAGCATTGCCAAAGTTTATTTTCCATTACCAAGCTCACTGAGAGGAATTATATTTTCAGATGGATTAAGAGGTTTAAATTCCTCTTGTCTCTCTTTTTTAACACCCCTGGCTTCATTGCTATTTGACGTATCTTCATCATGGTAATTATCAATATCCGACTCTATCCATATTAAAAAGCTAATTAGGCCTATAATTGAACTCAAAGGTATATAAAAAATTTTTTTCATTGATTCCTAATCAATCCTTACCATCAATTCATTTCTTCTAAAAAAAGGTAGGGTCCAGGGTGGGTTATAGCGAGCAATCTTGACAGCGCTCTGCTGTTTTAAACCATTCTCTTCAAGATAGTTATGTAACAGTTCGACTTTCTCAGAATAACTAAACTCTCGAACAAGCCCTGAAAATAAAATAACTGCATATTTTTCTTTAGGTACCTCAATAATCTTAACTTGAGGGTTATTAGGTTTAGGCAAAGTATCTAAGCTGTATTCTTGAGGCATAACAAAATTCATCAACCACTTGTCGTTAACCTGGTCGTCCATTACCGGACTGGTGATTAAAAAGTTTTCAGACATTGGGGACATCTCAACTGGAGTGGTCATACTAATTTTTTGGCTCTCGCCCTCTAAGAGATTATTTCCAAAAATGTAATCAGCTAATAACTTAAATCCCACGGATGAGGCTTCATCAAAATCTCCTTCTACCTCAACTTGAGCAATTATCTTTGGGTCGTATTCTCTTATTTGAAACTCACCCTCTTCCGAGATAAGTTTAAATTCTGGTTCTTCAGTCGCCATCACAGTACTAAAAAAATTATTTATAAAAAGTAAACTAGCTAAAAATAGGTATCTCATAAATTAATCTTTATTTACACCCACCATACCCATTGGAAATACATTTTGTTTCTTCCTGAGGTGAAATTTCTTTGCCTTTCACATTGATCTTTATTTTTTTTGAAACAACCACTGGGTCGTGAGGAATGTGCATATGGTCACCAAGCATTAATTGCAGTGTATGTTCACCTTGATCTAATTCAATGACAGTCTCTGTTTGACCTTTCCCAAAATGCCTGTGATTGTCATCACTTGGAATTGGTGAATTAGTATCAGGCAGTTCAGCGACATCTATTAAGAGGTGATGATGCCCTGTGTTGTTAAATTTTATTCCTGCCGGTGCTACCCCCATACCATCAAGACCAAAAACTATTTTGACAGGGTTTGTAACCGTTTCACCATCTGTGGGTGAAATAATATACAAGCTGGCATTATCTGCTGCTTTCGATTTTTCAGCTGCATATGCCGGAACTATAAAAAATCCTAAGAAAAATAGAATGCTGGTAATGTAATTTTTCATCTCAAAAATTCCTTAATACTGTAATTAGCTATATGTATGAGGAAGACAATAGAATTTATGTAATGTTTCACATCAAGACTCAATATTTTGTAATTTTAAACATATCTTTTTTTTATAAGCTAATATGGGATGAAAGATTAATTTATTGGAGAGTTATATGAGATTTTATTTAATCACAACTGTTCTACTTTCAACCATCAGTTTTGCTGAAGAATACCCAGAAGCTAAAATTATTAAGCAAGAGCAAATTAAGAGTATTAAATTTAGAACTGTCTGTATTGATGGATATAAGTTTCTAAATACCGATAGACAGATAAGCAAACATGTTTTAAATAACAGCACGATTCAGATGTTTGAAGAAAAGAATGGCATATCTGTACCATCAAAATGTGAGTAACTTACTCGTTTTCCATGGTGTCATTATTTTCTGTATGAGGTGAAACCATCTTCTCGCCATCCCATTGCTGTCCACACCAACAAACGCCTTCGGCATTAATGATACAAGTCCCACTTCCGCAACACCTCTTGTCTTCCATATTGATTCCTTTTTGATGAATAAACTTATCAGATTGATACGAGAATCATAAGTGCATAATATTTGATTTATGTTACATTTATCAAATGAAAGAAAAATATCTCTCCGCTCCCCAGGTTGCAAAAATGTTAAAGATAAGCAAAGAAAAGGTCTTTTTATTAGCTAAACATGGATTATTTCCAAAACCAATTCATTTACATACAGGGGCTCAATTATGGAGCGAAAAGGCTGTAAAAAATTGGATAAATATGCGCTTTAAAACATAAAACTGGATAACCAAAGATATCAAAACTGAACTGTTTTAACCTCCTTAAGTCATTACTATTCATTTGAATTATGGGTAAAAATAAAAAATGCGTATTATCATTATCACTCTAGGAGTTTTTGTTATTCCTTATGTGCTGAAAGTACTATTTAATTTGTTTAAAAAACAAAAAAAACAGATTAACTACCAGCAAATTTCCCGATGAGAATCATATTTATGATTTTTAGACGCTTTATTTTTCGCTGGTTAATCAGAATAATAATGAATAAATTTAGAAAGTAGATTGGTTACCGTGAATAATTACAAAAAACTAATGAATGTTTTATTTGCAATCACTATATTTCACTCACTGCTGATAATTGTATGTATGGCAAGTCTGGAATTATTTGATTCTGAAATTCTTGGAATGACCTATCTAAAACACTACACCATGTTTGAAATGCTAGTGACTCTATTTCTTGGTCCAGTAGTGGTTATATTAGTAAATTCTGTAGCAATGAAAAAACTCATGATCTGGCATCGATAGTTACCAGTTCAATCAACTAGATTTGGCTATTACTTTTGAGCAAGCCCCCACCTCAATAAAGGGGTTATTTAATTTAGATTGCTCCTCATGATTATTTACACCTGTGTAACCCATCATGTTCGTCCTGACAAATTTCATTTCCTGTAAGTCAACCAGCATCTGCCCACCAATGATGTTACAGGACAGTCTGTGAAATCCAGTTTCACTCATAATGCTGTCGTCGCAACCTTGACCAGAAGTTAAATCAACATTCTGTCCAAAGTAATTGATAACCCAATGGCTATATTTTGAAATGATATATTGTAAATCTACTGAGAATTCAGTACTGCTAAATGTATTAGATGATTTATCAAACTTCACCCCAGACGATATCTCAGGAGTGCATACATAAGTTACCGAAGATGAGCTATCTTTAGGGTACATTTGTTCCATCACATCACTTGCTGCCATTGAAGGCGAATGAGTAATAATGATTAAAAAATATACCAAAAACCTAAAAAACCTGTAAATAAACTTCATAAATATTTATGAGTTATTTATTTTTTTTATTTTTGTAATAGTCATATAGCTTGGTATAACAAGGACAAAATGCCCACATGATAAACCAAGTTAACAAAATACCATTTGTTACATAACCTGAAGCGAACCATTCCATAATATTATCTCTGTGTTATTTATTCAAACAACAAAGACGAAAATATTTAAGAACAGTTCACTCTGTTCAAATCTAAAGGGTATGAAATTATCATAAATTAACTACAGATCATCATTGATAAATTCATCATTCAAGAATTTATCTAATCCACCAAATTCATACCCACATGACTTACATTTAAATTCAGGTTTTGTTGCCTCAACATCAACTAGATCTTCATAGGCAATCTCGATAATCATATTAGATTTGCATCGTGAGCAAGCTTTCATAAGCACATTATTCACCTCGTCAAATATTAAGTAAATACCATATTGTATTCGTTCCGCTTGCTTTGATGGCTATGATGAGGTTAGTAAAATTACTGGTATTATTCTTATATGAAAAAAATTGTTATTTTTGTATTGATAGGCCTATCACTTTACTGGGTATTTAATAATACTGACTTCGAAGATTTGTTTTTCTCATCTATTGATTGAATTTCAAATCTAGCTACTATTTTTAACAGATAGTATGTTAAAAATATCCTGACCATTCATAAAACAGTCATCTCTTAACTAAGAGGTCAGTATATTTTACTTCATAGAGCCCTCTTCCGCTTAGGCTATCCAGCGGCAAGTGGATAGCCACCATCAAAGGCTGAAGTATGAATAGGATTTTAACAATTGTCTTATTACTCATTGTGCTGATATTTATTCAGTCATGTAAAAGCTCTAAAGTTGAAGTAGGTCAATCAACTATTAATTATGAGTCGATCATGACAGCAGATAAAGGAAATTAATATGGAATTAAGAAAAGCTTTTTTGCTTGTTGTTTTTTGTTTAAGTTTTTTAGTTGGCTTAGGGTATGCAGAGGCAGATGAGTTTTTATTCAACTTAAAAAGTGTGCTCAAAGTGTGTTGAAATACATTTTGAATTTTTGAAAAGGTGGCGCCCTCGGCACGAATCGAACGTGCGACCCTCCCCTTAGGAGGGGGATGCTCTATCCACTGAGCTACGAGGGCTTATCTGATTTGTATTTTAACTTGATTATTACTTTAAGGTTGGTTTGTATTTTTTATTAATAATATTTACCAAGTGAAGCATCACAGGAACCTCAACAAGAACTCCAACGATAGTGGCTAACGCAGCAGGTGAATTTATTCCAAATAAAGTAATAGCAACAGCAACAGCTAATTCAAAGAAGTTGGATGTGCCAATTAAACAGGCTGGCCCAGCGATATTTTTTGTTAACTTTATTTTTTTAGATATAAAGTAACCTAAATAAAATATTAGGTAAGTTTGAAGTATTAATGGGATAGCAATTAGAACCATATGAAAAAAATTATTTACAATATTATCTGATTGCAAACCGAATAATATGAGTATGGTCAACAATAATGAAATGACGGAAAGTGGTTTAAGCTTTTGAATGATTTGCCCAAGATTTTTTATAAAATATTGACGAATCAATATAGATGCAATTAGCGGCATCACGATAAATAAAAAGATAGATGTAAATAGCGTTTCATAAGGTACGACAATATCAGAAACTTGTAACAAAAACCCAGCAATTGGAGCAAATGCAAAAAGCATAATCAAGTCATTCACCGATACCTGAACAAGAGTGTAGTTGGCATCCCCTTTCATTAAATGGCTCCATACAAATACCATTGCTGTGCAAGGTGCCACGCCAAGTAAAATCATGCCAGCAATATACGATTGAGCCACTTCTTCAGAGATATAGCTACTGAAAATATATGACATAAAAAAAGTAGCTATAAAAAACATAGTGAAGGGCTTAATTAACCAATTTAAACTCAAGGTTAAGAATAGACCCTGTGGTTTTTTTGATAGACTTTTAATGCTTGTGAAATCAATTTGTAGCATCATTGGTAAAATCATTGCCCATATAAGTATGGCGATCACTAGGTTGATATTTTGATATTCAAGTACTGCTATTTGTTGGAAGTGTTGAGGAAAAACCAAACCTAACAATTGACCTATGACAATTGCAAGGAAAACCCAAACACTTAAATATTTTTCAAAAATACCCATTATATGAATGTCTCCTCAATGTGCTTAATATGTTTTTTTAATAAATCAGGATTATCTTGAATTAACTCAGAAAACTTTGATATTACTTTTTTTAATTTATCAAATAGATCTTGAAAAGCCCTATCCTTTTCAGGACCATCAGCGAAAACAGAAGGGTCTTCAAAGCCCCAATGAGATTTAATGCAATCGCCAACCCATATTGAACATGGCTCGTTATGAGCACTTCCACAAAGAGTTATAACTGCATCAAATCGTATATGCTGTAAATCATTAATTGATTTAGAAATTAAGTTATGAGTACTGATGTCATGATTTGTTAGTATCTCAATTGCTTTGGGGTTGATCCTGCCACTTGGGCTACTTCCTGCACTATATGCATTAAAACTATTGGAGGCAATTGACTTTGCTATTGCCTCAGCCATGATACTGCGACAGCTATTGTGGGTACAGATAAATGCAATATTCATTATTATCTTTCTATGAATAGTATCTAATTATTCTTCTTGATTTGTTCGAGTGCAATCTCATTTGGATGGCGCGGATCACCTGTTTTATTTTTAAGTGAATAATCCAATTTTTTTGATAGCCAATAGGTATGTTTTGATTCTATGTGAGGATACAAGGCCTCATTAATGACTCTTTCTTTTAGCCTCTGATTTTTAATTGGAAAGGTTACTTCAGTTCTTCTAGATAAATTTCTTTCCATCCAGTCTGCTGAGGAACAATAAACCAATTCTTCTCCGCCATGATAGAAATAGAATATCCTATGATGTTCTAAAAATCTTCCAACAGTTGATAAAACCTTTATATTTTCTGATTGGCCTTTCACTTCTGGAATTAATCTCGACACACCCCTTACAATCATGGTGATCTTTACTCCAGTATTTGAGGCCTTATATAGCATATCGATAACTCTTATATCGGTTAATGAATTAACCTTAATAATCATTTCAGCAGTTTTTCCAAGCTTAGCCTGTCTTATTTCATGGGATATCATTCTTTTTAAAAAAGACATATGCGATTCTGGCGAGTGAATTATCTCCTTTGGTTTAATTGCTTTACGTACTCCAGACAAAAGATCAAAGGTCATTAAGATATCATTGCATATTGTTTTATCAGCAGTAAAAAGACCGAAATCTGTATATGAATTTGCATTACCAGCACTATAATTACCTGTTCCCAAATGAGCATAGTTTTGTATGTATGGTTTATTATTTTTAGGGTTTATTTCTTTTCGACTAATGATTAATAATTTAGCATGGCATTTAAAATTTGGTTTTCCGTGAACTACATGTGCTCCAACATTTTCTAGTTTTTCAGCCCACTTTAAATTTGCTTCCTCATCAAATCTTGCTTGCAGCTCAATTACAACATTTACATCAATACCGTTAATTGATGCGTCCATCAAAGACTGAATAAGTTTTGACCGTTTATCAGCTCGATAAATTGTTTGCTTTATTGAAATTACATTGGGATCATTAGCGGCAGATTTTACAAACTTATTCACAATGTCAAAACTCTCATAAGGATGGTGCACAAGTCGATCTTTTTCTTTTATCCATTCAAATATATCTTTTCCAAAAGAAACTTTTTTAGGCTGATGTTTTGGGAAAAAGAAATTTTTATTTTTTATATGATCCAACAGGCCTACGTAATTTGCCAATGAAGGTGTACCTCGGAAGGGATGAATGTATTCTGTTGTCACATCGTGGTTATCAGCGATAAACTTAACGATGTTCTTTGGCATTCTAGTGGATGTTTCAATCCTAACTGGCTCCCCTGTTTGCCTGGTCTTTAATTTACCGGATATTGAATCCCTTAAATCATCCATATCTTCGGTTGATAATAAAAGGTCAGAATTCCTTGTCACCTTAAATTGGTATTCATTAATGTAGTCATGATCAGGAAATAATGAGCTAGCAAACTCACGCATCATTGCCACCAAAAAAACAAAGCCGTGTTTTTTTGCTCCAGTTGTTTGTTTTGGGAGTTCGTAGACTCTCTGAAATTGTCTCGGTATCTGGACAATAGCGTATCGGGTTTGTTTTGTATCTTTTTCATGCAACTCAACAAAATAACCTGTGGATTTGTTAATCATTTTCGGAAAAGGTCGATTAACATTTAAAACGATCAAATTGAGGTAGGGCTTAACTTGCTGGTTAAATATCCGCTTTATTGTTTTGCCATAGTTTTCTGGCCAATCATTGTCTATGAACAAGGTAATATCGTGACCTCTAAGAACAGGAATAATCTTTCCAAAAAGCTCTTCTTGGATTGATTTTTCAATTTTTTTTGATTTTTTTTGGATTAAACCAATTTTCTTCTCAATGTTTTTTGGATCTTTTGTGTTTTTGGCTTCTTCAAGGACGCTTGAAAAGCGGATTTCAAAAAATTCATCCAGCAATGAACAACAAATACAAACATAACGGAAGCGTTCAATTAATGGAACTTTTGAATTACAAGCGATGGTGAGAACTCTTGAAATAAAATCTAGATTACTCAGCTCGCGATCATGATACGTAAAACTCATATTATTTAATTTTAAAATATTTAGATGACATATTTATGACAAATATCATAAGTGACTGATTTCATTTAATTATTACTTCCATATATTGTTCAAATATAGAATCTTGGAACAATTTTTTTTAGGACATAAAAAAAATAATTTAATAATGTCTTGAGACATTATTAAAAATTTGTTAATATGTCTTCAATTGATATTTATTTAATTTATTAAATATATTTAAAGGAGAAAATAATGACACAAAACAATAACAATGTGAACAAGAGTAATTTTAGTTCGGTTGAATCTTATATAAATAAAAATACTCCATCATCTCCGGCAGTGCAAAATAATGCTGATGTGAAAAATACTCCATCATCTCCGGCAGTGCAAAATAATGCTGGTGTGAAAAATACTCCATCATCTCCGGCAGTGCAAAATAAGGCTGGTGTTAAAGGTGGTAGCAAGCCAACTTCAGAAAAGAAGAACCCTGCAGTTACTAAACAAGATGCTAAAAATACAAGTACTGCTAAAAGCTCAGTTAAAAAAACTAAAGCACCTGTCGTAATGCCAATTCCAGAGTATTTAATAGCCCCCAAATCTAGCTATCAACTTTGGTATGACGCCTATCAGCAAGCAAAGGCATCAAAAGATAAAAAAATTCACCAAGCTTTCAAAAAACATAAAAAAATTTACAAAGATTGGAAATCAGATGCATTAAGTTTTGAGGCTTGGTGGAAAGAGAAGGCCTATCTATTCGAGGATAAGTCAAAAGTCGAGGAAGTCAGTAAATATATAAAATCTAAAACCTCAGTCAATTTAAGTATTCCAGTTAATAAATCAATGGATACCTTGGTTAATCAATTTAAAACTGTGATGAAGCCAATTCTTGATAAAACAAAAACTCAAGAAGTGATCATTAAACATAAATTTGCACCGACCATCAATAAAGGACTTAAGCCAATCAATATAAAGTTATTACTTGAGCTAAATAAAACAGTTTTCAATCAAAAATTTGAAGACAAACAAGAGTTAGCGTATCAAGTGAGCATAATTGTCAATAAACCAGAATATAAAGATACTGCACCTGCTTCATTAGTTAAATTTAAAGAACTATATGAGAATATGCAGAAATCTAACCCACTTATCAAAGCCATTGTAAAAAGTGTGGATATAAAAGAGATGAGCAATGTGAAACGTTACATCAATCGGTATCGTCAAAAAGGCCACAAACTTCTAATGAATGTTGCCATGGGGATTTTTCCGGGAAAATATTAAGTGGAGCCTTTATTGAATAAAAAATTTAAAGAATCAAAAAAAGTTGAAAAACTTACAAAGAAGTAACAACTTCGGCTAAAAAACAATTGTAATGCTTCTAAACTCTACTATTACTTAAGATTCTTTTTTTGATAACAAAAAAAAACCGCCGTTTGGCGGTTTTTTTTAATCTTATATTTGAAAGTTTTAAGCAGCTTTTTTTACTGCTTTTTTGGCAATTTTTCTAGCCACCTTCATTTTTGATGGAGCCTTCTTAGCTACCACTTTTTTTGCAAATTTCAGAACTTTTGCAACTTTTTTCTTTTTAACATCAGCTTTTTTTACTGCCTTTTTCGCAACTTTTACCAATACCTTTTTTTTAAGCGATTTCGCCATCTTTTTTCTCCATAATTTTAAAAAAAATATATTATATACAATTATTTAATAAAAATAAAGACAATAATTAATTATTTTAGTTATGTCTTTTTTATTTATTTAAGTCTTTCATGCCCTTTGCAAATATTATTAAAATTAAGCTAATATTGATGTATGCAAAATATATGTTTTGAGTGCACGGTACAGGATAGAATCATGTATCGATGCCGATATGGTGAAAATCAAGACTGGGTGCATCTGTGCCAAGATTGTTTGTTAGATATTCGTTCTCAGCACAGAGATAATTTTGAATTTGATGAAACTTGGAAGACCTTCTAGTTTATTTTTTTAAAATGTCTTGTATCAAATTAAAACCAAACCTCACACCGAAGCCATTGACATCAGACATAGCAGCACCTAGACCGCCTTTAGTATTGCTTGAGGATAAATCAACATGCAGCCACGACTGTTTAGAGTCAGACAAAAATTGACTTAAGAAGCGTGCTGCGTGAATATGATCCGGCCCACCTTCCAATGTGCATTGTTTAATATCAGCAATATCGCTTTTTATATCTTCCTCATAATCCTCATCAAAGGGAAAACTACTCACCCTTTCTCCTGCTTGCTGTCCTGAACCAACTGCAAGGCAGGCAAGCTCTGGTTTGTTACTAAATATACCGCTATAACGATCTCCCATAGCTACCGCCATGCAACCGGTCAATGTGGCAAAATCAATGACCGCATCCGATTTTGTTTTTGTAGCTAAGGTAAGGGTGTCAGCGAGAACCATTCTGCCTTCAGCATCTGTATGAATAATTTCTATGGTCTTTCCATTTAAAGCTTTCACGACATCATTTTGTTTATAAGCCTTTGGTCCAATATGGTTCTGTGCGATTGCGAGCCAGCAATCGATTTTTACAGGAAGTTTATTAAGAGCGGCCGCCTCCAAGATTCCCAAGGCAGTAGCGGAACCATTCATATCCTCATGCATGCTGAACATATATTTTGAGGGTTTTAGGTTGTGGCCCCCGGTATCAAAACAGATGCCCTTTCCAACTAGAGTAATGGTTTTTTTAAAAGTTTTAGGCTGGTAAGTCAAATGTACGATAGCCGCATCTTGAGGCTCTGAACCTTGCCCCACTGCAACAAAGGCCCCCGCTCCCATTTTTTTTAACTGACCCATGTTGTATTCTTTGAATTTCCATTTTCTTTTAGTCGCCAATTTTTTTATTTCTCGACGGTAATGCGTTGGGGTCAAATCATTGGGCGGAGTCATCGTAAGCTGTCTTGACAAAGTGTTTCCCTCAACCAAGGCTTCAATTTCTGCAACATCTTTAGCAGATAAATTACCGTAAAAATTAATCACCTTAAGTTGTTTTTTCTCAGTTTTACTTTTTCTTGAAGGTAGGTCTTGAGAATTTAAAAGGGTTGTATATAGCAGCTCACGGTTCCATGTGGGGTCATCATCTTCACAAAATAAATTAATGGTATCTGGGTTTTCACTTAAAAGATTTTTGAGACCCTTTCTTAAATGTGTCTGAATTTTAAAAGTACTCTTACTGCTGTATTTTATAAACACATAATGGCCGGCATTATCCCCATCAACACTTAAAAATTTGGTCTCTAAATCATTAAATTTCATATTCAAACGTTTTAATTTAGCTTTTGCAATATCAGAAAATAATTCAGATTTATCATTTTTAATGACATTTAGATAATGTTTCGCAGATTTTAGCGACATTTTGTCTGATTTTTTTTGAAGATTAATTTTTACTTTCATGATTAAATTCCACCCTTTAAATTTTTTATGAAAAATTGAATATTTAACGTAAAATTATACTCTTCGAGATGTTTTTCACACTTAAAGTTCTTAATATTTTATTAGAACTATTTTAAGATTTATTTTTATTACGTTTTCAATTTGGAGTTGTAGTTTATGGAGTTGTATCCAGATACAGATATTCAAGAAACCCAGGAATGGATAGATTCACTTAATTCAGTCCTCGAATCAGATGGGGCTGAGCGGGCTCATTATCTGATCGAAATGATGATTGATCAGGCTCGTCGCTCAGGATCCAATCTTCCTTACAATGCTACTACTTCATATGTAAATACGATACCAACTCATTTACAACAAAAACATCCAGGCGATCCTGATATGGAAAGAAGAATTAGGGCTATTGTTCGCTGGAATGCGGTAATGACGGTATTGCGAGCTAATGAAAAATCACCTGGAATCGGTGGGCATATTGCAAGCTTTCAGTCTTCTGCAACTCTTTACGATGTGGGCTTTAACCACTTCTTCCGTGCACCAAACGAAAACTTTGATGGAGACTTGGTCTTTTTTCAAGGTCACAGTTCACCAGGTATTTATTCAAGAGCATTTTTAGAAGGTCGATTAACTGAAGCTCAGCTCAGTAATTTTAGGCTTGAGTCAAAAGGTCAAGGGCTTTCAAGCTACCCTCACCCCTGGTTGATGCCTGACTTCTGGCAATTCCCCACGGTATCTATGGGGCTCGGTCCTATTATGGGAATTTATCAAGCCCGCTTCCTTAAATATCTTCATGATCGTGGCATTGCTGACACCAGCGATCGTAAAGTTTGGGTATTCTGCGGTGACGGTGAGATGGATGAACCAGAGTCGCTGGGTGCAATCTCACTCGCGGCACGAGAAAAACTAGATAATCTTATTTTCGTTGTGAACTGTAACTTACAACGTCTAGATGGTCCGGTTAGAGGAAACGGAAAAATAATCCAAGAACTTGAATCTGATTTTAGAGGCTCTGGTTGGAACGTGCTTAAAGTAATCTGGGGCTCCTACTGGGATCCGTTATTTAATTTGGATAAAGAAGGTCTCCTTAAAAAACGCATGGAAGAATGTGTGGACGGTGAATTTCAAAACTTTAAAGCCAAAGGTGGGGCTTACACACGTGAGCATTTCTTTGGTAAATATCCTGAATTAAAAGAGATGGTCTCCGCCATGTCAGATAGCGACATATGGAGACTAAACCGTGGCGGTCATGACCCGCATAAGGTATATGCTGCCTATGCTGCGGCAACATCACACAAGGGTCAGCCATCGGTTATTCTTGCCAAAACAGTAAAAGGTTATGGTATGGGGGATGCTGGTGAGGGACAAAATATTACCCATCAGCAAAAAAGCATGGACATTGAGTCACTGAAAAAATTTAGATCACGATTTGATCTTCCGATTACAGATGAAGAAGTAGAAAATCTAAAATTCTACAAACCAGAACCTAATTCTCCAGAAATGACTTATATGCGTGAGAGAAGAGAAGCGCTGGGTGGATCATTGCCTCAAAGAAAAACCAAAGGGAACTCATTAACGGTTCCAAGATTAGATAGCTTCTCAAATCTTCTAACATCAACGGGTGAGAGAAAAATATCAACCACCATGGCATTTGTTCGCATGTTAACCACCATGGTGAAAGATAAAGAGATTGGTAAATACGTGGTACCGATTGTTCCAGACGAAGCGAGAACATTTGGTATGGAGGGTATGTTTAGGCAATTGGGAATTTATTCGTCAGTGGGTCAGTTGTATGAACCACAAGATGCTGACCAGGTGATGTTTTATAAAGAAGAAAAAGATGGACAAATTCTAGAAGAAGGGATTAATGAGGCTGGTTCGTTTTCATCATGGATTGCATCTGGTACTTCTTACAGCACCACAGGAATACAAACCATACCTTTTTATATTTTCTATTCTATGTTCGGCTTCCAAAGAATTGGTGACCTTGCATGGGCGGCTGGTGACTCAAGAACAAGAGGCTTCTTACTAGGTGCCACAGCAGGACGAACCACACTTAATGGTGAAGGACTTCAACATGAAGATGGTCACAGTCATTTATTATCAGCGACCATTCCTAATTGTGTATCGTACGATCCTTGCTTTGCTTATGAGTTGGCCGTGATTGTTCAAAATGGTCTATATCGCATGATTGAAAATCAGGAAGATGTGTACTACTACATCACAATAATGAATGAAAACTACTCCCACCCTGACATACCTAAAGGTGTGGAAGATCATATCATCAAAGGGATGTACCAATTTAGTAAAGCATCTGGCAAGGCGAAAAATAAAGTCCAGCTCATGGGTTCAGGCGTCATTTTAAGAGAGGTCATTGAAGCAGCACAGTTGCTTGAAAGTGACTGGGGCGTTGAATCAGATGTCTGGAGTGTGACCAGCTTTACTGAGCTTCGTCGCAATGCTTTGGATGTTGAAAGGCACAACCTATTAAACCCTGATGACGAACAACGATCATTTATCCAAGAGCAAATTACTGACACTGCGTCACCGATTATTGCTTCGACGGATTATATGAAATCATTTTCAGATCAAATTGCTAACTTTATTCCTAACTCATTTACCTCGCTTGGAACAGATGGGTTTGGAAGATCAGATAGCCGTGAAGCATTGAGATCATTCTTTGAAGTAGACCGATACTATGTTGTCCTTGCCGCCTTAAAAGCATTGAAGGATCAAGGCAAAATAGATAAAAAAGTTATGAGCGAAGCGATTAAAAAATACAACATTAATCCTTCTAAAGTTAATCCTGCATTGAGTTAATTATGAGTGAAATTTTAATACCTGATATTGGTAATTTTGATAGTGTTGACGTCATTGAGATCCTGGTTAAACCGGGTGATAAAGTCAATAAAGATGATCCGCTCATAACCCTAGAGTCGGATAAGGCCTCAATGGATATCCCTGCCACTGAATCTGGAATAATTAAAGAGATTAAGGTCAGCGTGGGTGACAAGGTGAAAGAAGGTATTGCCATCGCCACTTTTGAAAGTGCTCCAAGCGACGAAAAGAAGGTGGAGTCAAAACCAGCTGCAAAAAAAGAAGCGGCTAATGATGTAAAAGACAAAATTATTAGCGAACCTTCTCGGCCAGCTCCAGAACCACCTCAGACAATTCAACCTGAAAATAAACCGATGCCGGTGGCAGAAAGTATTGTTGCCGAGCCAGGTAAAAAAAGTCACGCCTCACCTTCGGTCAGAAGATTTGCCCGTGAGTTAGGGGTTGATTTATCCTTCATTAACGGTTCAGGGCGTAAAAATAGAATCCTTATTGAAGATGTGCAAAATTACGTTAAGGGTGAATTAAGCAAACCACGCTCACAAAATATGGGGGCTAATTTTGCACCAAGCCCGATGCCCGTCATCGATTTTGATCAATTTGGTCCGAACGAGACGAAGCCGCTTTCAAAAATCAAAAAAATATCAGGATCCAACCTTCATCGAAACTGGGTGTCAGCGCCACATGTTACCCAATTTGATAATGCAGACATCACTGATTTAGAAGCCTTTAGAAAATCGATGCAGGCTGAGGCAGAAAAACGTGGAACCAAATTAACTCTATTAGCTTTCCTCATGAAAGCTGCAGTGAATGCGCTTAGAGCTTACCCTATTTTCAATACTTCCTTAGCCGCAGATGGTGAGAGTCTAATTTATAAGAATTACTTTAATGTTGGTTTTGCATGCGATACACCCGACGGGTTAGTTGTTCCAGTGGTTAAGGGTGTCGAAAAGAAAGACGTTCTTGAAATTGCTCAAGATTTATCCGCCTTATCTGCTAAGGCACGTGAAAGAAAGCTCACGATTGATGAGATGCAAGGGGGTTGCTTTACCATATCCAGCCTAGGTGGCATTGGAGGCACAAAATTTACTCCAATCATTAATTGCCCAGAAGTGGCTATCTTGGGTGTGTCTAAAGCTGAAATGCAGCCCATCTATGACAACAATTCCAAAGGATTTGAGGCGAGATTAATATTACCACTTTCATTATCTTATGATCATCGAGTGATTGATGGTGCTGATGGAGCAAGATTTACATCACACTTACGCATGATGTTATCTGACGTTCGAAGACTACTTCTCTAAAAAATCTATGGCTAATAAAACATTTACTATCCCAGATATAGGTAACTTTGACTCGGTTGAAGTGATTGAAATTCATGTGAAAGCTGGCGACTCAGTCAAGACTGATGACGCCCTGATCACCCTTGAATCAGAAAAAGCATCGATGGACATTCCTGCTACTTTTGATGGGATTGTTCAAGAATTGCTTTTAAAAGTTGGGGATAAGGTAAAGCAAGGAGACAACATCCTCAGTTATGACATCATTGGCGCTAAAGAAACCAAGCCCGCTGAAACAAAATCAAGCTCAACCAAGCCTATTGAACCAACAAATAATAATGACGACGCATATGATGTTGTTGTGCTTGGGTCAGGTCCAGGGGGCTATACAGCCGCTTTTAGAGCTGCAGACCTTGGTCTGAAGGTAGCCTTAATTGAACGATTTTCTTCCATCGGTGGTGTTTGTTTGAACGTGGGTTGCATTCCTTCTAAGGCTTTGTTGCATATGGCCAAAGTCATCACCGAAGCTGAAGATGCCAGTCATCATGGCATTAAATTTAATAAGCCTGAGATTGATTTAGAAAAAATTCGTGAATGGAAAAATAACGATGTCGTGGGTAAGCTGACTGGTGGTTTGAGTCAAATGGCCGGCCAAAGAAAAGTGACTGTAATTGAAGGTTATGGAAAATTTACCGGATCCAACTCCATTGATGTTGAAGATAAAGATAAAAAAACGACTAAGGTGAATTTTAATTCAGCCATCATAGCGGTTGGCTCTAAACCAATTGTCATTCCAAACACACCGGACCATGCAAACATCATTGACTCCACTGGTGCTCTTGAATTTAAAGATATCCCTGAAAGAATGTTGATTGTCGGTGGCGGTATTATTGGGTTAGAAATGGGTACCGTTTATGATGCCCTCGGTTCCAAGATTACTGTTGTTGAGCTTGCTGATGGCCTGATTCAAGGATGTGATCGTGATCTTGTTCGTCCTTTACAAAAACGAATGGAAAAACGATTTGAAAGTATTCATCTTAATACTAAGGTTGTTGAGATTAAGGCTGACGGAGATAACCTTAAAGTTACCTTTGAAAATAAAGATGGTCAATTTGAAGATACTTTTAACAAAGTTCTCATTTCAGTTGGACGTACTCCAAATGGAAAATTAATCAATGCCGAATTAGCAGGTGTTAATGTGGATGACAGAGGATTTATTAATGTTGATCGACAATTTAAGACAAATGTGCCACACATCTATGCGATTGGCGATGTCATAGGCCAACCGATGCTGGCCCATAAGGCTACTCATGAAGCAAAAATTGCTGCCGAAGTGATTGCAGGAGAAAAAGTCGAATACCAAGCCAACGTCATTCCATCGGTCGCTTATACTGATCCTGAAGTCGCTTGGGTGGGTGTTACCGAGAACGAGGCTAAGCAAAATAACATAGAAATTGAAAAATCAGCTTTTCCATGGGCTGCTAGCGGTCGAGCCTTATCTAATAACAGAACGGAAGGGTTGACCAAACTTATCTTTGATAAACAAACCAAACGCCTTATCGGCGCAGGTATTGTTGGAGTGAACGCTGGTGAATTAATCGCTGAGGCCTGTATGGCTATTGAGATGGGTGCGGATGCTCAAGATATTGGCTTAACCATTCATCCTCACCCCACCCTATCAGAGTCTGTTGCCATGGCTTCTGAGGTGTATGAGGGAACGATTACAGACTTATTTATCCGTAAGCGCTAATTTTTTATATATCTTTAAACCCTCGATCACTGCATTATCAATCTTGTGGTATTTTTGCTGCATCTGCTCCTCAAGAGAATCGAAAATAATATTGGCATCACCACCGGTGAGATAAATATCTATCTCATTAAAATCAAGGTGATGATGCATGATAAATTTTTCAACCGCACCTGAAACAGACATTAAAAATCCGTGCAGTAAAGCCATATCAGAATTATTAATATCTATAGTCATGTCTTTGTTTTTCATTCTAATTGCAGCAGAGTTTTGCATCAGAGACTGGTTAAACAGATGGAATCCAGGAAGAATTAATCCACCTTTATGCAGATATGAATCATAATCAGACAATAACAAATCAATGGTCAACGCGGTACCTGAATCTATGATGATTGCATTTTTTTTGGTTCTCTCAGTTAGTGCTAAGACACCCAGCCACCGATCAACCCCTAATTCATTTGAATAATTAGTATTTAAAAAATGTTTATTAACTTTAGCAAACAAGATATGTGGACACAAGGGTTTTATCTTCTCAATAATTTGCTGTTCCAACACTTCAGAATTGACACTAGATATAAGCACATTCTCAATTCGTTCCGCTTTAATGGTTAAATCATTTAACTCTGTATTGAAAATGAGTCCTGTTTTTTCAACATCCTCATTGGAAGATAAACACCACTTTGTTTTTGTATTTCCAACATCAATGAATAGATCCATAAATTAAATCTTATAAATAAAAAATTAATGACATAATTATGTAATAAATAACGGGTATATTTTAGCAAAGATGGATTCTTTTTTATCGAACAAAACAGAGAACTTGGTAGCCGCCATTGATTTAGGCTCAAACAGCTTTAAATTAATGATTGCTAAAATCGTATCAAACAATGGAATTATTCATATCGAGGAACTGGACACCATTAAAGAGTCGATTAAAATTGCATCAGGATTAGACGATAAAGGTTTTCTCTCAGAAAAATACATCAAAAAAACCTATGAGACCCTTATTAGATTTGGTGATCGCCTTCGTAGGTTTGACAAAAAATCTGTTACCGCAGTCGGAACCTATACTCTCCGCTCTATAAAAAATAAAAATTTCATTGAAAATACGCAAAAGCTTTTAGGTTTTGATATTGAGATCATATCTGGTCACGAAGAGGCAGAATTTATCTACCAAGGTGTGATGCACGTCTCACCCGAGCTAAGTGGAAAACAGTTGATTATTGATATAGGCGGTGGATCCACAGAAATCATTATTGGTGACAGAAAAAAAATCAAAGATTCACTATCACTCTCCTTGGGATGTGTCACCTCTGCGGTAAGCTTTTTTGATGGCACCAAAATAACAAAGAAAGCTTTTAATAATGCCGTAGTTCATGCAAAAAAAGTATTAGAAAAAAACTTAACTAAAGATTTTAAAAACTGGGCAAATGTGATCGGTACATCTGGAACATGCAGGGCCATTGCCGATATTATTTTAATCAACAATCTTGACACAACTACCAATAGTCCAATTGATGAAATTGGAGGTTTTATAACACTGAAAGGATTAAAAGCAATAAAAACAGAACTCTTGGAGGCTGGTGATGTAAATCAATCCAATCTGAGTGGAATCAAAAGTGATCGAAAAGGCGTTATTGCAAGTGGTTTATCTATTTTATTAGCCGTCTTTGAACACTTAAAAATTAAGCAAATGGAAGTTACAGAATCAGCTCTTTTATACGGATCTATTCATAAAAGATTATTTAATTTGATTGATAATCCAAACAATGCCATTGGAGCGTATAAGAAAATTATTCCGCTTGACGTGTCAGATAAGATCAAAGATCAATGTGAAGAAGAGATAAAAATTCTTGAAGAAAAATTTTATTCTGATACAAAACAAACTAATCGAGTCTACCTCACCGCTACATCATTGTCTGAACAGTTGATTTCAAAAGAGGAGGATAGAAAAATTTTATTGTGGGCTTCAAGATTATTGGAGATTGGCAAATCCATTAATCTCAAAAATTATCACATCTATTCAAGTTACATTATTAGTAATAGTGAACTTCATGGCTTTACCAACAAACAAAAAGTTAGGCTCTCTACTTTAGTCCATGCTCACAGGGCTTCCTTAAATACTTATAACTTTAATAAGCAATATATCGATTGGATTATGTTATTTACGCTAAGACTAAGTTATATTTTATGTAAAAATAGGGAATTGTTTGATTTTTCAAATATAAAAATTGATAAATCAAAAAAAAGAATTATTGTTAGTTTCAAAAAAGATTGGTTAGGCCAAAACCCATATCTATCCTTCAGATTAAAAAAAGAAAATTCATATTGGAAAAAATTAAATAACCATTTTAAGATCGAAACTTCTTAACTATTTGTTCATTAATAATTTGATTGGCATTAATCGCAATCTCTTTTCTGTTTCTATTCTTCCCATCTATACCTTTAAAATAAGTGACGCTAGCCTCAAATCCAGGATTTTTAACTATCCGCAGAATAGATTCAACCAATGTATCATCGCCAACATATGCTGGAATATTTGTAAATTGATTATCTTTTAAATACTCAATAGAAACTGGATAAGTTGATTTACATAGATCAACTGGGATCTGAAAAAAATTACTATGAAACGGCTTAACATGTTTTCCAACTGTAGAAGTGCCTTCTGGGAAAATAAAAATTGAGGAATGACTCAATGAAGACTTGATATGCTGATAAGCCATTAGCATGGATTTTTTCGATGAGCGATCTAAGAATATTGTGTTCGTAAACCTGGCCATTAAGCCAAAGACTGGCCAGCTTTTCACAGATGATTTGGCAACAAATGCTACTGGCATAATACTGTTTATAACTATAATATCTAACCAAGAGATGTGATTTGCAACAAAAAATTTATTTTTTAATAAACTTAAATTTTGCCCCGATATTTTTATTTTTACTTTAATAATTCTTAACAAACAAAGGCACCAAGACTTGATAATTAAAGTCTTCATTTTTTTTGTCATTACAGGAAATGTTACCGCCAATAAAAGTCCTGCTAACACATGAACGAATAATTGCAATATTCTTACTAAATTTGAAACTGTCATATTTTTTACATATTCATGGCCTACCATTACAAAAAACTTTGAATGGTTTTCATGAATCACTTTCGTACTATTTGGATATCAGATACGCACCTAGGAACAAAATCTTCCAACGTCAAGCATCTCAATAATTTCTTTAAGCATAATACAGCAGATAAAATATATTTAGTAGGAGATATCATTGATGGTTGGGAGTTAAATAAAAAATGGTACTGGCCAAAGTCTCATAACCAATTCATTAGGATCGTTCTAAAAATTGCAAGAAAGTCAAAAGTTATCTATATTCCAGGAAATCATGACTCGTTTTTAAGAAATTTTTTAAGCTTAATTAAGTTTTCCTCTATCTCATTTAAGAAAAATACAATTCATATAACTAAACATAAAAAAAAGATACTAGTTACACATGGAGATCAATTCGATAATGTGCGACACGTATCTGTCTTGATGAACAAACTTGGCGACCTTCTCTATTCATTTTTTATATTTATCTCAACAAAAATTACTGACTGGAGAAATTCAAGAAATCTCCCCCATTGGTCATTTGCGACGCAAGTAAAAATGAAATCAAAAAATGTAAAAAAATACATAAAAAACTATAAATTATTTATGGCAAATGAAGCCAGAAGAAACAAATGTGATGGAGTTGTTTGTGGTCATATTCATCATCCTGAGATAGAAACTATTGATGGAATTAATTACTACAACGATGGAGACTGGGTTGAACACCTTTCAGCTTTAGTCGAGGATAAAAATGGCAACATAAAGTTGATTTACTGGAAAGAAATTAAATAACCAAAGGGCTAAATATGAAAATTACAAATCTACAAATTAACCGCAATGTCCAAACCGCAAAAAGAGTTAAAAAATCCAGTGATAGACCATTAATCTTAGCTGACTGGATTCAGAATAAAAATGATTTAAAAACAGTACAAAAACTTCGTTATAAAATTTTCAAAAAAGAAATGGGAGCAAATATAAAAGGATCTCTCGATAAGGATACCCTCGATGATTACTGCGAACATTTAATAATTAAAGATGCAACCAATAATCAACCTATTGGCACATACAGAATACTTACCCCTTATAAAGCAGAGGAGTATGGGTCTTTATACACAGAAAGTGAATTTAATATAGGAAGTCTTGCTTCTATAAAAAATGAAATGATAGAACTTGGAAGAGCTTGTATTGATAAAAAATATCGCACTGGAGGGGTAATAATGATGCTATGGGCCGAGATTGCAAAATTTATGGTTACAAATAAATTCCGTTATCTAATTGGCTGCTCAAGCGTATCAGTAAAAGATGGGGGATACAACGCTGCTAATTTGTATTATCAATTAAAATCTCATAAACAGTTTCTTGAATTAGCAGACGTTTACCCCTTGCATCCACTTCCAGTTGAAAAGTTATGTAATGGAGAAAAAGGCGCTATACCGCCTCTACTAAATGGTTATATTAGACTTGGAGCAAAAATTATTGGCAAACCTGCTTGGGATCCAGAATTTCAAACTGCTGATTTTCTTACACTACTTGACTTGGAGAATTTACCAATAAAATATAAAGCTCACTTTCTGAAATAATTAATTTTCATCAGAAATGCTGCGGGAGAAAATCTTTTTTGCATAAGGTTTTATTTTTGTATCAATGCGATTAGCAATAATTAAATCCGAATTATTGGTAAACTTTTTAAAAGATTTTTCAATGTCAAATGTCATTATACTTTTTTGTTGATTTAGTAATGGTTCGTAAATAATAATTTTTTGGCCTTCCTGTTTCAAAATTTTAATTACATCAATTATCGCAGATTCTCTAAAATTATCGGATTTTGATTTCATTACTAATCTGTATACCCCAACTGTTTTAACCTTTTTTTCAATAATTTTATTCGCAACAAATTGTTTTCTTGTCAAATTACTGTCAACTATAGCCTTCATTAAATTATTGGGGATTTGCTTATAAGACGATAGCAGCTGCTTTGTATCTTTTGGTAAACAATACCCCCCATAACCAAAAGAGGGATTATTGTAAAAATTTCCAATTCTTGAATCTGTACACACGCCATCTAATATATCTTTTGTATCCATACCTAGTTTAATTGCGTATGTATCTAATTCGTTAAAAAAAGCTACTCTCATAGCAAGGTATGTGTTTGCGAACAACTTTATTGACTCCGCCTCTAATTCATTCGTAAAAATTAAAGGAGCTGTTCTGTTAAGAGAGAGTTTTTTGAATATCTTGCCAATTTTTTTTGCGTATTGATCTTTTCCACCTACAACAATTCTAGATGGGTTTAAGCAATCATAAAGCGCTGTGCCTTCACGAAGAAACTCTGGTGAAAAGTAAATCTTGTCAAATTTAAAAGTTTTCCTTAAATAATTAATATAACCAACCGGAATGGTTGATTTAATTAAAATCATACAGTCTTTATTAACTTTTAAGATATTCTGTATAGATTTTTCAATTGAAGATGTATCGAATGAATCATTATCAACATCATAATTTGTTGGCGTAGCAATCACGACTAACTCACGATCTTTGTATGCTTTTTCAAAATTTTTAGTCGCTAAAAAATCTTTACTAACATTGCCCAGGTAATCATCGATCATAGAGTCACTAATTGGGGACTTTCCCTGATTAATTTTTTTTATTTTTACTTCATCTACATCAACTAGTACAACATTGTGCGACTGATCAAGCATTATTGCGTTTGCTAGTCCAACATACCCTATACCAACAACTGCAATTTTCAATGAATTAATCCTGAAATTAAAATATCATGGCATTGTTGCCATGACCATTTTTTTGATGATTGACGTTTAATTTCATTTCTATTTAATCTAAAAGCAAGCTCAATATTATCTTTTAAATTTTTTCCAAGAAAACCATCAACACCATGTGTGACAATGTCTTTAGGTCCAGTTACATCATAGGCTGCAACAGGAAGTCCATTTGAAAGAGCTTCAATGATTACTATCCCAAAAGTATCAGTTAAGCTTGGAAAACAAAAAACATCATTCGAATGATAATATTGCGCTAAGTCCTTACCAAACTTATAACCGACAAATTTAATATTTTTATATCTTGTTTCAAGTTCATACTTAATAGGGCCATCACCAACAATAGTTATCTCAAAGTGATTATGTAATTCACACAACTTTAAAAGATTTTTCTCTCTAGAAACTCTCCCTACATACAGCACTTTAATCTTATTTTTATTTTTTCTTTTAAAAGGAGCATCAACAATTAACTCATCCGATACCCCCCGGGTCCATAAATTAAGATTAGAAAATCCTAATTTCTTCAAATCATCTAAACATGATTTACTTGGAACGAAAATCATCTTTGACTTCTTATGAAATAATTTTAAATATAAGTAGGCCACATTTTTAAAACGTCCAAAATATGATTCCAAATATTCAGGAAATCGTGTGTGATATGCGGATGTAAAAGGTAAATTATTTATCTTGCAATAAAATCTTGCTACCAGTCCAATTGGTCCTTCTGTAGCAATATGAATGTGGGTAGGTTTGTGTTTTTTAATTTCCCTATAAACTCTCAAAAATTGAAAACAAAACTGAATCTCTGGATAAGCCTTGAAAGATCTATATTTAAATAATGCAGGATGAATGATTTTGATCTTTTTATTGGAATATTCAAAAATGTTTTTATATGTCGTAGAAACTCCATTGACTTGTTCGAAAGTATCACTAGCGATAAGTATCTTTTTCATGAACACTATTTTTTCATCAAAATATTACAATTTTGTGACAAGGAATCACCAATCTGTTTGTTTCTTCAAAAAAAAAGAAAGATGTCATAAATGTTTCATATTTGATGAATAACCTTTAATTATGCCAAAATCTATAAAGATGTTTATTAACCAATGCAACAAAGTAGACACTGATTGGTGTATAAAGCTTAATCGTCTATCAAAAATTCTATTTATACAAAACTTTTTTAATTTCATAAGCTGGTTGGGTAATGGAAAAATTTGGTATGTGACAATATTTCTGATTCCCTTCATGTCGAATAGCGGCATTCTAATCTCATTAGAAATGATTTTTTTTGGTTTAATTGGAACAACTGTCTATAAAACACTAAAGAATAAAATCAACCGACCAAGACCATACAAAATTAATCAATCTATATATCTTGGAGGAAGAATACTTGATCAATTCAGTTTTCCATCAGGGCATACTCTGCATGCAATTATTTTTTCATTGATATTAATTTTTTATTTCCCTGACCTTACAGAAATATTATTTATTTTTACTCTATTCATAGCTTTATCCAGAGTGATTCTTGGAATGCATTACCCTTCTGATGTATTTATTGGAGGGATCATAGGTTATATCATTTTTAAATTATTTCTTTATTACAAAGATTATGAAAATTTTATTTTTATCTGACGTTTACTTTCCTAGAGTTAATGGAGTATCCACTTCAATCAAGGTATTCAAAAATGATTTAAAAAAACTAGGTCATGAGGTACATTTGATATGTCCAGCCTATAATGAAAAAAATACCGATAAGACTATAACAACCATCAAATCTAAACCAATATTCTTTGATCCTGAAGATCATTTAATGTCATGGACAGAATTAAATAAAAAAATAGAATGGATTAAAAAACAAAAATTTGACCTGATTCACATTCAGACCCCATTTATTGCACATTACTTTGGTAAGAAGCTAGCAAAAACCTTAAATGTTCCGATTATTGAAACTTACCATACTTCTTTTGAAGACTACCTCCATCTTTATTTGCCCATACTTCCAGAAAGTTTTGCACGATGGCTTTCACGAAATATTGCAAAATATTTATGTAACCATTGCCAAGGCATTATTTCTCCATCTGAGCAACTAAAAGAGACTTTAAAAAACTATCAAGTGACTAAACCCATTAAGGTGGTTCCGACAGGTCTACCAGATCAATCATTTAAAAAGACTAATAAGTATACCTTCAGGAAGTTATATAATATTTCGCTAACTGACCCGTTATTATTATTTGTTGGTCGGGTCGCACATGAGAAAAATATAGATTTTTTGTTGCATGTGTATAAATATATCGCAAGGGAAAATAAATCTATTAAATTCCTTATTACTGGTGAAGGTCCAGCTTTTGAGCATATTCAAAAATTAATCAAAAAGTTGAATTTAGACCGCTCTGTTATATTGACAGGTTATCTGGAAGCTAACAATGAGCTCTTAAATTGTTATGCTTCATCTGATTTGTTTATTTTTGCGTCCAAAACAGAAACACAGGGCCTCGTCTTAATTGAGGCAATGGCACAAGGTTTGCCAGTTGTAGCCTTAGCTGAAAACGGCACAAAGTCGATACTTGAAAATAATCCCGGTGCAATAATTGCAAAAGATGATCCAAAAGAATTTGCAAAAACATGTCTCAGACTTTTAAACAATAAGAAAAAACTTTCTGAAATGTCCGTGAAGGCAAAAAAAGAGGCTAAACAAAAATGGGGCTCTGTGGCACAAACAGAAAAATTAATAGCGCTGTATGAAGAGGTCGTTAACGATTTTTGTTCAGATAAATCTAACAATAAATTACTAGCAACAAATGATCTCAGCAACTAGTTTTATACATCGTTAAGCACTTATTCTGATCAATTGATAATTCCCTTTAAGTGTCGAATTTTATGATTGATTTCATAGATACTGATATTTTTTAGAGGTAAAAAATTTTGGTCGGAACGGTGAGATTCGAACTCACGACCCCTTGCACCCCATACAAGTGCGCTACCAGACTGCGCTACGCCCCGATTATCCTTTTAGTATCTTTAGAATTTCTGCTAATTGATTTTTAAGATTTGTAACAGGAACATTACTATTTAATGGCTCATTCGATAAAGGAAGTTCTGCCTGAGCCTTTTGTATTTGTTCTTGTGACGTTGTCTCTTTGACAAACTGTTTATTAGATAACTTTTGTTTTGCTCCCTGAATTGTATACCCTTCTTCGTAGAGCAGCTCTCTTATTTTACGAATAAGGAGTACTTCCTCAGGTTGATAATATCTTCGATTTCCCCGACGGGTATTCGGAGACAAATTAGGAAACTCTTGTTCCCAGTATCTTAAGACATGAGGTTTAACGTCACACAGCTTACTCACCTCACCGATTGCGAAATATCTTTTTTGAGGGAGTGGAGGTAAATTTGTTAGAGATTTATTATTTTCCAGAGGATCCACCATCTACACTAGACTTTAATTTTTGGCTAGAATGGAAAGTGACTACTCGTCTGGCTTTAATAGGAACTTCTTCCCCAGTTTTTGGATTTCTTCCGGGTCGCTCTGATTTGGTTCTTAATTCAAAATTTCCAAAACCAGATAATTTAACACTTTCACCATTCTCTAGAGCAATTTTAATTTGCTCAAAGAAAGCCTCTACCATTTCTTTAGATTCTGTCTTATTCAAACCGACTTGTTCGAATAATAAATTTGATAAATTAGCTTTGGTTAATGTCATGTTATTTACAGTCTTAATTCAGCATTAAACTCTTTTTTTAATAAATTAATTACTTCTGTCACACTTTTTTCAACGTCTTTTTCCTCAAGTGTTTTGTAAGTATCTTGCATAAGTATCAGAAATGCAAGGCTTTTTTTCCCTTCAGCAATTCCTTGACCCTGATAAACATCAAAAATTCTGAAGTCTTTGATGAAGTTAATGTTTCTTTTACTAACCACATCAATCACATCTCCGGCGACCACATCTTCATCCACAAGGACTGCAATGTCCCTTTGTAATGGAACAGATTTAAGGATCTCGGTATTGAGTTTTAACTCATTTTCAGATAAATGATTTAAACCAATTTCAAATAGATACACTTCCTGATCCACGTCTAATTGTTTTTGTAGGGATGGATGTAATTTTCCTAAGCGCCCAATCTTTTTATTATCTCTGAAAATATCTGCTGACTGTCCAGGGTGGAATGCACCAATCGTTTCTGCTGATTCTTTCATCGCAATCCCATCACCTAATAATTGCTCAAGATCAGATTTCACATCATAAAAGTCATGGGCTCTATTTTTTTCTATCCAATTTTTAGGGATTGCCTCTCCTGACACCAGACCGCTCAGCACTTGTTCTTCTGAGAAATTTGAATTGTCTTGGGTAAATTTGTTAGCAATCTCAAAAAATTTTATTTGGGTACGGCCACGATTGGTATTAAATTTTAATGCATCGATATGGCTAGACCATAAACGACTTCGCATGGTATTCATATTTTCAGCAATTGGGTTTTCAAGTTTAATCAGATTGTCATTGCCATGCACAGTTGACTCCATCGCTTCATCAATAAAGCTATAACTGACTAACTCAGAATACCCAAGGTCTGACATCGTGTGTCTGATCTTGCGCACATCAGAGTGTCTATCCTTGGTTGATCTGGGGTTAAGCATCATTTTCGGGTTCATAGCCCCAATATTGTCATAGCCTGCAACCCTAATCACCTCCTCCACTAAGTCCTCTTCGATCTCTATATCAAATCGATAAGCTGGCGGGGTGACTGTAAAAACGCCGTCATCTAAAGTAAATGGTAGATCAAGGTTATTGAGTATCTGCACCACCTCATCTTGACTGACGTCTCTTCCTAAGATTCGGGTGACTTTGCTTGGCCTTAATTGAATTAGGTTTCTTTGCGGTAAATCATGACTGACGCTTGAAACTTGACTTGTCAGGCCACCACAATGCTCATTGATAAGATTAATGACTCGGGTTAGTGCATGTTCTGTCTGAGAGAAATCAACACCTCTTTCAAAGCGGTGCGACGAGTCAGTATTCAGCCCATAGCTTCTGGCTTTACCTGCCATCGATAATGGAGTGAAAAATGCGGACTCAATAAATATATTAGTGGTATTGGTTTCAACAGCAGACTCTAATCCACCCATCACTCCGGCTAATGCGAGTGGACCATTATCATCAGCGATCACCAAATCATTTTCCATCACCTCAATTGTTTGATCATTTAACAAGGTCATCTTTTCTTGTCTTGATGCATTTCGGACAACTACATTTCCCTTGATTTTATTTAGATCAAAGGCATGCATTGGCTGACCAGTCTCTAACATCACATAGTTCACTAAATCAACAACAGGGTTTATTGATTTAATATCGGCACAGTCCAGTCGATGAATAATCTCATCTGGAAGCTGAGCTGAATTGTTGATCTGGGAAATGGATGCATAACTATATACTGGACAGGCTTCTGTATTTGTCACGGTCGGGGTAATCTTGCATTTGTCACTTGAGGTAATCTGATTAATTTTGGGCATATCAAAGGCTAAGCCTTTAATTGATCTGACTTCTCTTGCGATACCTAAAATACTTAAACAATCTGCACGATTAGGGGTGAGCGACACCTCAATCACAGAATCATTTAAATTCAGCGCTTTTGCAACGGGCTCACCATTGGTGAGGTCAGGACTGAGTTCCATTATTCCATCGGCCTCTTCAGACAATCCAATTTCTTTTGCTGAACAACACATCCCAAAAGACTCAACCCCCCGAAGTTTTGACTTCTTGATCGTAAATTCTGTAAATTTTGTGCCAATCAGCGCACACGGAACTTTAATGCCTGCTTTTGCATTGGGAGCACCACACACAATTTGTAGTTTTTCAGAACCTACATCCACCTGACAAACATTTAATCGATCCGCGTCAGGATGTTTTTCAATGCTAACAATTTCACCTACAACGATATTTTGAAGAGATTCGCCAGGATTATGAATAGACTCAATCTCGAGGCCAGCCATTGTCAAGTCATCAGCCAACTCATTGAGATTTAATTTATTTGCAAATAATTGATTTAACCACGCATAAGAGAATTTCATTTAAATTGCTCCAAGAACCTGAGGTCGTGATTAAAGAAATGCCTGAGATCATTTATGCCATATTTCAGCATCGTCAACCTTTCAACACCCAGACCAAAAGCAAACCCTTGATACATTTCTGAATCAATATTTACATGCTTTAATACGTTTGGATGAACCATTCCACAACCACCTATCTCTAACCAGCCATCATTCCAACTCATGTCAATTTCTGCAGAGGGCTCTGTAAATGGGAAGTAAGACGGTCTAAAACGAATGGTTAAATTTTCATCCTCGAAAAAACTTTGTAGAAATGACTGCACCACACCTTTTAAATTAGCGAAGTTCACATCCTCATTAATAACTAACCCTTCCACCTGATGAAACATTGGCGAGTGGGTTGCATCAGAATCGACACGATACACTCGGCCTGGCGATATGATTTGGATAGGTGGCATATTATTTTCCATATACCTAATTTGCACGGGCGAAGTATGCGTTCTTAATACATACTCTTTGTTGACATAAAAAGTGTCATGCATTGCTCTGGCTGGGTGGGATTCAGGAATGTTTAATGCAGTAAAGTTATGAAAATCATCTTCGATTTCTGGGCCATCAGCCACATCAAACCCAATCCCATGAAAAATGGTGCTAATTTCATCTATGGTATTCATGACTGGATGGAGTGACCCTTTCATCTTCGGCCTAGATGGAAGCGTGACATCAATTTTTTCTTTTTCTAATTTTTCATTCAACTCAAGATTTGAAATTTCTTGTTTACGAGTCTCTAACAAGGCTTCTATTTGTTTTTTGACTTGATTAATCTCTGCACCTTTTTTAGGTTTCTCTTCAGGTGAAAGGCTGGCTAATGATTTCATCGCCTCAGTAATTGGACCACTTTTGCCAAGAAATTTAGATTTGATATGGTCAAGGTCCGCCAGCTTCGAGCAGCTAGCAAAATCTTTTTTTGCCTGATCAATGAGTTGATTTAATTCGTTCATAATATTTAAATAAAAAAGGGGCTTTCTTAAAAGCCCCTTTTTAAAAAGATATTTTTAAATTAGGCTTCAATATTTGATTTAGCCAATTCCGCATATTTTTCAAATGCAGCTTTATCAAATACCGCTAGATCAGCTAGAACTTTTCTATCTACTTCTACTGAAGCTTTTTTCAAACCGTTGATTAAACGGCTGTAAGTTAAACCGAATTCTCTAGCACCAGCATTAATACGTGCAATCCACAATGCTCTGAACACTCTTTTCTTTTGTCTTCTATCGCGGTAAGCATATTGTCCCGCTTTCATTACCGCTTCTTTAGCTACACGGAATACATTTTTTCGTCTTCCTCTGTAACCTTTAGCAGCATCTAATACTTTTTTATGTTTGGCTCTGGCAGTAACGCCACGTTTTACTCTAGGCATAATCTTCTCCTTATATCTTTAACTATTGAGTAGGCATCATGGCGCGCACACGTTTCACATCAGTAGAAGATATGATCTCGGTACCACGAAGATGTCTTTTTTGTTTAGTTGTTTTCTTGGTCAAGATATGACGAAGATGTGAATGCGTTCTTTTGATCGCACCACTTCCTAGAAATTTGAAGCGTTTTTTTGCTCCACTTTTTGTTTTCATTTTTGGCATTTTTTTCTCCTTATTATTAAGAGACGCTTAGGCATGCCTAATTAGCCGTATCGTCTTCTTCTTTCTTTTTTTCGACCTTCTTAGGTTTCTTATTAGGTGATAACACCATAACCATTTGACGGCCTTCCATCTTTGGAAACTGCTCAACTACTGCATATTCCTCAAGATCTGTTTCAACTCGTTTTAATAAATCCATGCCGAGTTGTTGGTGGGCTATTTCACGCCCCCTAAAACGTAAGGTCACTTTAGCTTTATCGCCATCGGTTAAAAAGCGAATTAAGTTACGCAATTTAACGTTGTAGTCACCCTCGTCTGTACCAGGTCTAAATTTAACTTCTTTAACCTGAACATTCTTTTGTTTCATTCGTGCTTCATGGAGCTTCTTGCTTTGGGCATATTTAAATTTCCCATAATCCATCAAGCGACAAACAGGTGGTTCAGCTTTTGGTGCAATCTCAACTAAATCGGTATCAAAATCATCTGCTTTTCCTAAAGCTTCTGATAAGCTCATAATTCCTAGAGCTTCACCTTCTATACCTACTAAACGAATTTCTTGGGCTGTTATGTCTCCGTTAATTCGTGCATCTTTTGATTGTGCTATGCTTAACCCCTATAAAAATAAAGCCGTTAACTCACTTTTTAACTCTTGGCTGTAATTTGTGTGTTCATGGTTTCCACAAACTCTTCTAGAGTCATTACACCCAAGTCTTCACCTTGTTGAGTACGAACGGCAACTTGTTTATTTTCCATCTCTCGATCACCTATGACTAACATATATGGTATGCGAGAAATGCTATGTTCGCGTATTTTATAGGTTATTTTTTCATTTCTCAAGTCTGATTCGCATCTAATGTCATTTTTCTTAAGAAAATCAACAACATCGCCAACATATTTGACCTGAGAGTCAGATATATTCATCACCACAGCCTGAACCGGTGCAAGCCAAGTCGGAAACTTGCCGGCGTAATGTTCAATCAAAATACCGATAAATCTTTCCATGGATCCTACAATCGCTCTGTGCAGCATCACCGGATGTTTTTTATTGCTATTTTCATCAACATACTCTGCATTTAAACGAACAGGTAGGTTAAAATCGAGCTGAATGGTGCCACACTGCCATAATCGATTCAAGCTATCCCGCAAGACATACTCAATTTTAGGACCATAGAAAGCGCCTTCGCCTGGTTGAATCTCGTAGTCTAAACCTGTCGCCTTGAGTGCTTCCTCCAAGGCTTTTTCAGACTGATCCCAAACCTCATCACCACCCACTCTTTTCTCTGGTCGAGTAGAAAGTTTGACCTCAATATCATTAAAACCAAAGTCTTTGTAGGTTTCCATGAGCATTTTGTTGAAGTTGATTACTTCATCAAGTATTTGATCTTCAGTGCAGAAAATATGAGCATCATCCTGGGTAAATCCCCTCACCCTCATTAACCCATGCAAGGCACCGGATGGCTCGTTTCTATGACATGAACCAAATTCAGCAAGCCTTAAAGGTAACTCTCTGTAACTATGCAAGCTGTGATTAAAAACCTGGACATGTCCTGGACAATTCATTGGCTTAACAGCATAATCACGGTGTTCCGAGTGTGTAATAAACATATTCTCGTGATAATTTTCCCAGTGCCCTGATTTTTCCCATAATGTTTTATCTAGCACGGTTGGGGTTTTTATTTCTTGATATCCGTAATCAACAAATTTTTTTCTCATGTAGTTTTCTATTTCTTGCCACAAAGACCACCCTTTAGCATGCCAAAATACCATACCAGGTGCGTTATCTTGAATGTGAAATAAATCTAAATGCTTTCCTAGCTTTCTATGGTCCCTTTTTTCAGCTTCCTCAAGGCGGTGCAGATAGTCTTTAAGATCATCTTTGGTCGCCCAGGCCGTTCCATAGATTCGTTGCAGCATCTCATTATTAGAGTCCCCTCTCCAATAAGCGCCAGCTACTTTCATCAGTTTGAAAACTTTTAATTTTCCAGTTGACGGGACGTGAGGACCTCGGCATAAATCAGAAAACTTTCCCTCATGGTAAACCGTCACTTCCTCATCTTGAGGAATGGAACCAATAATTTCAGCCTTATATTTTTCCCCCTGATCAAGGAAAAACTTCACTGCATCATCACGCTTCATCACTTCTCGAGTAACAGCGTGGTCTTCTTTGACTAATTCAGCCATCTTTTTTTCAATGGCACTTAAATCTTCAGGGGTAAATGCTCGATGATATGAAAAATCATAATAGAACCCATCATCAATTGTTGGTCCTATGGTCACCTGGGCTTCAGGAAATAATTCTTTGACAGCGTAAGCTAAAAGGTGAGCTGTGGAATGTCTAATGATATCCAAACCCTCATCATTTTTAGCAGTCACAATAGAGACTGCTGCATCTGAGGCTATTTCATGAGTTAAATCTACCAATTTGCCATCAACATGACCAGCCAATGCGGCCCGACCCAGACCTTTACCAATGTCATAAGCGACATCAGACAAAGTGATGGTGTTTTCAAACTCTTTAATCGAGCCGTCTGGCAGTGTAATTTTTATCATGTTTTTTAAATTGGTAGGCGCGATTGGATTCGAACCAACGACCCCCACCATGTCAAGGTGGTGCTCTAACCAACTGAGCTACGCGCCTGTAGTCAAAAATAAGCGATTATTTTATATCATCACCGCATCAACAGCAATCTATAACTACCTCTCCATATTTTGAATAATTTCCGTGTAACCAGTCTCAAAACTTGGGTGCTTAAATCGATAATTTAACTTTTGAGACAGAAAAGTTGAAATAATTTTTTTCCCCACGACCCTATTAATGGATTCAAGGGTTACCTCAGGAAGATTTAATTTTTTTCTAATAAAATTTAAAACTGCATAAAGTTCAGCAGGGTGAGAGTCCGTCACATTGATAATTTTGGGCAAGTCAAATTTTGGGTCTTTATGTTTGCTGCTGATTATTTTTACAATAATATTAGCTGCGTCTTCATCAAAAATTCTATTGGTAAAACGATTTGCTGGCCAAGATTCTTGATCTTTCGCTAGTCTCAGCATCATGGTTCTTTCTAGACCATAAATTCCTGTTAAACGAAAAACATTACCCCTTCCGCTGTTAATTGCAATACGTTCCGCATGACCTAAGATTTCACCTTGCTCATCATTTGGACTTATCTCATCATGATCATCCAATGCCTCCAGTTTAGAACTGCCATTAAAAACCCTGGTACTGGAAATAAAAAATACCCTGGTCTGCAGATTGTTGCTTTGAATTACATCTGTTATTTTTCTAAATCCTTCGACATAAATTTTTTGATAATCCGATGGTTTGGAGGTGCTAGGAGTAGCTGAATAAATGACATAGTTTGGGTTTTCGGCAACAATCCATGCAGAGGAATCTTTGGCAAAAATATCTTTGGCAAGAATTGGAAAATTGCCTTGTTCACCCGGATTTCTTCTTACACCAAGAACTTCAAAATTTGTGTGCTGAGCAAAAATATCCCCAATTTTTTCCCCTAAATTACCACAGCCTACGATAATAACTTTAGGGTTGGCTATTTCCACAATACTTTGATCACAAACCCGGGTGAGCTAGATACGATAAATAGAGATAAGAGTGCTGCATAAAACTGCCAATCTTGATTATGAACCGATCCTATCATGGACCACTCCAGTGCATAGGTGATTAATCTAAAGATTAAAAAATACAAGATAACTTCAAGAATGATAATGGGTAAAGACTTTTTAGCAGGGAAAAGGAGCATGAAGTTAGTTGTCATCCATGGCAAGTTAGCTAAAAAAATCATTAAGATAAGAATCAGTAAAAAAATCATTAAAATATGAGTGCTGAAGTCAGTGTCGCTATATCCATCAATGAAGATGGAAACAATCCAATAATCAGTAATGAAATAGTATTGATTGATAAAGTTACGCTCAGTTCATTATTCGATGATTTTGAAACTTGATTTAAATTTTTTCCTGGTTCGTCGAAGTAAGCGACTTTGATAATTCTTAAATAATAAAATATTCCAATGAGAGCACTCATGACTGCAATGACTGCTGGCCAAATCCAACCAAACTGAATTGTTGCCTGGATAATTGAAAACTTCGCATAAAAACCGATGGTTGGAGGAATTCCCGCTAAACTTAAAAATATGAGCAACAGCAAAAAAGCACACCATGGCTTTTGTTTTCCCAAACCTGAGAGGTCAGTAATTTGGTCAAGTTCTTTACCTTGGTTGCTTAAATGGATTATTAACCCAAATGACGCTAGGGTCATAAGTACATATACAGCGATGTACATCAAGGCAGATGCTATGCCAGTAATAGTTCCGGTAGCTAAACCTAAAAACATAAAACCCACATGAGAAATGGCTGAATACGCCAACAGTCTTTTAATTTTTGTTTGCGCTATGGCGGTGATGTTGCCAAATAACATTGACACAATAGCCATGATCAGTAGCATTGCTTGCCAATCTAATACCATGTGATCTAAACCTTGAAATAAAAGCCGGATTAACATGGCCACAGATGCAAATTTTGGCACTGAACCAATAAACATGGTGATGGGAGTTGCTGACCCCTGATACACGTCGGGTACCCATAATTGGAACGGGGCTGCGCCAAACTTAAAGGCAATGCCAACAACAACAAATACCAAAGCAAATGATAAGACCACTGGATTGATTGAGGCATCTGATAACCTGGATGAAATTTCTGCAATCTGCAGGCTTCCAGTAATGCCATACAACATTGAAAAACCATACAATAAAAATCCTGAAGCGACTGCGCCAAGAACAAAATACTTCATTGCCGCCTCGGTAGCTTCTGGTCTATTTCTGTCAAAAGCCACTAGGGTATACAAGCTTAACGAAAGGAGCTCAAGGCCCATGTATAGGCTCAATAAATGATAGGAAGAAATGATCAGATTAATCCCCAACAATGCAAACAGCGTAAGGGCATAGAATTCACCGTTATGTAAATTACGACTTTGTAAAAAGCTCCGGCTATAAATTAACACCAATGATAAAGCAAAATAACTGAGCAGCTTAAGAAACATCGATAGGCTATCAGCAATAAACATCTCATTAAATGCTGTTAACTTAAGATCAATGGGTAATTGTGCAGTGAAATATGCAGCGATCAGTAGAGTGAGCTGCGTAATACCAAATAATGAAGTGGTGTTCTTATAAAACACACCAAGTAAAAGAACACTCATGGCAGCAATCAAGATAATGATTTCTGGAACAGCAATGGTCAATAATGTTGAAAGCGTCATAGTGTTATAAAATTTTTGATTGTTGTATTAATCCCAACATCATTTGGGATGACTGATTCGTAATATCGGTAATCAGTGCTGGATATATTCCAATAGCTAAAGTCATCAGGGCCAATACACTCATTACAAAAAACTCTTTTCCATTTAAATCTTTAAGTGAGGCGATTTTTTTATTTTTCACCTCACCAAAAATAATTCTTTTCACTAACCATAAAGAGTATGTTGCTCCAAAAATTAGGGTCAGGCTAGCAAAAAAAGCAATCCAAAAATGATCTTGCATCGCTCCTAAGATGACAAGAAACTCTCCAACAAACCCTGATGTTCCTGGTAGCCCAGAGTTAGCCATAGCAAATAAAACAAAGAAGGAGCCAAAGATGGGCATACTATTTATTAACCCTTTATAGTCACTGATATTTCTCGAATGCATCCGGTCATAGAGAACACCAATTGCAAAAAATAATGCTGCGGAAATAAATCCATGAGAAATCATCTGAACATATCCACCTTCAAATCCCAGTGGATTTAAAATAAATAAGCCGAGCGTTACAAACCCCATATGTGATATTGATGAATAAGCAATTAATTTTTTCATATCTGTTTGTACAATAGCCACGAAAGCAATATAAACAATCGCGATCAAAGACAGACCAATTAAAAAAGGTTTTAAAAAGATTAATGCATCAGGACTAATAGGCATAGCAAATCGAATAAAACTATAGCCTCCCAATTTCAACATAATCGCAGCTAAAATGACCGAACCTCCTGTGGGTGCTTCCACGTGTGCATCAGGTAACCAAGTATGCACAGGCCACATGGGAATTTTGACCGCAAACGCCATAAAAAAGGCCAAGAAAATCAACACCTGGATATTAAGCGATAAAGGTTTGGTGTAAAAATCTAAGATGGCAAAGCTTGCCGTTTGGTTATAAAGGTATAAAAATGCAACCAACATCAACAACGAGCCAAGCACCGTATACAGAAAAAATTTGATAGTGGCATAGACGCGATTTGGACCACCCCAGATACCAATAAGCAAAAACATCGGAATAAGCATTGCTTCCCAAAATACATAGTATAGGATTGCATCAAGGGCCAGAAAAACACCAATCATTAGTCCTGAAAGAATTAAGAAGGCTGAAATATAAAAGCCAATGTCTCGCTGAATTGAATTAGATGAAATAAAAATCACAAGCCAAGAAATAAAACTTGTTAAAAGAACAAGCGGTAAAGAAATCCCGTCCAAGCCAAGATGATAATTTATCGAAAAATGATTAATCCATGGATAGATTTCTTGAAATTGAAAACCAGAAAATCCTTTATCAAAATAAATATACAAAGGCAGGGTGACAAGAAAAGAAATAAATCCAAATAGATTGCCTAATCGGTATGTTAGGGTTGTTGATAATTTATTTTGTACCAACAATAAAATTATGCCCAGTACAATCGGAGTCCAAATTGCTAGTGACAGTATGCCGGTCATGACTTACCACCCAAAATAAAATAGCTTATGAAAATCAATAATCCGATCACCATCACAAAGGCATATTGAGAAATAAAACCAGTTTGAATTTTTTTAGTGATGTGTGAGAAAAGATTAATGGTTCTAGCTGAGCCATTAACAAAGAAATTATCGATTATTTTTATATCCATATATTTCCATAAAACATTTCCAAGCCTAATTGTTAGAGGTGCCAAAATATATTCATTGAAGTTATCAAAACCATATTTATTATCTATGACTTTTTTCAAAACCTTCGGTATCTTTATAAAATTAATATTCTTGTAATACAAAAGATATGCAACGATAAAGCCTAATACCATTAGCCAAAACGGCAGTGTGACTAATGCGTGTAGAGCCATATTTATAGGTCCATGAAAGTGTTCAGTGACCTGAGAAAGAGCAAGATGTGAATCCAAAATAAAGATATCTTTTAATAAAAAACTACTATTGATTATTGGCTCTATCGTAAAAAATCCAATGAGGACCGATGGAATAGCCAATAAAATGAGAGGTATCGTTACCACCCAGGATGGCTCGTGAGGTGATTGATTTGAATTTAAGCCATGGTCATGATGGTTGCGTGTTACAGACTTATCTCTCCACATCTCCTCTCCATGGAAGACAATAAAATACAATCTGAAGCTATACAGCGAGGTGATAAAAACGCCAAAGACGGAAGCAAAATATGCAAAACTTGAACCAACAATTTCACTATATTTTACCGCCTCGATGATTGATTCCTTGGAATAAAATCCTGAGAAAAGTGGCATGCCAACCAAAGCTAAAGTGGCAAGTAAAAAAGTTATCCAAGTAATTGGCATATATTTTTTTAGATTCCCCATATTCATAATATTTTGATCGTGATGCATGCCAATTATTACTGAACCGGCGCCTAAGAATAACAAAGCCTTAAAAAATGCATGAGTAAATAAATGAAACATTGCTAAGGAGTAACTAGAAACACCCAAAGCAATCGTCATATAGCCAAGTTGCGACAAGGTCGAGTATGCAACAACCCGTTTTATATCATTTTGAAAAATACCTAAAATACCCATGAATAACGCAGTAATGCTCCCCACGATAAGGATAACGGATAGTGCTGTGCTTGATAACTCCACTATTGGAGATACTCGTGTTACAAGAAAGATTCCTGCCGTTACCATGGTTGCTGCATGAATAAGAGCTGATATTGGAGTTGGACCCTCCATAGAATCTGGTAACCAGACATGTAAAGGCACTTGTGCAGACTTACCCATTGCACCTATAAATAACAAAATTGAAATTAACGTGACTAGAGAAACTGATGAACCCACAAGCATAAACTCTTGACCAGCCAAAGTATCTACTCTTGAAAAAACTTCCTTATAATCGAGAGTTCCAAAATAAAACATTATTAGAGCGATTCCTAAAAGAAAACCAAAATCACCGACCCTGTTCACCAAAAAAGCTTTCATATTGGCATGAATGGCTGTTGGTTTTTTATACCAAAATCCGATAAGTAAATAAGAGACTAAACCCACAGCTTCCCAACCGAAAAAAAGCTGTAAAAAATTATTACTCATCACCAGCATCAGCATGGCAAAGGTAAATAATGAAATAAAACTAAAGAAACGGCTATATCCAGGGTCGTTTTCCATATATTCAATGGTATATATATGGACCATCAATGAAACAAACGTCACTACCGACATCATTAGTGCGGTCAGATTGTCGACCATGAAACCAATATTTAAATCATACTGGCCAACAGTCATCCACCTAAATAGATTCTCATTAAACACGTAACCATGATAGGAAATATATAGGGCGTATAGAGATAACAGAAAACTTCCCAACACTAAGACAAAAGGAATTAAATGTGAAAATGCTTTTGGTAATTGACGGCCAAATAGACCAATAACGATTGATGCAATAAGAGGCATCATAGGGATTAAGGTGTACAGCTTCATTAACGTCATTCTTTTAACCTATTCACATCTGCTACATTAATCGATTTATAGTTTCTAAAAATCAAAATAATGATAGCTAAACCTATGGCTGACTCGGCTGCTGCAACAGTCAGAATAAAAAAAACAAAAATTTGGCCAGATAGATCACCGAGATAACGACTAAACGCAATAAAGTTTATATTCACTGCTAGCAACATTAATTCGATCGCCATAAGAATTAAAATAATATTCTTTCTATTTAAAAAAATCCCTAGAATACTTATGGCAAATAGAATTCCTCCTAAAAATAGATAGTGAGACAAAGTAACCATTACTTCTTTTTCTCCGATTTCATTTTGACCACTCTGACTCGATCATTTCTATTCACCTTAATTTGATCTTTAGGGTCGATCGCTTTATGCGATTTCTTGCCGTACATTGTCAGCACAATAGCGGAAATGATAGCGACCAATAAAATAACTGCCGCAACTTGAAATGGCAATAAATAATCGGTATACAAAACACTGCCTATCGAGTGGGTATTGCTTTTCTCTAGAGGGATTCCGGCTGGATCTGAAGAGCTGAAAAACTTATCCGTTACCACTAAATAAATCTCAAAAATAAATAACAAGGCAATTAAAAGTGCAACCGGTAAATAACTCCAAAATCTTTGTCTAAGAGCTTCAATATTGATATCTAACATCATCACAACAAATAGGAATAACACCATGACTGCACCAACATAGACTAACACCAGCGCAATGGCTAAAAATTCAGCATGTAAAAGCAACCAGATTCCTGCTGCACTAAAAAATGCAAGGACTAATGAAAGAGCAGAATAAACAGGATTATTTGCAGTAATAACTCTCAAAGATGCCAAGACTAAAATGCTACTAAAGAGATAGAAAAGATAGTCTGTGAAAATCATTAACGGTACTTCGCCTCTTGTTGACGGTCTTTGGCAATTTGTTTTTCATACTTTTTACCCACATCTAAAAGCATGTCTTTGGTGTAAAGCAAATCACCTCTCTCTTCTCCATGGTATTCAAATATTCTCGTTTCGACGATTGAGTCTACTGGACATGACTCTTCACAAAACCCACAAAAGATACACTTAGTTAAATCAATATCATATCGAGTTGTTCTTCTTGAATTATCTTCCCTTAATTCAGATTCAATTGTGATTGCCATTGCGGGACACACTGCTTCACACAACTTACAAGCAATGCATCTTTCTTCACCATTCGGATAACGTCGCAACGCATGGAGACCTCTAAATCTAGGAGACTGAGGTGTTTTTTGTTCTGGATACTGGATCGTAACCTTCTTTGCAAAAAAATAACTTAAAGTTAATTTCATGCCTTTTAAAAGTTCGTAAAGAGATAAGCTTCTAGAAATATTTGAAATTAATTTTCTCATTAATGAAAGTATCCTGCATAACTGGTTTGCATCATAGCGCCTACAAAAATAATCCATACCAAAGTGAGTGGGATAAACACCTTCCACCCAAGTCTCATTATTTGATCGTAACGGTAGCGTGGAAATGTAGCTCTTAACCATAAAAAGCAGAACAGCACAAAAGCTACCTTAATAATTAGCCAGAATATACCATCTGGGATAAACGAAACTGGTGACAACCAGCCTCCCAAAAACATAATGACAGCAAGAATACTGACCAAAATCATATTGGCATATTCTGCTAAAAAGAATAAGGCGAAAGCCATACCTGAATATTCAACATGAAAACCTGCCACGATCTCTGACTCACCCTCAGCAACGTCAAATGGGGCTCGATTGGTTTCTGCCACAGCACTAATAAAATAAATAACAAACAACGGGAATAATGGCCAACAATACCATTGTGAGATACCTCCCTCTTGAGCTATTACGATATCTCCAAGATTAAGACTATTGGCACACATCAACACCCCAACAAGGGTGAATCCCATTGCGATTTCGTATGACACGATTTGAGCCGCAGATCGTAAACTTCCTAGAAAGGCATATTTTGAGTTAGATGCCCATCCCGCAATAATGACTCCATAAACTGCAATTGATGTCATCGCTAATACATACAAAAGACCAGCATTGATGTCAGCTAATACCATTTCATAATCAAATGGAATGACTGCCCAGGCTGCCAGAGCCGGTGCAATTGATAATAATGGAGCAAGAAAAAATAAAAAGTTATTAGACTTTGATGGCAATACGATTTCTTTAAACATCAATTTAAGGGCATCAGCGATGGGTTGGAGTAAACCAAAATAACCGACCCTGTTTGGTCCAATTCTAGACTGCATGAATCCAATCACCCTTCTTTCAAAGAAGGTAAGATAGGCAACAGAAATCATAACCGGTATAACAATTAAAATGATCTTAAAAAGATAAGATAGAGTTAAGGCAACGTCTGAACTAAAAAATTGTGAGAAAAAATCTTGCAATTACTTTTCACTCCTTAAGCGCTTGGTATTTTGTAATGCTGTTGATCTTCTTACCAGTGCATCACTATTGTTAATATCTTTTAACCAAAAATCATTGGCCTGAAGTTTCACTTGCTGATTAATTAAATTGAATCTTTTTAATTTATTTTTTGAAAGTTTCTGAACGGCTTTTTCTTTGATCTCGCTGCATGATTCAAATGTAAACTCTGGACTATCAATGAAATTACCAAGTACACGGAGTATTTTCCACAGGGGTTTAGATTCAAATTTTGGACTTATGGTTTGACTAAAACTTTGTACTCGAGATTCAAGATTAACAAACGTTCCTTCGTTTTCAAAATGAGTTGTTGACGGCAAGATCAAATCAAACTGCTTACTATTTTTATTTAAAAATGGTGTTACTCCAACATTAAATTTAGATTTATTTAACACTCTTTCGAATAATGATTTATCTTTGATATCTTCTAATTCTATATTAAGACTAATAGATGCTTGATATTTCTTATCATCAATATGGTTAACATAATTGCCAAACAGCTGTTGAAGACCAACTGTATTGGAACCTGTTGGAAGGCAGCCAATTTTCATGCTTGTTAAATCAATCAATTCATTTATGACGTTAGTCAAATTCATAAAAGCAGGATTAGTGTAAATATCTTCACCCACTAATAACAAAGTTTTTTCCGACAATAAATTCGCAATATTTTTTTCAGTTGAATTTTCTTTTTTCGCAACTTTGGTGGATAGAATTTTATGAATATGTTCAAAGGTTTTTTGGAAATCTTTTATGGGTTGAATAATTTTATTTGCAACAGTTAGTTGTAGATCAAAATCAACTGTATTGATTATGTTAATGGTCTTACCAGCATTCCCCATCTTGCGAAGACGTTGTAATAACAATGGATTTTCATTTCTTAATTGTGATCCCAAAAGAATAATATTTTCAAAACTTTCCACATCACCGATCATGCCATTTAATGATGGATTTGCAATTAAGTTAGGATTATTAGCGACATCAAACTTAACCTGCTTTGTTCCAACATAGCTCGCTAATTTATCTAGCAAATAAGCCTCTTCAAGAGTCATTTGGTTAGAGGAAAATATAGCAACTTCGTCTTCCTTAAATTTATTTAAAGATGGATGAAAGACTCTTTCAAGGGTATGAAATGCTTCATCCCAACTAATGGGTTTAAAATTTGATCCAGTTTTTAATAATGGTGTTTTAATACGATCCTCACTATTAATACCTATGTATGAGAAACGATCTCTGTCAGATATCCAGCACTCATTAATATCCTCATTTTCTTTAGGTAAGACTCTCATGACGTTACCATCTTTTACATGAGCTTCTAAATGCGATCCTAGGCTGTCATGCGGAGAGATAGTTGATTTTCTAACCATTTCCCAAGTCCGTGCAGAATATCGAAAAGGTTTTGAGGTTAAAGCGCCCACTGGACATAAATCAATGATATTTCCTGATATTTCTGAATCTACAGATTTTTCAACATAGGCTGATATTTCTGCATGTTCACCGCGTCCGATTAACCCCAGTTCCTGCATTCCGCCAACTTCTTTCAAGAAGCGAACACATCTGGAGCATTGAATGCATCGATTTAGATCTGTTGACACCAGGGGGCCAAGATTTTTGTTAAGGACCACTCGCTTCTCTTCTTGATACCTTGATTTTGGACTTCCATACGCCATCGCTGTGTCTTGAAGATCACACTCACCACCTTGATCACAGATTGGGCAATCTAACGGGTGGTTGATGAGTAAAAACTCCATCACACTCTGCTGGCAGTCTTTTGTTTGTTTTGATTTAGTAAAAATTTCCATTCCTTCATTCACTTGTGTTGCACAAGCAGGGAGGGGCTTAGGAAAGTTTTTAACTTCTACCAGGCACATTCTGCAGTTAGCAGCTATGCTTAATTTTTTATGGTAACAAAATCTTGGAATTTCAATTCCATTGTCATCGGCCACTTGAATAATCGTGCTTTTTTCAGGAGCCTTAAATGTTTTGCCATTGATTTTAATTTTTACCATCTTAATTAATTTACAGATTTTCCATGTTTAATAAAATTTTCAAATTCGCTTCTAAAGTGTTTTATAAAACTAAGCACAGGCGTTGCAGCTGCATCACCTAAAGCGCATATAGTTCTACCAGAAATTTTTTTACTCACGTCCGTTAAAAGATCAAGGTCAGCTAATGTGGCTTGTCCTTTAAATATTCGATCGATAATTCGATATACCCATCCTGTTCCCTCTCTACATGGAGTACATTGCCCACATGACTCCTCATAAAAAAAGTAGGATAATCTTCTTAGAGCTTGAACCATACATGTGCTGTCATCCATGACAATCATCGAACCAGCCCCAACACTCGAGCCGATTTGAGCAAGCCCATCATAATCAAGAGTCGCATCCATAATGATGTTGGCGGGCACTACCGGTGTTGATGGACCGCCTGGGATAACCGCTTTAAGCTGTCTGTTTTTCCATACACCGCCAGCTTCAGCAAGTAATTGTCTAAATGGCATTCCCAACTGAATCTCATAATTACCAGGCTTTTCAACATGGCCAGAAACGGAGAAAATTTTGGTTCCACCAGAATTTGGAACACCATGACTCATAAATTCTTGCCCGCCATGCTCAATAATCCATGGGATTGAAGCATACGTTTCTGTGTTATTAACATTTGTTGGCTTACCATAGATTCCATAGGTTGCTGGAAAGGGAGGTTTGTATCTTGGCTGGCCCTTCTTACCTTCAATAGATTCAATTAAAGCAGTCTCCTCGCCACAGATATAAGCGCCATAACCGTGAACAGCATGTAGCTCAAAATCAAACCCTGAGCCTAGTATATTGTTTCCCAAGAAACCGGCTTTTCGTGCATCTTCAATTGCTTTTTCAAAAGATACGTAGTCTTCCCAAATCTCGCCGTGAATGTAATTAAAGCCCACCTGAGCATCCATAATGTATGCACCGATTATCATTCCCTCGATTAGTTGATGAGGATTGAAGCGAATGATATCCCGATCCTTGAATGTCCCAGGCTCTCCCTCATCACTATTACATACAATATATTTGGTCCCATCATAATCTCTGGGCATGAATGACCATTTTACTCCGGTCGGAAAACCAGCCCCACCCCTGCCCCTTAAGCCTGAAATTTTTATTTCATCAATTAATTGTTGAGGGTCAATTTTATTTTTTAAAATTCTCTTAATCTGTTCATACCCGCCAATGGATTGATATGTTTTTATCGAGCCTGGATTTTTAAGAGATGAGGTTCTCAAGCAGATATTAAATAACTGCTTGTTATTATTTTCTAACTGAATATTTTTATCTACGACATCGTTCATTATTTAAGTTCTTTTAATAGCTGATCAACTTTATCAATGTTTAAATTCTCATGCATCTTTTGATTATTTACGGTTAATAATGGAGCTCCTCCGCATGCACCCATACACTCACTCTCTTTTAAACAGAATTTGCCATCTTTTGTAACTTCATTGAAATCAATTTGTAATTTTTCTTTTAAATGGTTCACAATATGATCGGCATCTCTTAACATACAAGAAATGTTAGTACATATAGATAACTTGTATTTGCCAACTGATTTTAAATCAAACATGTTATAAAAAGTAGCGACCTCAAGAACGGCAATTTCAGGCATATCTAAATATAATGCCACCTCGCTTATATCCTCTTTAGAAAGCCATCCCCTATCATTTTGCATAATTGCAAGAGCAGCAATAACAGCCGACTGTTTTTTATCGGATGGGTATTTTTTTAATTCTTTATCGATTAACTTTTTTAATTTTAAATTCATGCCTAACGATCAATTTCCCCAAATACAATATCTTGAGTCCCAATAATTGCTACCAGGTCAGAAATCATGTGCCCTTTAGTCATCTCATCTAAAGACGCAAGATGTGCAAATCCTGGTGCTCTGATTTTTAAACGGTATGGTTTATTTGCTCCATCAGAAACCATATAAATTCCGAACTCTCCCTTGGGATGCTCCACCGCGGCATAAGCCTCTCCCTTAGGAAGATGAAACCCCTCTGTGAACAATTTAAAATGATGAATCATAGACTCCATATCTTCTTTCATGTCTGTACGTTTGGGTGGTGCAAATTTTTGATTATCTGAAATAACTGGACCTGAGTTTTCTCTAAGCCATTTTGTGCACTGTTTTATAAGATGAACAGACTGTCTCATTTCTTCAATTCGAACCAGGTAGCGATCATAACAATCCCCTTCAACTCCAACAGGAATGTCAAAATCTAATTTATCGTAAACTTCATAAGGTTGTTTTTTTCTTAAATCCCACTCAATTCCAGAACCTCTTAACATAGGACCTGTAAAACCAAGCTCAATTGCACGCTCAGGAGATACTACGCCGATACCAACAGTTCTTTGTTTCCAAATACGGTTGTCCGTTAGAAGTGTTTCATACTCATCAATATATCCAGGAAAGCGCGTGGCAAAATCCTCAATAAAATCAAGCAGAGACCCTTGCCGATTTTCATTTAACTTATGTGTCTCAGAGGGTCTTGAAAAACGGGTATTTTGATACTGCGGCATATGATCTGGTAAATCTCTGTAGACACCACCCGGACGATAATAGGCAGCATGCATTCTTGCTCCAGAGACAGCTTCATAACAATCAAATAAGTCTTCACGCTCTCTGAAGGTATATAAGAAAACCGACATTGCTCCAACATCGAGTGCATGACAGCCAAGCCACAATAAATGATTCAACAACCTTGTAATCTCATCGAACAACACTCTGATGTATTGAGCACGAACAGGAACCTTTAAATTTAACATTTTTTCAATTGCCATAACGTAAGCATGCTCATTCATCATCATGGACACATAATCTAATCGATCCATATAAGGAACTGATTGAATGTATGTACGATTTTCTGCAAGCTTCTCTGTCGCTCGATGTAATAAACCAATATGAGGATCAGCTCTTTGAATAACCTCCCCATCCAACTCCAAAACAAGCCTGAGCACTCCATGCGCTGCTGGGTGTTGAGGGCCAAAGTTCATTGTGTAATTTTTAATTTCAGCCATTACGGAACCCCTCCTCATCAATTACGCGAGGGATATTGTTACGCGACTCTATTGTGACTGGTTGGTAAATCACTCTTTTTTGTTCAGGATCGTAACGCATCTCAACATTACCGATCATTGGAAAATCTTTTCTAAATGGGTGTCCAATAAACCCGTAATCAGTCAATATTCTACGAAGGTCAGGGTGATTTAAAAACATAACTCCAAACAAATCAAAGGCTTCACGTTCATACCAATCCGCATTAGCATAGACGGTTGTGGCCGTCTCTATAACAGGAAAATTATTATCCTCAACAAATGCCCTGACTCGCAAACGTTGGTTGTTTTTTATAGATAATAAATGGTAAACCGCAGCGTAACGATTATTATCAAAAAGTTTTTGTGGATACTGGGAATAGTCTACTGCAGCAATATCAATTAATTGCAAAAACTTAAATTGTGCGCCTGTTTTTAATTTCTTTAATGTCTTAATGATTTCATTTCCATAAATCGATAAGGTTGCCTCATCAAATTGTTTATTTACGACAGCTTGAGGAAAAGTTGATTTTAGATTGGATATTAGTTTATTAAGATCACTCATCGTGCGATTGTATTGGTCCTTTTAATTTTCTTTTGTAGTTGAAGTAAACCAAACATAAGCGCCTCTGCAGTGGGTGGGCATCCAGGAACATAAACATCAACTGGAACAATACGGTCGCAACCTCGCACCACGGAGTAAGAGTAATGATAATAGCCTCCGCCATTAGCACAAGAGCCCATCGATATTACCCATTTAGGATCGGGCATCTGATCATAGACTTTTCTTAACGCAGGTGCCATCTTATTTACCAATGTTCCTGCAACGATCATCAAATCTGACTGACGCGGACTCGGTCTGAAAACCATACCAAAACGATCCAAGTCATATCGTGATGCGCCTGCATGCATCATTTCTACAGCACAACATGCTAACCCAAAGGTCATGGGCCACATTGAATTTGTGCGTGTATAGTTAATTAAGGTATCAAGGTTTGTGGTAACAAACCCTTTTTCTAATAGACCATCAAGACTCATTACTTATTCCCAATCCAATGCACCCTTTTTCCATTCATATATAAATCCGACAACTAGAATGCCCAAAAAAATCATCATAACTATAAATCCTTGCAGACCCAGCGTATCAAGCACAACTGCCCATGGAAAAAGAAAAGTAATTTCTAAATCAAAAAGAATGAACAAAATAGCCACTAGGTAGTATCGAACATCAAACTTCATTCTTGCATCCTCAAATGCTTCGAAACCACATTCGTAGGGTGAATTTTTTTGATCGTTAGGTTGATGAGGTGCTAGTATTTTTCCAAGGACAAGGGGGCCTATGCCAACACCCAAGCCAACAAGAATAAATAGTAAAACCGGAAAATATGAATCTAACATCAAAACCTATCGTTTAATTTAATGGTGCCGTCGGAGAGACTCGAACTCTCACGACTTTCGTCACTACCCCCTCAAGATAGCGTGTCTACCAATTCCACCACGACGGCAAAAACTAATCAGGGATGTCTGAGAGCTCCTCACTCAAGTCTTCTGACTGAACATCATCAAAAGAGTTTCCATCGTCCAAAGTATCAATTGTATCTATAGAGGATGCATCTACAACACTTCTATCACCATGCTTATTGCTTGCGACAAGAGCAAGACTAATGCTGGTGATAAAAAACAGAGTTACACAAAAAGCTGTTGCTTTAGTCATAAAATTTGATGAACCTTGGATCCCAAAAGAACCACTTGAATTACCACCGCCAAAAGCTGATCCAGCATCTGCACCTTTGCCATTTTGCAGTAAAACCAAACCAATAACACCGATACTTGCTAATAAGTGCAAGATAATTAATATTGTTTCCATAGAATTTATTTAAAAAAGTTTAAATTTGATGAGCCAAGTTACAGATCTGAATAAATTTATCAGCACTTAATGAGCACCTGCCTATTAGTGCTCCATCAACCTCATCTAAAGACAGTAATTGTAACGTATTTTTCTCATTTACGCTGCCTCCATATACTACTTTTAGAGGTATTTTTTTCTGATCATCATTACCGTTAGTGAGCACTTCAGAGTGAATAAAATCTTTAATAAAAGAACACATATTTTGAGCCTGCTCAGGTGATGCCGCCATATCGCTTCCAATTGCCCATATTGGCTCATAAGCTACAACAGAATCCGTAAATATTTCTGGCCCATTGCTCAAGATTGTCTCCAGCTGCGCTTGGACCACTTTTTTTTCCATACCAGCTTCCCTCTCAATCAGAGTTTCCCCAACACATAGAATTGGTCTGACATGGTGGTCTTTTAATCTCTTAAATTTCTCTGCAATGTTTAAATCTGATTCACAATAAGCTGTATTTCTTTCTGAGTGACCAATAATGGCATACTGTGAGGAAAAATCTGTCAGCATTGTTACACTCACCTCGCCAGTAAATGGACCTTCAATATCTTTAGCAACATTTTGTGAACCCCAAGAAATTGCACTATTTGCAAAAATTTTTTCTGCCAAAAAAAGGTATGGGTATGGAATACACATGACAATCTCAACATCATTTGCTGCTAATTGTTGGTGAGCAGATTTCACTTGTGCAAACAAATCTTCATAAAATGAGGAGGAACCATACATTTTTAAATTTGCAATGATAATTTTTTTACTCATGGATAATTTTTTTTATATTTAAAGTTACTTTATTTGCATTATTAAACTTGTTAGTTTCAACTGAATATAAGCATTTTACTCTATCTGGGATTGATTCTTGATAGTTAAAAAAGATACCCTCAAATGTTTGATTATGTTTAGTTAAGTTTAATTTAGTGTGAAGGTCTTTGATTAACTCTTGATCAACACAATCAAATGTGTCTGTAAATAATGGTCTTTGAAAACCATTTCCCCACTCCAACTGATTAATTTCATCAATAATATGAACGTTAATATTATCTTGCAAAATACTATCATCCACCTCAATAATTTCACTTAAGTCCTCAGGCTTTAAAATGGATTCAGCAACTTCCTCAAAAGATTGTACAAAACTGTCAAAACGATCTTTTTTAATGGTCAAGCCGGCGGCCATTGCGTGACCTCCAAAAGTAACAACTGCTTCGGGATTTTTTTTTACCACAAGATCAATCGCATCCCTAACATGAAATCCCTCAATTGAGCGTGCAGACCCTTTGAGATATCCTGATTCATCTTGAGCAAAAATAATAACTGGACGATAGAAATTTTCCTTCAGTCGTGATGCGAGAATACCTATTACACCCTGATGCCATTTTTCATTAAACAAACAAATTGTTTTGTTGTTATTATTAAATCCACGCATGATTGCTTGAGCATCTTCCTGCATGTCAGCTTCGGTTTTTTTTCGTTGAAAATTAAACTCAATTAACTGCCTGGCATACTCATGTGCTTCATTTTCATTTGTAGCTGTAAGGCAAGCGACGCCAAGACTCATATCATCCATTCTTCCTGCTGCATTAATTTTTGGTGCAATCACAAAGCTGAGGTCACTCGTTAATGCAGTTAAGTGAGATTTATTAGTCAGTTGGAATAATTTTTTTAAACCTAAATTACATTGTTGAGATCGAATCACTCTTAAACCATGATGGACAAGCAAACGATTGTTAAAATCCATATTCACCATATCGGCAATGGTAGCCAATGCAACCAAATCAAGAAGTTGCATGAGGTTTGGCTCGTCTAGATTCAAATTATCAAAATAGTTCTGATCACGTAGCTTTTTTCTTATTGCGATCAATAAATAAAAAACCACTCCTGCCCCACATAAATTTTTACTTGGAAAGCTACATTTTTTTTGATTAGGATTAATAATAAATTTTGCATCGGGTAAATTCTCAGCTTGTAAATGATGGTCTGTCACGATCACATCAATCCCAAAGTCATTGGCATGGCTTATACCCTCAAAGCTGGCAATTCCATTATCGACAGTAATTATGATATCTGTCTTTTTTGTGTTCGCCATATCTACAATCTCACTAGATAATCCATACCCATTTTTAAAACGAGAAGGGATTAAAAAATCAACTTCAATACCTAGCAGCCTAAATCCAAGTATTGCTACTGATGAGCCTGAGGCTCCATCTGCATCATAATCACCGACAATGGTAATTTTTTTTTGTTTATGAATGGCATCAGAAAGAAAATCTGCTGCTTCATTGCAGTTTAAAAGTTTATTTGGGGAAAGAAGCTGTTCAATTGGGTATTCAACATCTTTAGAAGAAGAAATGTTTCTAGCGGCCAAGATTTGTGAAACTAAAGGATGACGTCCAGAATTGATGAGTTGTTGTTTGATGCTTTCATCAATTTTTTTATTAATTAATTTCATTCCAGAATTTTCTTGACCCGTTAAAAAAATTAATAAATCTATTTGTTTTTTCTAATGTATAAGATATGTCGTCAACAACTAAAATTAATTTTTCAATGTCGTTAATATTTTTTTTCAAATAAGTTTCAAACTGCTCATTGGAATGTGCTCCAAAAATAATAAACTTATCTGAATCTTCAAATTTTTTATCCCTTATTTGATTGCAATCTATGCCTGGGAAATCATCATCATCAGAAAATACAGTCATCTTATTTTTTTGATCAGAATAAAGACCAACTTTTAAAAATATTAAATTATTAAATGGTTGATTAATTTCATTTTTAAGAAAAAATGCATGAGTGAGCATTGAGATATCATTAAAAAAAACTTTATGTGAAATTGAACTATGCTCATTAATGCAATAGGGATTCTTTGTTAAATCATGAATTGAGTTATAACAAAAATCTAAATTACTTTTAGATAACAAAAACATAAATTTTCCAATGTTTTGAAAATCAAAAAGATTTTTGTCCAGTTCACTTTTTATAAATCGAGAATATATTGACAGTAAGTTTTTTGAAGCATTTTTTAAACCAGTAAAAATAAATGAATCTCTCTGAAGTTCAAAGTTTGCAGGTAAGGCCAAATAAACCCAATGATTTTCAACTTCAAGATTTTTAATAATTCCTGATGGTAACACCCCTACCTCATCATCTATGAGTAAATCACTGTAGATAGTGGGTAGGTCAGTAGAATTTTTTTTTATCTGAAATCTATTGCGCCAATGATAAAGAGAATCGATTATTTCTTGAGAAGGTTGATTTATTAAAACAAAGCTTTTCAATTATCCACTAACAAACAAGTAAATTAATAATGAAAAATATAAGAATGCAAAAAAAGCAATGAGGAAAAAAACTATTTTTAAAGTTTTTAAAATTGCTTGTAAATTTTGATTAATTTTTTTTAATTCTTTTTCGCTCATGACAACTAAAGATTAAAAGTGGTGCCCGGGGCCGGAATCGAACCGGCACGATCGTAAGATCGAGAGATTTTAAGTCTCTTGTGTCTACCAATTTCACCACCCGGGCAACGAAACGTATTCTATCATCATCCTTTATAAAAAAGAATGGAGGCGCGTGCCGGAATCGAACCGGCGTCTAAGGCTTTGCAGGCCTCTGCATAACCACTTTGCTAACGCGCCAAAATATAAAAGGGGAGCTTTGTCTCCCCTTTATAAAAAAAATTTGGAGCGTGAAACGAGGTTCGAACTCGCGACCTCAACCTTGGCAAGGTTGCGCTCTACCAGCTGAGCTATTCACGCAAACAGAAGCAGTATTTTAGCTTTTTTTTAAGTGATGTCAATCTCAGCGAAGAAATGATTTAGTTTAATTCCTGGCAAATGCTTTTTTCAGATAATACAACATAGAAATAATGGTGAGAATTGCTGCAAGATTAATTGCTATTTCACCAAGCAGTCGAGTTGGAATAAGATAAATATCCTCAAAATACAACAACAAAGTTATCGCAACAAACTGAATAGTCGTTTTTAATTTACCGACAAAGGCAACCGCAACACTCCCAGCACTTCCAATACCGGCCATCCATTCTCTTAAAGCACTGACAGCAACCTCCCTACCTATGATGATAATTGCAATTAATGCACTGATCCGATCCAACTCAACCAATAACACTAACGATGCGATCACTATTAATTTATCTGCAACTGGATCAATAAAAGCTCCGAACTTCGATTCTAGCTGTAACTTTCTTGCTAAGAATCCATCTAGCCAGTCGCTTATTCCAGCAAGGATAAATAGGCCGGTAGCGATTAAATTTTTATCAAAATTACCTATAACAGAATGAGGAAGATAAAAGATCAGAATTAAAAAAGGAATCAGAATAATTCGAAATAATGAAATGTAATTTGGGAGATTCATACTTTAATGATAAAAGTTATAAACAATCTCAGCAAGCTTTTGATCGACGCCTGTGACTTGAGACAATTCCTCAACAGAGGCATTTCTGATACCATCAAGACCACCAAAATACACAAGTAAGGCTTTTCTTTTTTTAGGTCCTATGCCCTCAATTTCCTCAAGAGATGATGAAAGATTTGTTTTAGCCCTTTTTTGTCTATGCCCAGTAATTGCAAAACGATGTGCTTCATCCCTAATGTGTTGCAACAAATGAAAGCCGATGTTATTTTTTGGGATATCGTTGAGAATCTCCCCATCATCAAGGATTAATGACTCCAGTCCTGACTTTCTTCCTTCACCTTTTGCTATTGAAACAAGACGAATACCTACAACATTATATTTATCGAAAACTTCAAGAGCCATTTTTAATTGACCTTTACCGCCATCGATCAACATCATGTCAGGTTTTGTCTGCTCCTCATTTATAATTCTTTTGACCCGCCTCTCTAGCACTTGATACATCGCGGCGTAATCATCACCCGGGGTAATGTCATTGATATTAAATCTTCTGTACTCCTTATTTTGCATCCCTAAATCGTCATAAACCACGCATGAAGCAATCGTTTGGTTACCCATGGTATGGCTAATATCAAAACATTCAATACGATTTAAATCTGGCATATCGAGGAGCTTTCTTAAGGACTCAATCTTGTCGGCCTTACCTGACTCAAGCAGATTTTTTTGTCTAACATTGATCATCGCGTTTCTTTTTGCCATCTTTAACCACATTCTTTTGTCACCCGTTGCTTTCGAAATAATCTTAAATTTTTTATCAGGAAATTTAAGGTTGAAGAATGAGTTCACTAAATCTTTGTCAAAAATTCCTTCTGTGACAATTACTGGCGGTGGTATCTGTTCATCATAGTGTTGACATAAAAAAATCTCAGTAAAATTACTTTCAGAGTCATTCGCATTTTTTGGGAAGAAGGTCTTGTCACCCAAATGTCTTCCGCCGCGTATCATGACTAAATTAATACACACCATCCCTGACTCCTCAGCCAAGGCAATAATGTCAGCATCATTTTCACTAAAATCACTGACGAACTGTTTTAACCTAACCTGTCTCAGGCTTTGAATGCGGTCACGGAAAACGGCTGCTCTTTCGTATTCCTCATTTTCCGCTGCGATGTTCATATGTTCCGTCATTTGTTCAACCACTTCATTATCTTTTCCTAGAAGAAACAGTTCAGCTTGACGACAATCCTCATTATAAGATTTTTCATCGATCAATTTTACGCATGGAGCTGTGCATCGTTTAATTTGATGTTGTAAACATGGACGAACCCGATTATTAAAAGTTGAATCATCGCAATTTCTCAGAAGAAAAACTTTTTGTAATAATTGAATACTCTCCCGAACCGCATTTGAATTTGGAAACGGCCCAAAATATTTATTTCCTTTTTTTTGTACTCCCCGATGAAACTTGAGCATTGGAAAGGCATGGGATGTCATCATTAAATAGGGATACGATTTATCATCCCTAAAAATAACATTGTAACGAGGCATTAATTCCTTGATTAGATTATTTTCCAGAATTAAAGCTTCGGCCTCGGTGTTCGTCACCGTGTATTGAATCGATTGGATATGCGAGACCATCAACCTAGTTCGAGGACTGGGAATGTTTTTATTAAAATAACTGGCAACTCTTTTTTTTAGATTCTTTGCCTTGCCAACATATATAACCTTATCCTTTGCATCCACCATGCGATAAATGCCGGGATGAGTTGGTAATGTCTTAATAAAATTTTTTATGTCTTCCACATTGTTAGCCGAGCAAATTTCCTCCAATGGCCCAATCTTCTGTGGCAACTTCGTCAAATACTACATAAGTATATGATGCCGGCTTATTCGCTATTCTAGACATTGTGTCGGTTATTTCTTTAGCAATTTCTGCTTTTTGTTCTTTATTAATTGATCCAGCTAACTTGACGTTAATGTAAGGCATTTTAGTTCTCCATTTCTGTTTTAATTTTAAAAAAAACATCTTCAAACATTGATTGAGTTAATCTTTTTGTCTGCGTGTTGTAACGACTGCAGTGATAACTATCATACAATATTTGCTGATCCGATATTATGTGTCTTGCACCATGGCTGAATTTAAAATAATTTTTTGTTAACTGTTGAGAGGTTAACACCGCCTCATGTGCAATTTTCCCAAGTGCCAAAATTATTAATTTATTTTTAATTTCTTTGATCTCAGTAGCGAGGTAATTGTTGCATTGTTTGATTTCACTTGTCGTAGGCTTGTTTTCTGGGGGTAAACATTTCACTGCGTTGGTAATGCGAACACCAAAAAGTTGTAACCCATCTTTTACAGAGATGGATTCTGGCGAAGAGGAAAAACCGAATTTATTAAGGGTCTCATACAGAAGAATACCAGCATAGTCGCCCGTAAAGGGTCGGCCAGTTTTATTGGCACCATGCATTCCTGGAGCAAGTCCAACAATTAAAAACTGAGGACTCATGTCCCCAAAAGGTGCTACTGGACGACAATGGTAGTCCGGATTGGATTGACTGACCTTATCTAAAAAATTTGTTAGCCTTGGACATTTTTTGCAATTAGGATCAAATTGCATAATATCAATTAACTTGCTGCAGCAATCCCAATAACTTTTTTATCGCCCGCATAGTCATCCATTAAATGGAAATTTAGGTATTGATAAATGTTATCCTCAATAGGTGAGATCTTTTCTTTCACAATCTGGTGATACTCTTCAACCGTTGGGATTTTTCCCAATAATGCACACACAGCTGCCAGTTCTGCTGAGCCTAAATACACCTGTGCACCCTTACCCATTCGATTATCAAAGTTTCGAGTGCTCGTCGAAAAGACATGAGCATCATTTTCAACACGGGCCTGATTACCCATACACAAACTACATCCTGGTAACTCAGTTCGTGCTCCAGCTTGACCGAATACAGAGTAGTATCCTTCTTTTCTTAACTGAACCTCATCCATCCGTGTAGGTGGAGCAACCCATAATCTTGTCGATATTGCTCCTTGGTTTTCCAATACTTTTCCTGCGGCACGATAATGCCCAATATTAGTCATACAACTTCCTATGAAAACTTCATCTATCTTATTGTTTTGAATTTCAGATAAAGTTTTAATGTTATCTGGATCATTTGGACAGGCAATTAAAGGCTCTGTAATTTCATTCAAATCAATCTCAATAATAGAAGCGTATTTTGCATCGTCATCAGGCTCAAGAAGTTCTGGGTTTTTCAACCAACCTTGCATGCTCTGAATTCTTCGCTCAAGGGTTCGTTGATCTTCGTAGCCTTGTGCAATTAGGTTTTGCATCAATGCAATATTCGACTCAAGATACTCAATAATAGGTTCCTTATTTAATCTGACAGTACATCCATTAGCAGAACGTTCAGCCGACGCATCAGCAAACTCAAAGGCCTGCTCTACTTTCAAATCGGGTAAGCCCTCAATCTCCAAAATTCTGCCATTAAAAATATTTTTCTTACCTTGTTTAGCCACTGTTAATTCACCATTTTTTATTGCCTGGTATGGAATGGCATTGACTAAATCTCTCAGAGTGATTCCTGGCTGCATTGTGCCTTTGAATCTCACCAAAACAGACTCAGGCATATCCAGCGGCATGACACCTAGTGCAGCTGCAAAAGCCACTAAACCCGAACCTGCTGGGAATGAAATACCGATTGGAAATCTTGTATGTGAATCCCCACCGGTACCGACTGTATCAGGAAGAATCATTCGGTTTAACCAAGAATGAATAACCCCATCACCTGCTTTTAAAGACACCCCTCCCCGACTACTGATAAAGTCTGGCAAAGTATGTTGCAGATCAATATCCACTGGTTTTGGATAAGCAGCAGTATGACAAAAACTTTGCATAACAAGGTCTGCGCTAAAACCTAAACAAGCCAGTTCCTTTAATTCATCTCGAGTCATTGCTCCAGTTGTATCCTGAGATCCAACCGATGTAATTTTTGGTTCACAGTAGGTGCCTGGCAAGACTCCCTCCACACCGCATGCTCTGCCCACCATCTTTTGTGCCAGAGTATACCCATGTTGTGTGTCCTTATTTTCGCTGATGTTGCTGACAAAAATTGTAGGCTTATCAACACCTAAAATATCAGCTGATTTATCAGACAAGCCACGACCGATAATGAGCGGAATTCTTCCTCCAGCACGAACCTCGTCAAGAATTGTGGGCGGATTATGTTCGAATGAGACAAGCGTGTTTCCTGATAGATCACAAATGATTTTGTCGTTAATTTTTAAAATGATTTCATCGCCATTATTTAGGTTTGAGACATCACATTCAATTGGCAATGCTCCTGAGTCTTCCGCAGTATTGAAGAAAATTGGAGCAATCTTACTTCCAAACACATATCCACCCGAGTGTTTGTTGGGGATAAATGGAATTTCATTTCCCATATGCCACTGCAATGAATTAATTGCAGATTTTCTTGATGAGCCAGTACCAACCACATCTCCCACATACACCAAAGGATTACCTAATTTTTTTAGATCTTCAATTAATTGCAAGCCCTCAGGCATTTTATTAATAAGCATAGATTGCGCATGCAATGGAATGTCTGCACGTGACCAGGCATTTTGTGCTGGTGATAAATCATCTGTATTGGTTTCACCATCCACCTTGAATACAGTGAGTTTTATTTCATTTGGTAATTCATTTTTACTAGTAAACCAATCTGCCTGAGCCCATGATTCAAGCAATTGTGTAGCAGATATATTTCCCGAATTATGTTTTTCAACCACATCATGAAATGCATCAAAGACTAAAGTTATTTTTGATAATGCTTTCACTGCCTCATCAGCAAATTCACTATCCAATAGTGGAACTAAAGCCTGTACATTATATCCACCCAACATCGTCCCTAATACTTGAATTGCTTTTTCTGGCGATATGACACTTGAGGTGATTTTCTTATTTGCAATGTCATTTAAAAAACCCGCTTTGATATAAGCGGATTGATCAACGCCTGCTGGAACTTTATTTAAAAGAAGATTGAGAGCTTCATTAAGATCTTGATGGGTCTCGTCTTTTAGGTATTCTATTAAATCTGCTGTTTGCTGAGGGTTAAGAGGCAATGGGGGGAGTTGTTCTTTTTTTCTTTCGTTGGTGTGGGTTTTATAGGTATCTAAAATCATAAATAAGTTTATTGTGTTCGCATGTCAAAACATTATTTTAGAGCAAATATTTTAATTTCCCAAAAACTTTCTTTATCAACAATGCCTCATCACCAAGCAAGTAAGGTAAAATATGACTTTAATAACTGAGACTTAACTAAATTATTATGGCCACACCTCTTCTGAATATCTCACCTCTTGATGGAAGATACGCTAAGCAAATTGATTCTTTACGCAATCACTTGAGTGAGTTTGGTTTAATTAAAACTCGAGTTGAAGTAGAGATACATTGGCTGATCAGTCTTGGTAATAATCCAAAAATCAAAGAGGTGAAAAAATTCAATGCAAGTGCTCAAAAAAAGATGCTGTCCGTTATTGATAAATTTTCTGAAAAAGACGCTACTGAAATTAAACAGATTGAATCTATCACCAACCATGATGTGAAGGCGGTGGAATACTGGCTGAAAAAAACTTTAAAAAAACAGAAAGATGTTGCCCCGTATTTAGAATTTATTCATTTTGCCTGCACCTCGGAAGATATTAATAATCTCTCATATGCGTTAATGACAAAACGGGCTGTCAATGAAAATACCCTGCCTGGACTCAATGAAATATATTTAAAGATTCAATCCTATGCAAAACAGTATGCAACCATCGCAATACTTGCTAGAACCCACGGTCAATCGGCTAGCCCAACCACCATGGGAAAAGAATTTGCAAACGTTGCAGCAAGATTGAAAAGACAAATAAATCAGCTAGCAAAACAAGAATATTTAGGAAAAATTAATGGGGCCGTCGGTAACTTTAATGCGCATGTTGTTGCTTACCCCGAAGTCAATTGGGAACAACATTCCAAAGACTTCATCAAATCTCTGGGGCTGACATACAATCCAATGACAACCCAAATTGAGCCACACGACTTTTTATCAGAAATTTTTAATGCCATAGCTCGTACTAATACCATTCTGATCGATTTTAATCGTGACTTATGGGGCTATATTTCTTTGGGTTACTTTAAACAAAAGTTAAAGAAAAATGAGGTAGGCTCATCTACCATGCCGCATAAGGTCAACCCGATAGATTTTGAAAATTCCGAAGGAAACTTAGGCTTAAGTAATTCGATCCTGAATCACTTGAGTGAAAAATTACCAATCTCCAGATGGCAAAGAGATTTGAGTGACTCAACAGTTCTTAGAAATATCGGAGTGGGTTTTGGCTACCATGGCTTAGCCATCAATTCTTGTCTGAAAGGTCTGAATAAATTAGAAATTAACAAACAAGTTATTTATGACGACCTGAATCATGCCTGGGAAGTGCTAGCAGAACCAATACAAACAGTGATGCGTCGTTATGGCATTCCTGAGCCTTACGAGAAATTAAAAGCATTAACTCGTGGCAACCAACATATTAACGAGGAAGTGTTGCATTCATTTATTCAAAACTTAGATATTCCGCAAAAGGCAAAAAAAGATCTAATAAACTTAAGACCTGAAAACTACATTGGATTAGCCAACAAACTGGCAAAAAAATCTTAAAAGATGGTTGATATATTAGTTCTCTATTGTTCGCAGGATGGTTCGGTTCATAAACTGGCTCAACAAATTGCTCGTGGAGTAAATTCCGTCACCGGTGCAGAAGCAAAGTTAAGAACTGTCCCTAACAATAAACCTAAAAATAATTTGTTTGCGCCGGAAATCAAACTCTCTGAAATAGAAGAATGTGATGGGCTAGCCCTCGGCAGCCCGACTCATTTTGGTAACATGTCAGGAGCAATGAAGAATTTCATTGATGAGCTGACACCGCTTTGGTTTAAGGGTAGCCTTGAAACAAAAGTTGGAACCGTATTCACCTCTTCTCATTCTCTTCATGGAGGCAATGAAGCTACCTTACTAAGTATGCAAATACCCCTGCAGCATCTTGGTATGATGATTATGGGCGTTCCATATTCAGTCAAAGAATTAAATATCACAAAAGATGGCGGCACACCTTATGGTGCTAGCCATGTGGGTGATCAGGCAGTCACGCCCGTGGAAGAAAAAATAGCTTACGCCCAGGGTAAAAGACTCGCTGAATTAACCATCAAAATTCGATCATGATCGTTTGGGTCAACCTTTTATCTTACGTTGCCTTGATATTTAACACATTGCTGTGGGAGCTTTTTTATACCCCTTCAGGCCAATCATCGTGGATGGTCATTAAGGCGGTGATTTTACTTTTACCACTGAGACAACTGATCAAGAAAAATTTATATACCCTGGAATGGATAAACTTTATAATCATTTTATTTTTTATTGAGGGAGTTGTCAGGGCATGGTCGGAGACTATCCCAAGCCAGTTATTTGCAATTACCGAGGTTATTTTGACTGTAGTTTTTTTCTTTACCAGTATATTGATTTTTAAAAAATGAAATTCTTACTATCCAACGATGATGGGTATTTCGCTCCCGGAATAAATGAATTAGCCCACACCCTCTCTTCTATCGGAGAAGTGGTGATTGTTGCTCCGGAAGAAAATAAAAGTGCTTCTAGTAGCTCATTAACTCTTAAAAACCCTCTGACTATCACGGAGCATAAAAAAAATATCTACTATATCAATGGCACACCAACCGATTGTGTACATATTGCATTGTCTGGTTTTTTAAAATTTAAACCTGACATGGTCATATCCGGAATTAATGATGGACCTAATATGGGTGATGATACGATCTATTCTGGCACAGTAGCGGCAGCCATGGAAGGTTATCTATTAGACATTCCATCGCTAGCGGTCTCCATGTCCCAATACGATCCAAAATACTATGCCACTGCTGGGCAGGTGGTATTGGGTCTGATTCCAAAAATAAAAGATTTACAACAATCAATGCTACTAAACATTAACGTTCCAGATTTACCTTACGATCAACTGAAAGGATTAGAAATCACCCGTCTTGGTAAGCGGCACAAGGCTGAACCGATCATCCATCATCCCAATCAAAATAACAAGCTAATGTATTGGGTGGGGGCGGCAGGTGAACCCAATGATGGCGGTCCCGGGACAGACTTTTTTGCAATTAAAAATGAAAAAATATCAATTTCTCCTATAATATCTGATCTAACAAACTTCAATAAATTGGATTTATTAAAAGAAAATTTAATATGAAATTAATACAATTATTTTTGCTACTTCTAACAATCAGTCTCTTTCAGGGATGCGCCTCAAAGTTACCAGTGCCGGTGGATAATAGTAAAAATGTGATTCAGAAATGCCCTGATGTTTACATTGTAAAAAAGGGAGACACTATATTTAGTCTGAGCCTTAAGTGTGGATTTGATTATAAGGATGTTGCCGAGGTTAACAATATAAAAAAACCATACAAGATCAGCGCTGGCGAAGAGATTCGATTTGATTTACTTAGAAATGAAAGCAAATCCAATTCCGAAAGTGATGACTCAAAATCAGACAATGTTGAGATTGCTCGGCTGAATGACAACGATGAGCAAGATGTTCGAGAAGAAAAAGCATTAACACAAGATGATATTGGCGAGCCCATAGAGATTAACGAACCTGTAGCCACGCGAGAAATATACAATACTCAATCAGTTAAAAAGACCAAAGAGATCGTTGCTAAAAATACCGAGTCTTTAGCTAATCGCTTTGTGTGGCCTACTGACGGAGATGTGGCTCAACAATTCAATCCTGATGATGGTATGAAGGGAATTTTAATTGAAGGTTCACTCGGTCAAGAGGTCAAATCAATTGCCAAAGGTCGAGTCATTTATGCGGGTGAAGATTTAAAGGGTTACGGCAAACTCATCATCATAAAACATGATGACGATATCTTGAGCGTGTATGGTCATAACCGGGAACTTCTGGTCACGGAGGGTCAAAAAATTAGCTCTGGAGAGATCATTTCCACCATGGGTCAGACCGATGATGGAAAAATACACTTACATTTTGAGATTCGGAAAAGTGGATTATCAGTTAATCCAATGAACTACTTTAAATCTAAGTCTTAATTAAATTCGCCGCGTTCTTGTTTATCAATATAATCACGAACTGCGGTCATGTCATATTCTCTGGCCCACTTAATGATTTCATCAAACGCCGGTGCGCCAATTTCACCGACCTGAGCGTGGATACCAGCTTTTTCACGAACGACTAATAAACCAGGAATTTTTTCAACTTCAAAGTATTCACCGATTTCTGGATGTTGTTCCACATCCACCATGCCAAAAACGATATCTTTATTAGCTTCTGCTGCCTTTTCAAAAATTGGCGTGAAATTTTTGCATGGTTCACACCAAGGCGCCCAGAAGTCAATGATCACAAAATCATTTTTTTCTATCGTGTCTTTAAAATTTTTTGTTGTCAGTTCTAATACTTTTGCCATCGAATTTTCCTAATATTCTATTAAAATTTATTTACGCTAAATATCTCTTCCAGTGGTAATCTGTTTCGAGCAGCCCCTTCACGCTCCTTTAATTCTTCTCGTGTTTGATCCAGACTTAGAGGTTTGCCAATTGCAATAACCGAGAGAATATCATAATTTTCAGGAACCTGCGCCAGTTCCCTTGCATCATCTTTACTAAACCCGCCCATCTGATGTGCCGCCAGACCCATCGAGGTCGCTTGAAGGCAAATATTTTCGGACGCTGCACCTAAGTCATAATGGGCATATCCATTTTCTTGGTCGTTGTGTCGATAATAGCGGTTGGTGGTAGTAATGATGAGTAGAGCTGCGTCCATTGCCCAGTCCTGATTGGACACGGATAAACAATTCAACGCCTGACTAAACATGGTAGCATCCCTTTTACTAAACAACACAAATTTCCATGGCTGTTCACCACGGCAGGATGGTGCCCAACGAGCAGCTTCCATGAGTGAATGTATGTCATCATCGACAAGAATGAACTCGGGGTCAAATGAACGCGGACTCCATCGGTCAGCGATGAGATCATGAATGGGGGCTTGTGTCAGTGCTTTCTTTTCCATGTTACTGCTTAATTCCTTCTACCAATAAATTGACCTCAATTTTATCACCTAATGAGCTATTTTCTTTCAATCCCCAGCTGTAGCCAAAATCAGAAGCTTTGAGATCAATATTTCCTTCCAGTCCAACGCGATACCCACCCCAAGGGTCATCGCCAAAACCAAGCAATTTAAACGGGATATCCAGTGTTTTTTCAACTCCACCCATCGCTAAAGTTCCAGACACCACTCCATTTGTATCATCTTGCATCACAATCTTGGTGCTATTAAATGTGATTGTTGGAAAAACTGAGGTGTTTAAAAATTTCTTTTCCTGAATATGGTTGTCACGTTTCTTATGATCACTATCAATCTTTAATAAACTCATTTCCACATTTATCTTTGATTGACTCATGTCATCCAGATTAATCATCATCTCTCCGGTCATGTCTGGTATGGTGCCTGATGTTTTAGAGACCACGTGACGGATCTTCCAATTCGCAAAGCTATGTTCAGGGTCCACCTTGTAAGTACCGGACTGGGCAAAAATAGATGATGAAATAAAAACCAATAAAAAGACGAGTTGCTTCACTTTTTCCCTCATAATTTATTAAACAGTTATTATGATGAAAAATAAAAAAATTAATTCAAAATTTATGACTGACCATACACAGTTTATGCAAGCAGCTTTGGATGAGGCAGAGAAGGCTCGTGAGTTAGATGAAATTCCTATCGGCGCTATTGTTTCCTTAAATAATGAAATTATAGGTCGCGGTTATAATTCAGTGATCAAAAACTCAGACCCCACCTGTCATGCTGAAATCATGGCATTACGCGATGCGGCGCATTCTCAATCTAACTACCGCCTCCCTGAGGTCAATCTCTATGTCACTTTAGAGCCCTGCATCATGTGCTTGGGCGCTATTTTTCAAGCCAGAGTCAAGCAAGTCTATTTTGGTGCCTACGATGCAAAATTTCATAGTTGCGACCCAAGTCAGAAACTAGTAAATAATAAAATGATCAATCATCACACCTCATTTGAAGGCGGCATCCTTGAGAAAGAATGCTCCACTCTTTTAAAAAATTATTTTAAAAATAAAAGGTAAAAAAAAGACCCGCTTAAAAGCGGGTCTCTAAAATTTAGGAGATTTTTAAGTATTCAAGTGAATTAGAACATCCACTGAATACGAGTTTGAAGCAATGTTTCTGAATCGAATTGCTCATTACTTGCAACGTCAGGAGCAAGAACATTTTCACCATAGTCTGAGTAAGTTAGTGAGGCCTTAGCTAAGACATTTGGGTTTGCAATCCATTTCAAACCGACCGTGTATTGATTCACTTCTAAGTCACAGCCTGTGTTGAATCCACCACTAAGCTTGTAAGTATCTCTGACTGCTCCACCACAATCGAAAGCACCTCTGAGTCGAGATTCATCGCCTGCACCGCCGCCAGTCAATTTAATATCATCAACCTCTAGTCTTTCATATCTAGCTACAACTTCCCAGGCACCTGTACCAGTTCCCTTTTCAAAGTCAAATGGGTTCTTAACTTTGATGCCCTTCATCTTGCCGCCTTTATAAGACTTCGAATAATGTTCACCGGTTAGGATGTATCCTGCTGAAATGTAGCCAATTTTTACATCAGCTTCAGCTGAATCACCTGCAACCTCATTCGTTCCTTCAAACGTACCTTGACCATATTCGGCTTGTAATTTGAAAGGACCTTTAGCAAAAATACCTTCAATAGCACCAAAACGGTTTTCGTGATGGTTAGCTGTTTTGCCTAACTGACTAGCGCCGCCAGCTCTTAAATCCTCGCCTTGAACTTGAATCGCAGCCAATGGTGAGTAGCCACGGCCAGCACTCTTGAATTTAAATAATGTAGAGTGTGTTGTAGCTCCATAATCGCCACCAGCTAAAGATGCACTTGATCCATTACTTGATGTTTTAGGACGAGCTGCATAATCTTCTGTAAAGCCTGCGATACCCACGTGAAAGATTGAATCTTTAATCTTGTTCGCTTCAGCCCAGTTGTATGTCACTCGGCCTGAGTAGTTTTTCTCATCTTCCATCACATTATTCTTGTATCCCTCTTGGTATTTAGTAAATGCGTACGTCATACCTTTAGTTGGTGTACCTTTAAAAGCAATACCCAATTTTTTATGAGGAGAGATTTGATTCATAAAAGAACGTTCAACTAAATCAATGTCGTTCGAGCTTGTTAAGCCTTCCAGGTTGAATGCTTGTTTGAATCGACCAAATTGGATCTGGAATGGCTTCATAGCGGCAAATGTTAGCGATGCGGTATCTAAATTATTACCTTTTTTGCCATTCGCATTTAAGACAACATCATATTTCCAAATGCCGTCGAGTTTACCTTTAATACCGATACGAGCACGTCTCATCTCAAACTCGCTTGGGCTTGTCGATTTTGTATCAACGTCATAATCGTCAGCGTCTGTGCTACCGAAATCGCCGTCATCTAAATCTGAGTGTCTGTAATCAAAGTGCATACGACCTGTTAAGGCAATTTCATTTTTGCCGTCAGCACTTTGAATTGAAAACTTACCACCTTTGTTTTTCAAAACTGGGGTATTTGCTTTTTTCTTATCATTACCTTTTGATAAAAGCGCACCCTCTTCTTCTGTTAACACACCTTTTGTAACTAATGCATTAATAAGGTCACCTGCCGTGTCGGCATAAACTGTACCTGAAAGAGACAATACTGCCGCAGAGACTGCACCAGCAACAATCTTTTTATTCATTACGAATCTCCTAAAATTAAAAAAATATTTATTGTTAAAGACTTATAACAATAATTACAGTATTCAAATTGTAGGAATTGAATGTGACACTTTTATGACATAAACAGGATAAGTGTGTGAATTTGAATGATTAATTTAGAGGATGTTGTTTTTTTACAACAGCAATTTTAGATATCGAACTTGACTGATCCGGTGGCCAAATCATAAACAGCACCCACAAGAGCAATGTGATTGTCTTGAACCATTTTTTTGATAATGTCGCTATTCTGTTTGATGTTATTAATCTGCTCATGCACGTTATGCCAGCACACTTTTTCAACGAAAGAGGTATTTGATGAATTTCGCTCAGAATTTATGGAAGTTTCGTGACCCACTGCTGGATTTATCATTTCGATAATTTCTCCAATATTACCCCCCTTAAAATGATCGCATGCCGCCTTAACCGCACCACAATTGCTATGGCCCATCACCACTACCAACTTTGAGCCTAGATACTGTGTTGAAAATTCTAAACTACCAATGGCTAAAGTTGACGCTACATTTCCTGCTAACCTGACTGAAAAAATATCTCCCAGGTTTTGATCAAAAATAAGCTCCACCGTCGTTCTGGAGTCACTACAACTCAATATTGAAGCAAAGGGATGCTGTTTATCTTTCAGCTCATCTCGCACACTCAACATATCGTGCTGTCGTTTGACATTATTAACAAAACGTTCATTGCCTTGTTGCAAAATTTCAATCGCCTGTTGCGGGGTCATTTGATCACGATCAATTTCAGGATGCATGTACATAACTATTCTGGCCTCATGTGTGGAAATAAAATAACATCTCGAATGCTTGGTTTATTAGTAATCAGCATAATTAAGCGATCAATGCCGATTCCGCATCCGCCCGTGGGAGGCATACCATACTCAAGAGCACGGATAAAGTCTGCATCATAATACATCGCCTCATCATCCCCAGCTTCTTTTTGTTCCACTTGTTTTTTAAAACGCTCTGACTGCTCTTCGGGGTCATTAAGCTCAGAGAAACCATTAGCTATTTCTCGACCTGCGATAAACAATTCAAAACGCTCCGTGATAGTTGGATCGCTATCTGACGCCCGGGCCAAAGGTGATACTTCAGTTGGGTAATCGATGATAAACGTTGGATACCAAAGATGCTCCTCAGCGACTGCTTCAAATAAAGCTAATTGAAGCGATCCTAATGATCGATTTGGTGGAAGCTCTTCCCCCATCTTTTGCAGAGTTTGCTCAATAAATTCAGCATTAAGGAGGTCTTCGGATTTGAATTGGTTATTGTATTTTTCGATCGCTTGCACCAGTGTTAAACGGTCAAATGGCTGTGAAAAGTCTATCTCTTTATCCTGATAGGTAAGTTTTAAATCCACCCCACATCCTGTGATACTGGAACGAATACAATCCTCTGTAAATGTCATTAGCCATTGATAGTCAGCGTAAGCAGCATAAAACTCCATCATAGTAAATTCTGGGTTATGCCGAACGCTCAAGCCCTCGTTACGAAAATTTCGATTGATTTCAAACACACGATCAAAACCACCCACCACCAATCTTTTTAAATACAATTCTGGAGCAATACGCATAAACATTTCCATGTCCAACGCGTTGTGGTGAGTCACAAAAGGTTTTGCACTCGCACCTCCAGGAATTGGATGCAACATCGGTGTTTCGACCTCAAGAAATTTATTGTTGACCATAAATTCGCGAATAGATTGGATGGCTTTAGATCTGGTTAAAAAAGTATCTTTCGTCTCTTGATTGACCATTAAGTCAACATAACGCTGACGATACTTCATCTCTTGATCTTGCAGCCCATGAAACTTTTCTGGCATCGGTCGTAAAGATTTTGTTAATAAACAAATTTCGGTAACCTCGATCGTTAATTCATCCGTGTTTGTTTTAAAAAGCTTCCCTTTAGCGCCAATAATATCTCCCATGTCCCACCTTTTGAAAGAAGAATATAGCTCGGGATTGTCTTCATTATTGATAAGATCTCTGGCTACGTACAATTGAATTCGGCCTGTTCGATCCTGAATTGTCGCAAAACTTGCCTTACCCATCACCCTTTTTAGCATCATTCTCCCAGCAACGACAACTTCAATATTTTTTTCTTCTATGGTTGGCTTATCAAATCCATCATATTCTGCATGTAATTTAGAAGAATCATGTTCAGGCTTAAAGTGATTTGGGAAAGCAACGCCGATTTTTCTTAACTCAGCTAGCTTGTTTCGACGTTCTTGAATAATCGAATTTTCATCAACTGTTTGATTTTCTTTATTTTCCAACTTAAACCCCTTGTTTTAAACTTTCTGTAATAAATGGATCAAGATTGCCATCGAGCACACCTTGAGTATTTCCCACTTCAACACCCGTCCTCAGGTCTTTGATTCTTGATTGATCAAGGACATAACTTCTGATTTGATGACCCCAACCAATGTCTGATTTAGCATCTTCCATAGCCTGCTTTTCTTCATTTCTCTTATCCAGCTCAATTCGGTAAAGCTGAGCTTTAAGCATATCCATCGCCTGAGCTTTATTTCGATGCTGAGATCGATCATTCTGACACTGCACAACAACGCCACTTGGCTCATGCGTAATTCTAACAGCAGAATCCGTTTTATTGATATGCTGACCACCCGCTCCTGAAGCCCGATATGTATCAATTCTTAAATCCGCAGGGTTGATGTCAATTTCTACTGACTCATCAATTTCTGGATATACATTCACTCCAGCAAAAGAGGTGTGTCTTCTGCTGCCTGAATCAAAAGGTGATTTTCTGACCAATCGATGAATGCCAGTTTCTGTTCTAAAATAACCATAGGCATAATCGCCTATAATTTTAATCGTAGCTCCCTTAATCCCAGCAACCTCACCTTCCGTGATTTCCATCACCTCAACCTTGAAGCCCTTTTCCTCACAATATCTCAAGTACATTCTAAGCAGCATATTAGCCCAATCTTGAGCTTCCGTTCCGCCACTGCCGGATTGAAAATCAATAAAACAATTATTAGGATCAAGAGGGTTTGAGAACATTCGTTTAAACTCCAATTGACCTAGTTTTTTTTCTAAATTAATGGTGTCTTGAAATAAATCGTTAAGTGTAGAGTCATCACTTTCCTCAAAAGCTAAATCAAACAGTTCTTTGTTGTTCTCTATGCCCGAGTTCAACTGTTCAAACTCTTGGATCGTATCTTCTAAAATTCTTTTTTCTTTACCAATTTTTTGACTTAATGAGTGATCCTCCCAGACTTTAGGATCCTCTTGTTGGCGAGTAAGCTCTTCAAGCTGTTCTTTTTTGTTATCGAGGTCAAAGATAGCTCCTGAGTGCTGAAAATCGATCATCGATTTCAGATAAGGTTGTTTTCAATTGATTAAGTTTTTCTGCTTCCATTTTTTGAATGATAAATATTAATCCTGCGACATTTTAACCTTTTTTTTGTAAACATAAAATTGTCATAAAAGTGTCATACTGAAACTTTAGAATCAGGTTTCAATTTTAATACTCAAACAGGAGCGATTATATGGTTTCAACTTTAAAAAAAGCTGTATTAGCAACTGTAGCTACTACTGCGTTAACAACTTCAGTATTTGCTGCAGACATCATTAAAATAGATGGTTCATCAACGGTTTATCCAATTACTGAAGCGGTAGCTGAAGAGTTCCAAAAAGAAACAGGCAAGAAAGTAACTGTTGGTGTATCAGGTACCGGCGGTGGTTTTAAGAAATTCTGCCGTGGTGAGACATCAATCTCTGGTGCATCTCGTCCAGTAAAAGCAAAAGAAATTAAAAAGTGTAACGAAGCAGGTATCTCATTTATTGAAGTTCCAGTGGCTTTCGACGCATTAACAGTTGTTATTAACAAAGACAATGACTGGGCAGCAGAAATGACACCTGAAGAATTAAAAAAAATGTGGGGTCCTGATGCACAAGGTAAGGTGATGAACTGGAGCCAAATCCGTGAAGGCTTTCCTGATCAACCATTAAAATTATATGGTCCTGGTGCTGATTCAGGTACATTTGACTACTTCACTGAAGCAATTATTAAAAAATCTAAATCTATTCGTGGTGACTTTACAGCATCAGAAGATGATAACGTTCTTGTTCAAGGCGTAGCTGGTGATAAAGGTGGCTTAGGTTACTTCGGTTTAGCTTACTATGTTGAAAACAAAGATAAACTAGGTGCTGTTAAAGTTAAAAATAAAGAAGGTAAGTTTGTTGAGCCATCTCTTGAAACAGTGATGGACGGTTCATACAATCCGCTTTCACGTCCTTTATTCATTTACCTAAATGCAACAAAAGCAGCATTTGATCCAAATGTGAAAAAATTTGTTGAGTTCTATTTAAATAATGCAGCTAAGTTATCTAAAGAGGTGGGTTACGTGCCATTCTCAACTGCTGAATATGATTCAATCAAAAACCACGTGAAGTCATTAAAAACTGGTACAGCATTTAAAGATGGTCCAGCAATTGGTCTTTCAGTAGCTGAAATTTTAGAAAAGGCTACTGACTAAGAGACTTAAACCCTCTTAATCTAAGATTCAGAAAAAAGAGGGGATTTATCCCCTCTTTTTTTTTTATTTTATGTAATAATTATCCTGTTTTTTTTAAAGAGTTTTACTGATGGCCAACAAAAAATCTAATGCAAAACCCAATATTAGTCCTGCCTTAGCCAAAAATATTAGACGAAATTTTTTAGAAAGAATTATTGAATTAGTTTTGATGTTCTCTGGGTTCATTGCCGTACTCATAACATTCGGTATTGTCTATATATTGGTGTCTGAATCCATTCCTTTTTTTGAGGCCGTCACCTTTAAAGAATTTTTAACTTCTACCGTCTGGACCCCAAATTTTGAGATAAAAAATTACGGGATTCTCCCGTTAGTTGCAGGCACCCTAACGATCACCGGAGTAGCATTAATTGTCGCGGTACCAATAGGTACAATTACAGCAGTGTATCTCTCAGAATTTGCTTCTCATAAAGTCAAAGAAACAGTAAAACCTGTTCTAGAACTCTTGGTCGGTGTGCCAACTGTTGTATTTGGCTACTTCGCACTACTTTTAGTGACTCCATTGTTACAAAAAATATATCCAGACTTATCAACCTTTAACATGCTTGGACCTGGTATCGTGATGGGTATTATGATAGTTCCCTACATTGCTTCAGTCGCAGAAGATGCTATGCGAGCTGTACCAATGTCTATGAGAGAAGGATCCTACGCCATGGGGGCGACTCGATTTCAAACAGCGGTCTCGGTAGTCATGCCAGCGGCAACTTCTGGCATAGTGGCTGCTTATATTTTGGCAGTTAGTCGTGGTATTGGTGAGACAATGATCGTAGCCATCGCCGCTGGACAGCAACCGAATTTCACTTTTAACCCCGTTGACAGCGCTGCAACAATCACTGCCTATATTGTATCTGTGGCCCTAGGCGATCTCGAGCATGGCGGTATTGGTTATCAAAGTATTTTCGCAGCAGGTATCACACTGTTTGTAATGACTTTAAGTTTAAATATACTAGGTCAATGGACCAGAAATAAATTTACTGAAAGATATTAAAGATGGCTATCTCGAAAAAAAATGATGACAAAGACCTAAACTTAATCAGACAACTGATTAAGAAGCATAAAAAAAATGATCAGATTTTCGCTGGCATTGGAATGTTTATAATTGTCTCTTTAGCAATCACTTTACTTGTTCTCTTTCTTGATCTTGTCATCGATGGGTATCCAAAAATAAATTTGGATTTCTTTTCCAATTTTCCATCCAGAAAACCCGAAGGAGCTGGTATCTTGTCTGCCTGGGTTGGCTCTGCTCTGGTACTAATTGTGACATTCTTTGTAGCTGTTCCAATGGGTGTAGCAGCTGGAATTTATTTGGAGGAATACGCTAAAAAAGGATGGTTTGCCGACCTCATTGAAATTAATGTTGCCAATCTTGCGGGCGTGCCATCTATTATTTATGGCCTGTTAGCACTCGGTTTATTTGTCTACGAGTTTGGTCTTGGCACCAGTGTATTAACTGCTGGTCTGACCCTCTCATTACTAATGCTTCCCATAGTCATAGTTTCAACTCGTGAAGCTATTCGTGCAATACCTGTTCATATCAGAGAGGCTGCTTTTGCAGTAGGTGCAACCAAATGGCAGGTTACTCTTCATCATGTGCTTCAATATGCCATGGGTGGAGTATTAACAGGAATTATTATTGGTATGGCAAGAGCCATTGGCGAGACAGCTCCTGTGATCACAATCGGTGCGTTAACTTTTATCGCATTTTTACCCCCATCTCCTGTGACTGATGTCGCACCATTTTTTAATTTCGCATGGCTTGAGGCAGGTTTTACTGTTTTACCAATCCAAATGTTTAACTGGATTTCAAGACCAGAACATGCGTTTCATATCAATGCTGCCGCTACAGGAGCGGTCATCATTGTGCTCACATTATTAATGAATGGTTTAGCGATTAAGTTGCGCTATAACATCCGAAAAAAAATTAAATGGTAGGAAAGATATGGCTCAAAATAAAGAAATACTAAAAGCAGAATCAAAAAACTTTAACTTTCATTACGCTGATGGCACCCATGCTCTCAAAGACATCAACATCCCATTATATGAAAAGAAAATAACCGCTCTCATTGGCCCATCAGGATGTGGGAAGTCAACTTTCTTGAGATCTTTCAACCGCATGCATGACCTATACAGTGGAAATAAGTATGGTGGGGAAATCGTTTTGCACCCGGATAATACAAATATCTTGGACAACAAAGTCGACCCGATTGAAGTCCGAATGAGAATAAGTATGGTCTTCCAAAAACCTAATCCCTTTCCTAAGTCGATCTATGAGAATGTGGCTTATGGTTTAAGAGTTCGTGGTGAAAATAACAAACGACTTCTTGATGACAAGGTAGAAGAGGCACTCAAAGGTGCATCGTTATGGAATGAAGTTAAGGATCGTTTGCAAGATTTAGCTTACAACCTTTCAGGTGGGCAACAGCAACGTTTATGTATTGCAAGAGCCCTAGCCACAGATCCTGAGATCATGTTGTTTGATGAGCCTACGTCAGCACTTGATCCTATTGCCACAGTAAATATCGAAGAATTAATGAGTGAGCTAAAGAAAAAATTAACTATTTTAATTGTGACTCACAACATGCAGCAAGCGGCTCGTATTTCTGATTACACTGCCTATATGTACCTTGGTGAAATGATTGAATTTGATGAAACAGACACCATTTTCACAAAACCTTCAAAAAAAGAAACAGAAGACTACATTACAGGTAAATTTGGCTAAATATTGCTTACTGCAAAAAAAGAATTATTGTGGAAAAAAATAAACAGACTTTTCAAGTCCAATAGATTCAATGATGTAATATCACTCACTCTTGAAAATATTAATGATAGTTTAAATTACGATAATATAAAGTTTATTAATTTAGCCGCCGAAGCCTCACTACAAACAAATCAGTTAGAGCTCGCAAAAAAATTTTTAGAGCATTCCCTCAAGATCGACTCACAACAATATCTTCCTTTATACAACCTAGGAGTAATGCACGAAATTGATGAAAAATTCATAAATGCAATTTCTTATTACAAACAATCACTAAATTACAATCCCGAATATTTTGATGCTAGGTTTAACTTAGCTAATGTTTTAAAAAAAATACAGAAATTTGAAGATGCGTTAATTCAGACTAAGCAATTAATTAAATTACATAAGAACTATGACTCAATGAATCTTCACGGAGCAATACTTCTTGAGTTAAATGAACTAGATTCAGCGTTCAAAATATTTACAGAATTAAACTCACAATATAAAGATCCAAATATATTAAATAGTATTGCAAAAATATATAGAAAATGGGGTAACCAAGATAAGTTTTTTTTGACACTTGAAGAAGCCTATGAAGTGGATAAAAATTTTCCACAAACAAATCACAATCTTGGAAATTATTATGAATCAAAAAGAAAATACATGGAAGCAGAAAAGTTTTATAACTCAACTTTAAAATTTGATGATAATCCTGATACGAGAATTAGTCTTGGAATATGTCAGCTAAAACAGCAGAAATTTAATATTGGTTGGGAAAATTATGAATCTAGATGGAAATCAAGCCACTTATTGACAAAGTTCATTAAAACTAGAAAGCCTTTATGGAATGGAGATCAATGCGATTCCATACTGGTATGGGGAGAACAAGGTATTGGTGACGAGATATTGTATTGCTCGATGCTCAATGACGTATCAAAATTTGCAAATAAAGTTTTCTATTCATGCTCATCTAAAAAGATAACCTCAATATTAAAGAGAAATTTTCCAAATATTACAATACTTCATACAGATGACGTTACCAGTGATGATTTTTTTGACACACACATACCTGTAGGCAACCTTGGGAGATATTTAAGAAATAATCCATCATCTTTTAAAAATACAAATTATCGAATACATCCGGATCCAAAAAATAAAACGCTTATTAAAACGAAATTTTCAGATCCTATGATTGGAATAAGTTGGAGAAGTAATGATCAATTAAAAAATATTGAATTAGCAAATTTTAAAAGTTTAATAAATAGCAGATACAAACTAATAAGTCTTCAATATCAACCAACAGATGATGAATTGAAAATATTAATAGAATTAGGAATCATTGAATCCAAGCTAAATATATATGATGATCTGGAATCACTTTTATCACTAATAGATTGTTGTGATTATATAGTTACAAGTTCAAATATTAATGCTCACTTTGCTGGCGCATTAAATAAGAAAACTTTTTTGTTAGATAAAAATAACATTGAGTTAAAGCATTTTCATTATTGGTCAAGCCCAACGAAAAATTCTTTGTGGTATCCAAGTATTGAAATAGTGAATCAAAAAAAAGAAAATAATTGGAAGGATGAGTTTCAATATATTAAAAGTCAAATTGATGTGTAAATTTAATCTTCAATAACTTTTTTAATCATTTGAGCCGCTTTTAGAACAAGATTTTTATTTTTCCCTTCAGTCATAATTCGAACTAAGGATTCTGTACCTGATTTGCGTAGCAAAACTCGCCCATTATTGTTCATTATTTTTTCAGCCTCATGAATTGAGTTTTGTATTTCTTCGGTCTCTAAATCAATTTCTTTATCGAGTGGAATATTTAATAAAATTTGAGGATATAAATTAATTTCTGATACAGCCTGATCAAAACTTATTTGTCTTTTTTTAATGGCTTTAAGAACTTGCAATGCAGAGATGATTCCATCACCTGTGGTATGAAAATCTTTCAGTAAAATATGACCTGAATTTTCGCCGCCATAGATCCAGTTTTTTTCTTGCATCATTTCGGACACGTATCTATCACCCACTCCTGACCTAGAAAACCCAATCCCTAGATCTTTCATGCTCTCTTCAAAAGCTAAATTAGTCATTAGGGTCCCGACCACACCACTATCAAAATGATTCTCCTCAAATGCAGCACGAACAATAATAAACAGGAGTTGATCTCCATCCACTTTATCGCCATTAGAATCGACCATTAACACTCGATCACCATCGCCATCAAAAGCGATACCAAGATCAGCATTTATTTTCTTTACTTCTGATCTTAATAATTCAAGTGAGGTTGACCCACATCCATCATTAATATTTGTTCCATTAGGAGCAACGCCAATAGTATGAATATCAGCCCCTAATTCTGTAAAAATTTTTGGGGCAACTTGATAAGTGGCTCCATGCGAACAATCAAGGACGATTTTTAATCCCTCAAGCGATAGATCTTTGGGAAATGTGTTTTTACAAAACTCTACATAACGACCTTGAGCATCATCCACCCTTTTTGCTTTGCCAATATTTTCAGAATCTAAATTCTCAATACCATCTATTGTTTTTTCTATCTCAAGTTCAATCTCGTCATCTAGCTTCAGGCCATTGCTTGAAAAAAATTTAATCCCATTATCCTGATATAAATTATGGGATGCAGAAATCACTACCCCAATTTGCGCTCTTAGGGCTTTTGTAAGATAGGCTATGGCTGGGGTTGGAATAGGTCCTGTTAAAAAAACATCCACACCAGCAGCAGAAAAACCAGCCTCCAGAGCTGATTCCAACATATAGCCTGACTCGCGTGTGTCTTTTCCAATAATTACTTTTGGTTTGCTTGATGATTGATTATCTTTCGTTAAAACTTTTCCTGCAGCAAAACCAAGCTTTGTAAAAAAGTCTACTGTAATTGGAAATTTTCCTGCCCTACCCCGTATTCCATCCGTACCAAAATACTTCCTCATATGTTTCTTTCCAGATATTTTCTTGTCACAGCAACATTATGTGTTCTGATGATTAAAGGGTTTTTAACATTTACCATCGATGAAAAAAAACCGGTTGCATCATCTAATCTTTGTAAATCATCGCCCACTATTTTTTTTAGCATACTTTTCCTCGACATAGCAATGAGCAGTGGTGTATTCAATTCTGCAATTGTCTCAAGATTTTGATAAATTTCCCAGTTATCTTCAAAAGTTTTTCCAAAACCAAAACCCGGATCAAGAATGATTCTATCTTTATGGATGCCATCCGCAATACATACATTTAATCGGTCTTGAAGAAACTGTTTTATCTCCTCTGTGATGTTTGTTGCATAATGAGGTTTGTCCTGCATTGTTTCTGGCGTGCCTTGCATATGCATCAAACAGACCATGTTGCTGGGGTAATCTTTTACTGTTTTAATCGAATCTTTTTCCCCTAATGCTTTGATGTCATTAATTACATCCACCTCATGATCTAAAGCAAACCTCATTGCCTCTGGCTTATAGGTGTCGACCGAAATAAACACTGAGGTTTCCTTTTTTATCGCTGTGATAATCGGGCCAATTCTTCGAAGCTCTTCTTTTAATGTCACTGGCTTTGCACCGGGTCGTGATGACTCTCCACCAATATCTATAATATCAACACCTTCATCAATCATTTTTTTTGCTTGCTTCATGGCCTTGTCTGGATCGATAAAAAGACCCCCGTCAGAGAATGAGTCTGGGGTGACGTTGAGCACGCCCATAATAATTGGGCGGGTTGAGTTATCAATGAATGATGAAAAAGTCATACAGGGTAATCGAGTTAATTACCCTATATTTTACTTGGATTTTGCGGATGGTTGCGGAGAAGTTACCGCTGGACCAGAACCTGTGCCTTTATCGCCAGATGGAGATTTGCCAGAATCTGCTGGCTTAGGTGCTCTCACTTTTTTTCCAGCCATGATGTCATTGATTTGTTCAAAATCGATGGTCTCATACTCCAGCAAGGCCTTAGCCATTGCTTCCACCTTCTTTTTATTTTTTTCAATAATTTTTCTAGCTACCGCATATTGCTCATCCAAAATTCGTCTTACTTCAGCATCCACTTTTTGTTGAGTTGCTTCAGAAATAGTTTTGGATGGCATACCAAAGGTAGACTCATTTTGATCATCGCTATAAACCATTGTGCCTAATTTGTCAGACATACCATATTTGGTCACCATGTCACGAGCTAATTTAGTCGCTCTTTCAAAATCATTAGATGCACCTGTCGACATTTGCTTCATGAATACTTCTTCCGCAATTCGGCCGCCAAATAAGATGGAGATTTCCTCAAGCATTTTATCTTTGAAGTTACTAAATCGATCAAATTCCGGCAGTTGCCATGTCAAACCTAAAGCCCAACCTCTAGGCATGATGGTCACTTTGTGCACAGGGTCCGCCTTCGGTAAGGACTTAGCCACAATTGCATGTCCAGATTCATGATAAGCGGTATTAATTCTTTCATCTTCTTGCATGACAAGTGATTTACGTTCAGGACCCATATAGATTTTATCTTTAGCATCCTCAAAATCCTGCATGGTCACGGTACGATGAGATCGACGTGCGGCAAATAATGCGGCTTCATTAACAAGATTAGCTAAATCAGCGCCTGAGAACCCAGGAGTCCCTCTCGCTAATATGTCTGATTTCACATCAGCATCACTTGGTATTTTTCTCATGTGTACATTTAGAATTTGTTCACGACCTTTGATATCAGGTAAAGATACAGCCACTTGACGGTCAAATCGACCAGGTCGTAATAGCGCTTTATCTAAAACATCTGCACGGTTAGTTGCTGCAATAACAATAACACCTGAATTTGCCTCAAAGCCATCCATCTCAACTAGAAGTTGGTTTAAGGTTTGTTCACGCTCATCATTTCCGCCACCCATGCCAGCTCCACGGTGTCTACCAACAGCATCAATTTCGTCAATGAAGACAATACATGGAGAATTTTTTTTGGCTTGCTCAAACATATCACGTACTCGAGCTGCACCAACACCTACAAACATCTCTACAAAGTCAGATCCAGAAATAGTATAAAAAGGTACTTTGGCTTCACCCGCAATTGCTCGCGCTAGCAATGTCTTACCCGTACCCGGAGGGCCCACCATAAGAACGCCTCGAGGTATCCTGCCGCCTAACTTATGAAATTTATTGGGATCTCTTAAAAAATCCACCAACTCAGTGACTTCTTCTTTGGCTTCATCGCATCCAGCGACATCAGCAAAAGTTGTCTTATTGGTCGTTTGGTCTAGCTGTCGTGCCTTACTTTTACCAAATGAAAACGGACCACCACCTTTACCACCGCCTTGCATTTGCTTCATAAAGAAAATCCATACACCAATAAGCAGAATCATCGGGAACCAAGAAATAAAAATACTCATCAGCATAGATTGTTTTTCTTCTGGCTTAGCCTCAACAATCACGTTATTTTTTAACAAATCGGACACCATCCATGGATCTGTTGGTGAGTAGGTTGAGAATCTCTTGCCATCAGCAGTAATGCCATTAATGTTCCGACCATCAATTTCAACCTTAGAAATATTTCCAGACTTTACTTGCTCCATAAACTGGGAATAGACAAGTTTGGTTTCAAAGCGATTCGCTGGTGAAAACTGATTAAAGATCATCATCATAAGCGCGCCAATAGCTAACCAAACTAAGATCGTTTTTAAAGTGTTATTATTCAAATCATTTCCTTATAAATTTGCGTAATTTGTTCTTATTCTATCTTTTTTCGAGACCAATTAAAAAGAATTCTGCACTTCTGTCTCGCGAGGAATCTGGTTTTTCAATCTTTACCACGTTAAAGAGACTTCTTAGTTTTTTAACATAGTCCTCAAAACCACTTCCCATAAAAGTCTTGACCATAAAATATCCCTTTGGTTTCAACCAATCTGAGGCAAATTCCAATGACAAGTCATTCAAATCGTTAATCATGGCCTGGTCACGACTTTTTATACCACTAATATTGGGGGCCATATCAGAAATTACAAGGTCTACAGCTGTATTTTCTAGCAATTCTTCAAGTTTCTGTAATATGGAAAGCTCACGAAAATCGCCTTGAATAAAAGTGGTATTTTTAACATCATCCATCGGCAATAAGTCGATTGCAAAAATTTTTCCATTATTTGATATTAGTGAGCTTGCTGCTTGAGACCAGCTTCCGGGCGCTGAACCCAAATCCACAATACGATCATTAGGACGTATCAAGTGATACTTATCATTCATTTCAATAAATTTATACGCCGCACGGGATCGAAATCCATCTTTTTGAGCTCGCTTGACAAATTCATCGGACAAATGCTCTTTAATCCAGTTTTTTTTGGTTCTTGTTTTTTTCATGTCTGATACAATGTTATTTTTTTTAAAAAATCATGTTAAATAATAAACAAATCAAGGCATTAAAGGCTGAAGCTCATCACCTCAAAACAACAGTCTCTATAGGTTCAAAAGGTATCACAAATCAGGTCATTTCTGAAATAACCAACACTATAAATTTTCATGAGTTAATCAAAATACAAATTCAGTCGGATACGAAAGAAGACCGATTAAAAATTGCAAAAGAGATCTGTCAAGCAACAGAGTCAGAATTCGTTCAATTAATCGGAAAACAGGCGGTCATCTTTAAACGAAAAGACGAAGAAAGCAAATTCTCTATTTAGCGCCACCTAAGCATTAGTACAGTGACTAATATGGTCTGAATCAAAAATGAGATGCTAGAGATGCCATGCCACATAGCAAAGCGATCAGCAAAAATACTTTCCATAACTTCTTTGGGTTGTGCATTAATTTTAAGCGCTTCCAGTGTAGGCTGAATACCAAAAAAATTTATCAGAACAATCAAGGCTATGAATAAAATGAGCCAAAACTGGCTAGATTTAACCACGGACCATCCATGATATTTGAACAAATGAAAAAAAATCAAAACTGACATCCCTATACTAAAATAACTAAGGTAATGAAAAAGCTGGCCCGCAACAACTCCAGCTAAAAAAGCCGTTGGAATTTTATCGAATAACACCTTGGCCACAATGATCATCCACCAAAGCGACCCAGCCCATATTGATAAAAAGAGTTTAAGAAAATGTCCCATAAAGTTAAATGTAACTTACGTTAGTGATTTCATATGTTTTTTGCCCACCAGGCGTTTCCACCTCAACCACATCACCATCTTCTTTGCCAATTAATGCTCGAGCCAATGGCGAGCTGATTGAAATTTTATTTGCCTTGATATCAGCTTCATCCTCACCAACAATTTGATAAGTGAATAATTTTTCTTCATCTAAATCCTCTAATTCAATGGTGGCACCAAACACACACTTGCCATCTGCACTCAGTGCTGAAGGATCAATAATCTGCACATTGGATAATTTGGCCTCAATCTCTGCAATACGGCCTTCGATAAAACCTTGTCGCTCTTTGGCTGACTCATATTCCGCGTTTTCTGACAAATCCCCTTGCGCACGAGCTTCGGCAATCGCCTGAATGATATTAGGGCGATCTTGACTCTTTAACTGATGTAATTCTTCTTTTAAACGCTCAACACCATTTCGCGTCATTGGGATTTGACCTGCCATTTATTAACCTTAATAGATAATTTAAAAACTTAATCTGATACTTTTTGAAGTATATCTGGATTTTAAAGATTGAATATTACTTATGCAAGCTTTGTAGGCTATTCACTTGTAGCTCATCCACAAAAGACATGCCTATACATGCAGCTTTCGCTCCAGCTAATGTCGTGTAGTAAGTTACTTTATTCATCAAAGCATTACGTCTAATCGTATAGGAATCGGCAATCGCTTTCTTATCCTCAGTGATGTTAACAATAAAATCAATTTCTTTATTCTTGATAATGTCAACAATATGGGGTCTGCCTTGAGCTACTTTGTTGATTCTTTGGACCATTAATCCATGGCTTTGAATAGATCTAGCTGTCCCATCTGTGGCCACTAGATCAAATCCTAATTTAGCCAGAGCTTGTGCTATATCAATAATATTTTCATGATCTTCTTTGCGAACACTTAAGAAAGCTTTGCCTTTGAAAGGCAGTGTCGTGCTGGCGCCTAACTGAGATTTAATAAATGCTTCAGCAAAGGTATTTCCAGTTCCCATGACTTCGCCTGTTGATTTCATTTCTGGGCCTAGAATCGTATCCACGCCAGGAAATTTAATAAAGGGGAAAACAGCCTCTTTGACAGAGTAAAATTGTGGGGTAATTTCTTTAGTAAAGTTCTGACTTTTGAGCGATTGCCCAACCATAACTTTGGCCGCAATCTTGGCAAGAGGTTTACCAATCGCCTTTGACACAAACGGAACAGTTCTTGAGGCTCTAGGGTTGACTTCAAGAATGTAAATTGTTTCTCCTTGGATGGCAAATTGGATATTCATCAAGCCATTAACTTTAAGTGCCTTAGCAAGCATTTTCGTCTGTTTTATTAGATCTTTTTGGATCGTTTCACTTAAATCAAATGGAGGCAGTGAGCATGCCGAGTCACCTGAATGTACCCCAGCTTGCTCGATGTGTTGCATAATCCCACCAACAACAACATCCTCACCATCAGATATCGCGTCCACATCAATTTCTTGAGCATCATTCAAAAAGCGATCAAGCAATACTGGAGATTCATGGGAGACTTTGACTGCCTCAGTCATGTATCTTTGTAAATCTGATTCTTCATGCACAATTTCCATTGCGCGACCGCCTAGAACATAGCTCGGTCTGACCACCAATGGATATCCTATTTCAGCCGCCAACTGAATGGCTTCTTCAGGGGTTCTTGCAGTTCGGTTTGGAGGTTGATTTAGTCCTAATTCAACGAGTATCTTTTGGAATCTTTCTCTATCCTCAGCAACATCAATGTCCTCTGGTGTCGTTCCAATAATCTTTACCCCGGCCGCTTCAAGGCCTTTAGCAAGTTTTAGGGGCGTTTGCCCTCCATATTGAACAATAACCCCATCTGGATTTTCAATATTAATAATTTCCAAAACATCTTCGAGGGTTACCGGCTCAAAAAACAAACGATCCGAAGTGTCGTAATCAGTCGATACAGTCTCCGGATTGCAATTGACCATGATCGTTTCATATCCTTCTTCTTTAAGAGCATAAGATGCATGAACACAACAATAATCAAATTCGATACCCTGTCCAATTCGATTTGGTCCACCGCCAAGAATCATAACTTTTTTGTTTTTGCTCGGTAAAGCCTCGCACTCCTCATCATAACTGGAATACATATATGCTGTCGAAGTCTCAAATTCAGCTGCACAAGTATCTACTCTTTTAAATATAGGTCGAATATGATGCTGTTCACGAAAGGATCGAATTGCTGATTGAGTGGTATTCAATAAATGTGACAATCGGGCATCAGAAAAACCTTTCTTTTTTAATTCTTTCAAAGATTCAGGCTCTATACAATCTAAGCCTTTGTTTTGAAGCTCTTTTTCTAAATTAATAATTTCTTGTATTTGGATTAAAAACCATGGATCAATTTTTGATTGCTCGTGAATTTCCTCAACCGTCATACCTAGTCTAACCCCATCAGCCAAATACCAAATTCTTTCGGGCCCAGGTTGTCTGAGCTCCTTAATGATTAAATCTTTATCATCAGTTGTTGAATCAAGACCGTCAACTCCAATTTCTAACCCTCTTAATGCTTTCTGAAATGATTCCTGAAACGTTCTGCCAATGGCCATGACCTCGCCAACAGACTTCATTTGTGTCGTCAGATGACTATCTGCTTTAGGAAACTTTTCAAAAGCAAAGCGTGGAATTTTGGTTACAACATAGTCTATGGTTGGTTCAAACGATGCTGGTGTTTGACCTCCGGTAATATCATTTTTTAATTCATCCAGCGTATAACCAACCGCTAGCTTTGCGGCAATTTTGGCAATAGGGAAACCAGTTGCCTTAGATGCTAAAGCCGAAGAACGTGATACTCGTGGGTTCATCTCAATCACCACCATCCGACCATCCGTAGGATTGATAGCAAATTGAACGTTTGAACCGCCTGTATCTACTCCAATTTCTCTGAGAACTGCAATAGAAGCAGATCGCATGATTTGATACTCTTTATCCGTAAGTGTTTGAGCTGGAGCAACCGTAATCGAGTCACCCGTATGAACACCCATAGGATCGAGATTTTCAATGGAACAGATAATAATGCAGTTATCATTTTTATCCCTAACAACCTCCATTTCATATTCTTTCCAACCCAATAAGGACTCTTCAATCAGAAGCTCATTGGTTGGTGACGCGTCTAATCCACGCTCGCAGATTTCAATAAATTCATCCTTATTGTAGGCAATCCCTCCCCCACTGCCACCCATAGTAAAAGATGGTCTGATAATAACAGGATATCCAATGGATGCCTGGACCTGATGAGCCTCTTCCATGCTGTGAGCTATTGCAGATCGAGCAGAAGATAAACCAATTTTATTCATGGCTTCTTTAAACAATTGACGATCTTCGGCTTTATCGATCGCTTGTTTTGAAGCACCGATGAGTTCTACATTGTACTTTTCTAAAATTCCATGCCGATCTAGATCAAGGGCACAGTTCAATGCAGTTTGACCTCCCATGGTTGGCAAAATGGCATCGGGATTTTCTTTGGCAATAATCTTTTCAACAATGTCCCATTGAATTGGCTCAATATAAGTGGCATCTGCAAGGTTGGGGTCGGTCATGATGGTAGCTGGATTCGAATTAACCAGAATTACTCTATAACCTTCTTCTTTTAGTGCTTTACACGCTTGCGCACCAGAATAATCAAACTCACATGCCTGACCAATCACTATCGGACCAGCACCAATAATTAGAATAGATTGAATATCTTCTCTTTTAGCCAATCAACTCTCCTTTGTGGACTTGCATATTAGAAAAAAACTGATCGAATAAATAAGCCATCTCGGTGGGCCCTGGACTTGCTTCTGGGTGGCCCTGAAAACTAAAAGCTAATTTGTTTTTTGACTCAATCCCTTGAATTGTTTGATCAAACAGTGATTTATGAGTGACGACAATATTATCATTCAACGAGCTTTCATCAACAGTAAATCCGTGATTTTGACTGGTAATAAAAACTTTCTTTGAGTTTAAATCTTGTACAGGATGGTTCGCGCCATGATGTCCAAATTTCATTTTTTTGGTTTGCGCCCCAAGAGCTAATGAGAGTAATTGATGTCCTAAACAAATTCCGAAAATTGGAATGGATTGCTTTAAAAATTCTTTAATATTTTTGATAGCATATTTGCATGGCTCTGGATCACCGGGTCCATTGGATAGAAAAATTCCATCAGGATTTAATTTTAAAACTTCTTGAAAGTCCATTTCAGCAGGAACAACAATTAAATCAGCTCCACGGGAAGCTAGCATCCTTAAAATATTTTTTTTAATTCCGAAATCATATGCCACAACCTTGAATTGTGTTTTAGAAATGTGTTTGTGTCCTTCACCTAAAGACCATTCCCCTTCATCAAAAGCATATTGTTTTTTTGTTGAAACCACTTTTGCAAGATCCATACCAGACAATCCGGGGAAAGCATCTAACATGCTGGTATTGTCTTGATCTTTACCTATTAAAATCAATCCTGGCTGAGCTCCATTGTTTCTAATGTGTCTTGTTAGTTTTCTGGTATCTAAGTCAGTAATGGCTGGAATGTTATGTTCTTTTAAAAATACAACAAGATCTTTTTGATTCCTAAAATTTGAACTCAATGGTGACACACTATGAATAATCAAACCCTTACAATAAGGAAGGTTACTTTCATAATCTTCATTATTTGTCCCTGTGTTCCCGATATGAGGATAAGTTAAGGTGACAATCTGCTCTGCATAGGATGGATCTGTAAGAATTTCTTGGTAACCAGTAATTGAAGTATTAAATACAACTTCACCAACTGAAGAAGTGTTAGCGCCAATTGATGTGCCATGGAACCTAGTTCCATCTTTAAGGATTAGAAGAGCCGGTATTTTTTCCGACAAAGAACACTCCTGCGTTAATTAATCTAGGGGTGTTTAAAAGAATAACTTTCAAACTTCTGAATTATATTAGAAATTTAAGTGTCGTTCAATAAATTGGATTAATTAAATCTAACTTATTTTAAATTTAACACTTCTTGCATATCAAATAATTTTGGTTTTTGCTTTGCAACAAACCTAGCTGCCTTTAAAGCGCCTGATGCAAAATTTAAACGACTGGTAGCTTTGTGAATCAATTCGATTCTTTCCCCATTTCCAGCGATGTACACCGTGTGTTCGCCAACAATATCCCCTGCCCTAATAGTAGAAAAACCGATTTCATTATTCCTTCTTTTCTCTTCACGGCCATGTCGTGTGTAGATCGCATTTTTTTCTAACGATATGTTTAACCCATCAGCTGCCGCTTGACCAAGTCTTAAGGCGGTTCCTGACGGCGCATCTACTTTATGTTTGTGATGAGCCTCAACCACTTCAAAATCATATTCAGGAAGTAATTCAGCGGCCTTCTCAACCAAAGAGATGAGGACATTCACACCAACGCTCATATTCGGAGCCATACAAATTGGAATATGTTGGCTGAACTGTTGGATCAAATCCAACTCAGATCCGTTAAATCCTGTTGTTCCAATAACATAAGAAGTTTTGTTGTCAGATGCTTTTTTAAGAAATTCCATTGTTCCTTCGGGTCGAGTAAAGTCAATGATCACATCACACTCAGACAGAAGATGATCAATATTGTCTTGAATCAAAACTTTAGTTTCTTTGCCAATAAAATAACCGGCATCTTTTCCCATGGCATGACTGCTAGTAATATCATGCGCTCCAATTAATATTAATTCATCATCGTTAATGGTTTCTTGAATTAACATTTGCCCCATCTTGCCAGAGGCGCCAAGGATAATAACTTTTATTTTACTCATAATTAAAAACCAATTTTTTCTAATAATAACTCAAAATATTTGGGATCGGATTCATCGGGTAGCGATTTTATTATATCGTCCTTGACCGATGAGCTCATCGACTGAGTTTCATCAATCGCATATTTTTCCTCTTTACTATCAACAACATCAATACCATCTTGCTCTGAAATAATCTTCACAGGTTCCTCTTTGGAAAGTAAATTCTCATCCTCTTGAGTTACATCAACAGACTTCTCTTCGATTGCAACGGTTTTAGAATTTTTCTCAACTTTGATATCTTTTACCGACCCATTTTCATTTTCATTTTCATTTTCATTTTCCCAGAACTTAAGACGGCTTAAAAGAGATTTACTATCTTTTTTCTCCTCTTCCAACTCTTCCTTCGAAATCTTTATGGTTGATTCCTCAGTCTTTTGATCAGCTTCATCTTCCCAAAATTTAAGTCGACTAAGTATAGAGTTTTTATCCTTTTTTTGCTCCTCATAATCAGCCTCTGAAAGAGTAATAACTTTGGATTGTTTTTCTGTTTCAGCGCCAATCAATATATCATTAGATTGAATAATATCTCCTTTGACATTAACTAACTCATCATCTTCAAACCAGACCACAACGTGTCGTTCTTCAATTAAGCGATCATCTTTGATCATCTTGTAAATATAATCCCAGCGATTTTCATGGAAAGAATCCTGAATCAATGGGGTCCCAAGAACATACTTTACCTGCGCCCTGGTCATTCCAGGCTTTAAACCCATGAGCATTTCAGCCGAAATAATATTTCCTTGCTGAACGTCTAATTTATATATCTTTGCCTCGAAATAATCGATTGGACTTTTAACTGAACAAGCAGTAAAAAAAATGAAAGTAAGAAAAAATATAAGATGACGGTAGCGCATTTATTGATTTATAAAATTTTTGAACATTAAGCCTGAATAATATACCATGATGATTATTAAATAAATTCATTGTCTGGAAAAATTATGGAAGACCATGTTGATTTTAAAAAAACAGGCTTAAAAGCAACCATTCCTCGTTTACGAGTTTTGAATATATTTGAGAACAACCGTGAAAAACATCTTTCTGCTGAAGAAATTTATAAAATAATGATTAATAATGGCGAGGATATTGGACTGGCCACCATTTACAGGGTGCTAACCCAATTTGAACAAGCCGGATTACTCCTCAAACACCATTTTGAAAGTGGCAAAGCAGTCTATGAGCTCAATGAAGAATCACACCATGACCATATTGTTTGCTTACAATGTGGTCACGTTGTTGAATTTGTTGATAGTGAAATTGAAAAAAGACAAAAAGCAATTGCAGAAGATAATGGATTTAAGATTATTGATCACTCATTGTACCTGTATGGCGACTGTAATAAAAAACCGTGCCCACACAAAAAGTGATTTAGCTTAGCAGCTCTTTCGCGTGCATCAAAGTTGTTTCAGTTATTTCTAATCCACCAATCATTCTTGCGGTTTCTTTAATCCTTTCCTCCGCATTAAGAATAAATATTTTAGAAATCGCCGTCTCTCCAGATTCTTCTTTATGAACCTTAAAATGGAAATTGGCCTTTGATACAACTTGAGCTAAGTGGGTAATTGAAAAGACTTGATGCTGACTACCTAATTGATTTAATAGATTCCCAACTACTTCTGCAACGCCTCCCCCGATACCAACATCGACCTCGTCAAAAATCATCACTGGAACATTTGTATTTTTAGCTGAGGCTACTCTAATTGCTAAGCTTATTCTTGATAACTCGCCACCTGAGGCTGTTTTTGCAATTGGAGAAAAATCAGCGCCTTTGTATGTTTTTATTAAAAATTTAACTTGATCGATCCCTGAGGCTACAGGTTCTGTTTTTTCTACATCAATTTTAAAATCAGCATTAGAAAAAGAAAGTTGATTTAACAAGAGTGAGATTTCACTGCCTAATTTTTTTGCCGCTATCATTCTCTTTTTAGATAAATTTTTTGCATTAATTAAATAATCATCAAATGCTTTTTTTTCTAATTCTGCAAATTGATTTTCCTCAAATAATGTTGCAATTTCATCGAATCTCTTAAACCAATTTAATGATTCATTTTCGAACAACTCAGGTTGGATGTGATATTTTCTGGAAAAGTTAAAGACTCCTTGAATATAATCTTCAATTTCTCTAACCCTTTCTTCATCATCATTGAATTTACTTAAATAATTATTTAAATTTCTTTCCAGCTCGCTAGCTTGAATTAGCAACTCATTGGAAAGATTTAAGTCCTCGTTAAGATGTTTATCAAGCTGGGAGGCCTCAGATAACAATTTATTTACATCTTTTAAAATACCAGATGCGGAAAAATCTTCATTATTCATATAACTCAGACACTGTTGAATAAGAGTGATTAATTCTTTTGCATTGGATAATTTCTTATGCTCGGACTGAACTTGTTCCCAATGATCAAAGCTAAAATTTAGATCTTTGTATTCCTTGATTTTGATTTGAAGATCCTCGTATTCTTCATGAATTTTTATCTCATTCTCATCAAATTCTTTTTTTCTTTTTTCTAAACTTTTCCATTCATGAAAAAGTTGTTGTGATTTTTTTTCAAGATTTGTTGTGTCTGCATACTCATCCAAAATACTTAATTGAGTTTTGGCTTGAGTCAAAGAATGAAATGAGTTCTGACTATAAATATCAATTAATAACTCGCTAACGTCTTTTAATTTAGATATTGGGCTGGGGATTGAGTTGATATAAGCCTTAGATCTTCCATCTGAAAATATGATACGCCTGAGTAATAAAGAATCATCATCATACAAATCATTGTCTTTTAACCATTCGATTACAGCTTGATTATTTTTTATTTCAAACTCAGTAATTATTTCAGCTTTTTCACACCCTTTCCTGATTAATCCACTTTCACTTCTTGCGCCTAAAGTTAAGGATAGTGCATCAATCAAGATTGACTTACCTGCTCCAGTTTCACCGGTCAGCCCAATAAATCCTTTTTCAAATGAAAGATTAAGCTGATCAACGATGACATAGTCTTGAATGTGCAGATTGGTTAACACCGCTTTAACCCCAGTTTAATTTGTTTCTGAGCATCTCAAAGTAACAATACTCTTTTGGATGGAGAATAGTAATTGTATTTTTCGACTTATTAATTGAAATTTTATCTCTCAAGTCTAATGGAAATTTTATTTGACCATCCACACTCAGAAAACCCTCATCCATATCAATAATTTTTGCAGATATGGGTTTTGTTGCGTCTAATGCGATGGGCCTATTGCTGAGAGTATGAGGGCTAATGGGAACAATTGAAACAGCATTAATTGTCGGATGAAGAATTGGGCCACCTGCAGACAGTGCATAAGCTGTGGTTCCTGTAGGGGTAGCAATGATTATTCCATCCGATCTTTGTTTATGGAGTAATTTCTGATCTACACTCAATTCTAATTCAATTAATCGCGAACCGCTTTTAATAACAACATCATTGAAGGCAATAGATTCATATATTAGATTATCATCTCTCATTACTTTTACCTGCAAAAGCATGCGTTTATCCAGCTCATAAGCGCCTTGTAAGATTTGAGACAGCTCATTTTCCATATCACCAAAACTAACATCCGCTAAAAAACCAAAACGTCCTTGATTGATTCCTACAATAGGAACATTGAGATGCGAAACAGCTCTTGCGACCCCCAGCATAGTGCCATCTCCACCTAGCACAATAATTAGGTCAACATTACTACATTCAGCCAAGGTAATGGATTGATGCCGGTTAATTTTGAATTGTTGCTCTGTTTTTTCTTCAATAAATACTTGAAGCCCTTGATCGTCTATAAACTTTATAAGGCTTTTTAGCTTGTCCAAAAAGCTGGGGTCCTCCTTAAGATTATTGTATTTTCCAATAATGGCAATTTTTTTAAAGTTCATAAAGTAACCAAATGTATTTACTTGATATAATTGATTTAATAATTTTAATCTATTTAAATAATAACTACTAATTATTCAATATTCATAAATAGGTGGATACAAGATCACAACAGCTTCTAAAAGTTTTAATAAGCCAACATATTGATGATGGCGCTCCCGTAGGCTCCAAAACATTATCCAGCCATGCCGAGGTTGATCTAAGTCCGGCAAGTATAAGAAATATTATGAAAACTCTTGAGGATCAAGGTTTTATATCTAGCCCTCATACATCTGCAGGGAGAATTCCTACAAAAAAAGGTTACAGGTACTTTGTGGATACTTTACTCACTTACAAAGAACCAACTTTGCAAGAGATAAATCTTATCTCTGAAAAAATGAATAATATGCAAAACGTCTCAAATACTATTGCAGATACTTTATCCAGCCTCACTCATCATGCAGGGTTGATTCTCATACCCAAGTTGAAAAAAAATACGTTTAAACATATCGAATTTATTAATTTATCTTCCAATCAAATTTTGGCGATTTTAGTTACTAGCGATGGGCAAGTAATGAATAAGATTCTTAAAGTAGATAAAGATTACTCGCCTCATGAGTTGGTTGAAATTTCAAACTACTTTACCAAGAATTACTCCGGACTAACGATTGAGGAATCATTTGAAAAGATCGCTAAAGAAATCAATGAAACAAAGAAAAGAATGTACGATCTTATGCAGTCCGCAATGGATAACTCCAATCCAAATAATTATGAAAATATTTTTATTAGCGGTAAAGAAAATTTGATTTATAACGAAGAACTTGCTAAAGATTTAGGAAGTTTAAAAAAAATTATTCAAATTTTTGATAAAAAAAATATGCTCATGGATCTTCTTGAAAAAAGTCAGAATTCTTCTGGGGTACAAATTTTTATTGGAGAAGAATCGGGCTATCACGGCCTTGATGAATGTAGCATCATTACATCGCCTTATGAAGTAGATGGAGAGGTTATTGGATCTTTGGGTGTTATAGGCCCAACAAGAATGGCTTATGAAAGGGTTATTCCAATTGTTGACATAACTGCTAAACTGCTAAGCTTAAATAATCACCAAAAAAAAATATAAATGGCCTATTACAATAAGGAACCTAAATACACTCACGGAGACGAGCCCAAAGTTGGAATCATCTTAGCCAATCTCGGGACACCAGAAAAACCAACCTCCGGAGCATTACGTAAATATCTTCAACAATTTCTTATGGACAGAAGGGTTGTAGAGATTCCTCGGTTTATTTGGTGTTGGATTCTTCATTTTATCATCTTGGTTTTTCGTCCGAAAGCAAGTGCAGCAAAATATAAATCGATATGGACCAAACAAGGATCTCCCCTTTATGTCAATTTAAAAAAACAAAAGGAAGCCTTTAATAAACTTATTCAAAAAAATATTAAACAGCCAATTGAAATTGAAATCGGTATGAGTTATGGGCAACCTTCAATCGCAAATGCTATTGATAAACTTAAAGAAAAAAATTGTAATAAGATTCTTTTTTTTCCTCTTTATCCGCAATATGCTTCATCCTCATCTGGAGCTGCCATGGATGGACTATTCAAAAAGTTAATAAAAACACGAAATATTCCAGAAATAAGGGTAATTCGTAACTACCATGACCATCCCGCTTATATCGATGCGCTTAAACATTTCATTACTAAGTTTTGGCAGCAAAAATCAAAACCAAATAAGCTTATTATGAGTTTTCATGGGGTTCCAAAGAAATCACTTCTACAAGGTGATCCTTATCACTGTGAATGTTATAAAACCGCAAGATTGTTGACTACAGCACTCAAATTAAAAGAGCAAGAATATCAAGTAACTTTCCAATCCCGGTTTGGCAAAGCAGAATGGCTCAAACCATACTTTTCAGAAGTCATAAAAGATTTGGGAAGTGAAAAAGATATTCGTGTAGATGTATTATGTCCAGGCTTCTCTAGTGATTGCCTTGAAACTCTTGAAGAAATTAATATGGAAGGCAGAGAGATATTCTCAGAACATGGCGGAGATCCAAAAAAATACAGATACATACCAGCATTGAATGATTCCGAAGAGTGGATTAATGCCATGTTTGAAATCGCAAAATCTCATCTTCAGGGATGGATTGATCACAAATATTCAGTATCTAAAATCAGCAAAGCATCTAAAGAAACAAAAACAGCTTTTGAAAAGGTTAAAAAACTACCATGATTATCATCACTGGCGCTGCAGGGATGATTGGAAGTGTTGCTGCATGGCATCTTAATAACATCTTAGGTGAAAATGATCTTATTCTTTGCGATGATCTTGCCCACGATAATCAAGAAAAGAATTTTAGTAAGAGAAAGTACCTGGATTTTGTCAAAAAAGATCAATTATTAACATCATTAAGACAAATGGATGCAAAAAAAATTGATGCCATTATTCACATGGGTGCAATCAGCGCCACCACTGAAAAAGTTTTTTCTAAGCTCATTAAAGATAATATTCGTTTTTCAAAAAAATTATGGTCATACTGTACGGAAAAAAAAATACCCTTTATCTATGCCAGTTCAGCGGCAACATACGGAGATGGTTCACAAGGATATGATGATGATTTAAATTCGGGCTTAAAGCCATTAAATGCCTACGGATACTCCAAATATTTTTTTGATCGCTGGGCCTTGGGTATGGCAGAAAATAATCTATGTCCACCTTACTGGGCTGGCTGTAAATTTTTTAATGTATATGGTCCAAATGAATATCATAAAGGTCGTATGGCGAGCGTTGTTTATCATGCGTTCAATCAAATTAGTAATGAGGGATTAATTAAGCTTTTTAAAAGCAATAATCCACAATATGAAGATGGTGGTCAGTTAAGAGATTTTATTTATGTCAAAGATGCTGTCTCAGCCATGATCCATTTACTTAATACAAAAAAAATAAGCGGGTTATTTAATATAGGCACAGGCAAAGCTCAAACTTTTTATGAATTAGCTCAATCTCTCATAAAAAATCATCAATCTTCAATCGAACAAATTAAATTCATTGATATGCCTTCTGATCTGGATGGAAAATACCAGTATTTTACTGAAGCAAAAATTGATAAGCTTATTGAAACCGGATACGATTTAAATTTTAATGATCTTAACTCTGGAGTAACAGATTATTACCAAAATTATTTATCACAAAAAGATCAATATCTATGAATAAATTAATCTTTAACGATTTTCTCACTCGAATAAAACATAATAAAAAAAATATTTTAGTTATAGGTGATGCAATGCTTGATCAGTATTACTTTGGGTCTATTGATCGAATATCACCAGAGGCTCCAGTTCCAATATTTAGCGTAAAAGAAATTGAAAATAAATTAGGTGGTGCTGCGAATGTTGTTAACAATATTATTAATTTTGGAGTCAAAACCTTTCTTGTTTCATCAGTAGCTAAAGACAAAAGTGGTGAATTATTGTTGGAACTTCTGAAGCAAAAAAAAATTACCTCAAACATTATTTTTAAAAAAAATGATGTGACAACAACAAAAATTAGGAGCGTTGTTGGTAATCAACAATTATTAAGACAAGACTTTGATGCGAAACTAATTTCCTTAACGAAATTAGAAGAATCAAAAATCATAAACAAAATTAACAAAAATATATCAGTCATTATTCTATCCGATTATGGCAAAGGCTTCTTATCCCCTGCATTGTGTCAAAAAATCATTTCTAAAGCTAATAAAGAAAAAATTCCTGTGCTTGTTGACCCCAAAGGGAGTGATATTTCTAAATACAAAAATGCTTTTGCTGTTACTCCCAACAAAAAAGAAGCGTTATCTTTTACTTACATGGGAGATGGCATCCATCACGAAAAAACTCTTAATAAAATAAGAAAAGAAAATAATATAAAAAACATAATCGAAACAAATGGTGAAAATGGAATTAACCTTTACTCGGATGAATGTCATAAGAAATTTCCTGCTGTTTCACCCAAACAAGTATTTGATGTTTCTGGTGCTGGCGACTCAGTTATTTCCTCAATTGCTGTCTCATTGCATGCAGGTTTTAATATTGAAAGTTCATTAACTTTAGCTAATATCGCTGCAGGAACAGTCATCAGTAAAATTGGAACAGAACCTGTATCTCTTGATGATCTCAAGGACTTTTTTGTTACCAAGGACAGTAACCTTAAAAGTAATAAAATATTTAAGCTTGATGAAATGAAAAGCAAAGCTGTCCAACTCAAAAAGCTAGGAAAAACCATTGGATTTACTAATGGTTGTTTCGATATTCTCCACTCCGGTCATGTTTCCTATCTTAATGAAGCTAAAAAGAATGTTGATTTCTTAATACTAGGCCTTAATACAGATAGCTCAATTAAAAAGATTAAAGGCTCATCTAGACCAATTGTTGATCAGCAAAATCGAGCTCAGGTTTTATCAGGTCTATCCTCAGTCGATGCAATAGTATTTTTTAATGAAAATACACCGATTAAGCTAATTAAAACAATCCAACCTCATTTTCTAATCAAAGGAAATGACTATAAAGTCAAAGAGGTGGTGGGGCATAAAGAAGTAAAAAAATGGGCTGGGGAGGTAATGTTAATTGACCTTATTCCAGGTCAAAGTAGTACAAATATAATAAAAAAAATAAACCATAGTGAAAAATGAAAAGATTCTAATTTTTGGTCCATCCTGGGTAGGTGATATGGTAATGGCCCATTCCTTATTCTTAAATTTAAAAAAAAGAAATCCAAATTGTGAAGTTCATTTGGCAGCTCCTAGGTGGTCTATGGATATCGGATCAAGATTTCCTGAAATTGATAAATTAATACCTCTTGAGTTTAATCATGGTAAGTTCGATTTTTTTAAAAGGTTAAGTCTAAGTTTTAAACTAAGACAAGAAAGTTATGATGAATGTATATTCCTGATCAATACCTTTAAATCATTGCTGAATATTACTTTTTCAAACATACCATTACGAACTGGGTATGTTGGTGAATTGAGATCATTTTTTTTAAATAATGTTCTTAAAAATAATTCCGACCCTACGATTCGCAAATTTACAAAACTATCAAAAAATAATTCATACCCCTCACCTAAATTAATTAACCCAAAAATTGTGAGCAATAAAAAAAATGGTAAAAATTTTTTAAAAAAAAATAGAATTCCAATAGAAAATCTTGTCATTATTTCTGGTGGGGCAGAATATGGTCCCGCCAAAATATTACCCTCAGAAAAATATGCATATATAGCAAATAATTTAATTAAAGAGAATTTCAATATCTTGCTAATCGGTTCCGCAAATGACAAAACAGTAAATCACGAAATAAATAAACTTACAAAATATAGATGTTTTGATATTACCGGTAAAACATCTCTAGGTGAATGCATTGATATAATTGCTTGTGCTCAATATTTTTTGAGTAATGATTCTGGGTTAATGCACATTGCAGCAGCTCTTAATATTCCTCAAGATAGCTTCTTTGGATCCTCAGACCCAAACAACACACCTCCACTAAACAGCGAAGCAGTAATTAATTATTTAAATCTTGATTGCAGTCCTTGCTTTGAAAGACGCTGTCCACTGAAACATTTTGACTGCATGAACAAAATCGATGAAAAAGAAATTTCTAAAAGAATCACATGCCTACTAAACAAGTAACAATAATCGTTCCAAACTACAAAACATACCAATTAACAAAAGTTTGTCTCAGGTTGCTTAGAAAAAATACAGATTTAAATCATGCAGATGTTATTGTAGTTGATAACAACTCAAATGATGAATCTTCAAAATATCTTAAAAGTTTAAAATGGATAAAATTTATTCATAGGGATGGGATTCCAAACGAGGGGGGACCAATGTCCCATGCCAGAGCACTAGATTTGGCATTAAAAAAAATAAAAAGCCCTTATGTCATCGTAATTCATACGGATACCCTTATGATCCATCCAAACTGGCTTAATATTTTGATGCAGCCTTTTGATGATCCTACTGTTGCTGGTGTTGGATCTTGGAAGCTTGAACACAAAAATATTTTTCAAAGGTTAGGTAAGCATATCGAATACCTATTCAAAAAATTACAAAAAAATAAGACTAATAATCAACGCTTTAATAAAGACTATCATTATCTCAGGAGCCATTGTGCGATTTACAAAACAGACCTTATTAAAAAAGTTAACTCATCTTTTTCAGATCAGAATGAAAGTGCGGGTAAGGTTCTTCATAAAAAACTAATCCATGCTGGATATAAAATGATTTTTTTGGAATCTAATTTTTTAAATAAATATGTAAATCATATCAATCACGCTACCCAGGCAATTAATGATGAGTTTGAAATTCGTTCTGCTAACAAAGTGATCAAAGATTATTTCGGCTACATGAATAGAAATGAAATTAAAGAAATTTTAAAAGATGATACCCTAGATAATTAGATCTTTCAGATGCTTCACAGACAAAATGTTTTCTCTCTTTACTGTTTCTTCCCAGGCACTAAAATCACTCCATCCCGAAATAAAAATAAAATCAAGATTAAAATTTTTAGCAGTTTTAATGTCATATTCCGCATCACCAAAAAAGATCGCTGGCATAAAATCACTATTTTTTTCAAGATGATATTTTACAATGTCGTGTTTTGAATCTGGACTGCCATAAATCCCATAATCAAACAGATGGTCAAGATGCTTTGAGGCTAAGATTGTTCTTACCTCTTCCTGGTCTCCTCCACTCATCACCATCCAATGCTGATTTCTCGTCAACTCTCTTAACTCATCTAAGCCAGTTGCTACTTCACAATCATTTAATATTTTCAATACATTATGATTTAAAGATTTAATTAGAAAGCTAAAGTCTTCTTCATTAAATGACTGTTGCAATATATTTGTAAGGAAATATTCAAATTTTACATATCTTGAAATACCGGTGTTTTCAACATGATATTGAACTAATTTTTCAGCTTGTTCTTTCGTTGCACCAAAATCAATAGCTGCGTATCGATAGGCTTCAGATTTTTTAAAGTTTGAATTTAATAACACACCATCACAATCAAATATGATGGTGTTGTATTTTGTGAGATCCATTACACTTTTATAGATGAAGCCTCGGCAGCAAGCTTGGTAATTCCTGCCCAATCTTTATTGTTAACTAAGTCATTGGGTGTTAACCAAGTTCCACCACAGACTGGTACATTAGGTAATCTTAAAAACTCGGATGCTGTTTCTACTTTTACTCCACCTGTTGGGCAAAATTGAATATTTGAGAAAGGACCTGCAAATCCTTTCAATAAGTTTATACCGCCAACAGCTACGGCAGGAAAAAGTTTTAAGAAATCATAACCTTGGTCTGCAGCCATCATAACTTCACTCCCAGTGGATACGCCTGGAAGTAAAGGAAGGTCAATTCTTTTACATTCATCTGATAATTCTGTAGTAAATCCTGGACTGACTGCAAATTTTGATCCGGCATTTTTCGCTTGAACAGCGTCAGACTTTGTCCTTAGAGTTCCGGCTCCAGTAATTGCCTCTGGCAGTTTGCTTGAGATTAATTCTATTGCATCAAGGGCACATTCTGAACGCATAGTTACTTCAAGAACCCTAATCCCGCCTTCTAAAAGTGCTTCTGCAATAGGTAATGCATCGTCAATTTTGTTAATCACAATAACTGGTATAACGGGACCGTAACTAGATAAATCTTTTGTATTCATTAATTTCCTTTATTTAAACCCAAGTGACTGCACCTTCTTCGGCGGTTAACACATTTTTTCTTAAAGCTCCAAAAAGCTCTCGACCCATGCCGTGGCTATTATTTTGTTTTTTGGTTTCAGGAAGTGTTTCCACCTTTCTTTCAAACCATGTATCTTCATCCACTAAAACATTTAATGAGCCAACGGTGGCATTAATTCTTAACATATCGCCCTCTCGAATTTTGGCAATAGCTCCACCTAGTGCAGCCTCTGGACTCATATGAATTGCTGCTGGAACTTTCCCTGAGGCACCACTCATTCTGCCATCAGTCACAATAGCAACCTTAAATCCTTTATTTTGCAAAACAGATAATGGTGGCGTCAATTTATGCAGCTCAGGCATCCCATTTGCTTTGGGCCCTTGAAAACGAACAACTGCAATAAAATCTTTTTCCAGGTTTCCTTCATCAAATGCCTCAAGTAATTCCTCCTGAGAATCAAAGATCATCGCTGGTCCCTCAATTATATATTTGTCTTCTGGGATCGCAGATGTCTTCATAACAGACCGACCGACATTACCTTTTAAAAGTTTTAAACCACCAGTATCTGAGAATGGTTTTTCATGTGTTCTCACGATAGTGACATCACCAGATGACTTGGGGAAATCAGTCCATGATAGAGTCTTTCCGGTTACAGATAATTTTTGTCCGTATTTTTCCATACCAGGTCCAGCAACAGATAAAACGTCATTAAACATGCAGCCATTTTCTAATAATTCTCTGATAACAAAACTTGGGCCGCCTGCTTCTTGAAACTGATTAACATCGGCTACACCATTTGGGTAGACACTGGCTAATAAAGGCACAGCTTTCGCAAGCTCATGAAAATCAGTCCAATCAATCACTATTCCAGCAGCTCTCGCAATTGCAACCCAATGAATTAAATGATTTGTTGATCCACCAGTCGCCAATAAAGCAGCCATTGCGTTAATAATCACTTTCTCGTCAACCATTTCGCCTAATGCAAATGATGTTTTAGTGTCGTTAACATTTTTTATTAACATCCGGACTGCTTCAGAAGTTAACTCATTTCGTGCATCGTCTCTTGGATGAATAAATGCTGCTCCAGGAACATGAAGACCCATCGCCTCTAACAACATTTGATTACTATTTGCTGTTCCATAAAATGTGCATGTACCCTCTCCGTGATATGCTTTTGATTCAGAATCCAACAACTCTTTTCTACCAACCTTACCAAGAGCGTATTGCTCGCGAACCTTAGATTTTGATGTGTTATCTATACCAGTTGACATAGGGCCAGCTGGAATAAATATGGCTGGCAAGTGTCCAAAATGTAAAGCTCCTATGAGTAGTCCAGGAACAATTTTGTCACAAATGCCTAGCAATAATGATCCGTCAAAAACATCATGCGACAAACCAACTGAAGTACTCATGGCAATTGTGTCTCTTGAAAATAAACTTAATTCCATTCCAGGTTCGCCCTGGGTCACACCATCACACATAGCTGGAACACCAGCTGCAACTTGCACAGTAGAACCATTTTCGCTGGCAACTGATCTGATTAGCTCAGGGTAATCCTCGTAAGGTTTATGGGCTGATAGCATATCGTTGTAGGCAGTAACAACTGCTAAATTAGGCTTCTTTTCTTGAACTATAGTTAGTCTCTTATCGGGTGATAATGATGCAAATGCATGGGCCACATTTGCACAACCGAGACGATCAGAACCCCGATCTCTATTTTTCATTGTTTTTAATCTTTTAAGGTAAGCCGATCTCGTCGGCCTGCTTTTCTCTTTAATTTTTTCAGCTAATTCAAGTATTAAATTTTTCATAATCTAAAGTATTTATTTTGTTACTAGTATATTTTCCATGATCATAAATTCTAAGTCGCATCCAAAAAACATATTTAAGGCATCTTCAGGTGAACAAACCATTGGCTCACCTCTTCTATTTAATGATGTATTTAAGACAACCGGGACGCCCTTAAGCGTCATAAAGTTTTTTAGAAGCTGATAGTATACTTTATTTGTTTTTTCATTCACAACCTGAACTCTGATTGTTTTATCCTCATGCACTACCTCAGGTATTTTTTTTATCCACTCCGGCTGTACGTTGAATGTGAATGTCATAAATGGTGAAGGATGCTTGGATCCAATAATAGATTCAGCATATTCTTCTAAAATGCTTGGACAAAAAGGTCTCCAACGCTCTCTATATTTTATTTGCTTGTTGATTTTATCCGATATCTTAGGTGTTGTTGGATCGCCCAGGATACTTCGACATCCAAGTGCTCTTGGTCCAAACTCCATACGACCTTGAAACCATGCTAAGGGATTCCCAGCAGCTAAAATTTCTGCACCAACTTTTGCCGGATCGCTAATTTTAGTAAATTTTGGTTTAGAGCTATGATTTTTACAAGCATCAAGGCATTCTTTTGATGAATAACTAGGGCCCAAGTAAACATGCTCCATTTTTTTAATGGAATTGGTTTTATTATCATGAATTGATGAAACATATGTGGCGGCTCCAAGTGAAGTTCCAGAATCTCCTGAAGCAGGTTGCACAAATAATTCCTTGACGTATGGCAGATCAATAATTTTTTGGTTAAGCTTTACATTTAGTGCGACGCCGCCAGCCATGCATATCTTTCCAGTTTCCCTTATGATATCTCCAAGATAATAGTCGATCATTTGAAGAGCGATTTCTTCAAGTTTATTTTGAATGGATGCTGCATAATGAATATAAGGTAAATCAATTTCATCACCACTTCTTTTTTTGCCATACATATCCACAAACTTTGGTGAAAAATAATACCCTTTTCCATTTTCTTTATATCTTCTCAAACCTATTACGTTAACTAAATCCGTATTAACTTTTAATTGTCCATTTTTAAAAGAAACTAGATTTGAAAAATCATACAATGACGGGTCTCCATATGGAGCCATGCCCATAACTTTGAACTCACCATCAAGCATATCAAAACCTAAAAATTCAGTAATGGCTCCATAAAGACCGCCAAGAGATTCAGGGTCATAAAATTCTTTTATTTTATGTATTTTTCCATTTTCTCCATATCCAAAAAAAGTTGTTGCATACTCCCCTTTTCCGTCAATACCCACGATGGCAGTTTTTTCTTTAAACCCTGACAAATGATATGCGCTTGATGCATGGGATAAATGGTGCTCCACAGGTATTATTTCTGCTTTATTAATATTTAATGAAGTCATTAAATCTTTTGTTTTGTTTAAGTTCCTTCTGAATCTGCGATTTCCATTGAAAATAGCATCCAGAGCTCTGTCAGGTGCATACCAATATCTTTTTGCATAATGCAAACGAGCTTTGCTGAAAAAAGGAATTTTTGCATAGGGGAATGTCACAATATCGACATCTTCAGGATTCAATCTACCTTCATTTAAACAATATTTGGCTGCTTCAACAGGGAATAAATTTTTAGCATGCTTGTCCCGAATAAACCTCTCTTCTTCAGCAGCCGCTACAATTTTTCCATCTATAATCAATGCAGCTGAAGCGTCATGTCCAAGGACGCCTGATATACCTAAAATTTTCATATTATTTTTCCAAAGACCTAATAGCTGTTAGAAATTTTGATTTGTTTTTCCAATTTGAGAGAAAACGAGCAATTTGCTTTTTAATTTTATAATTATATATGGATTGGCTCATTGAGAAAAAAGATTTATCAAAATCAATCATCCATATTTGCATTTTATTATCGACTAAAATGTTTGTTTTCTTAAAGTCACCATGGATAAATTTAAAATAAATAAATTTATCAAAAAGCTTCAAAATTTTTTCTTTTAAAACTTTAGTATCAGAATTTTTCTTAATAGATTCTTGGTAACTGACAATGTCCATGCCATCAATTTTTTCCATTGCAAAGTAACTGGCTAGTTTAAAAAAAAGAAATTTTTTCTCATAGTAAAAATATGGTTTTGGACATGCAATATTTATCAACTGAAGAGCATTTGAAATTTGCCAAGAGTTTTTACCCCGTGACTTAACAAATTGCAACTTAATAAAATGCGTAAAACTTTTAATATTGTATCTTTTTATTACTAAATTTTTATGACAAAAGACTGTGCAGGTATTACCATTTTTAATGATTTCAGCATTTTGTAATAAATTGTCGATTTTTTGAAAATCAAAGTTAAAATCTTTTTGCTTATAAATTAAAGATCTAAACGTTGAAGTTTTTTCAAATTGAGATGAGTTTCTTAATGTTTTCAAATGAAACTTCATTAATGATTTGTACACATAATACCCAACAATTTTTTTATGGATAAAATCTAAAATTTTAAAATTATAAAATGAGGTTTTATTCAGCATGATGTCAGGATCGACCTTTGATGAAATTAGACTGAAATTTAAAAACTTTCTCAAAGCTTTAAAAAAAATAATTTTTTTAACTAAACCTCCATCAATCATGTAAATTTTTTGATGCGAGATTAAATAATTTTTAAAATAATTATCCAGCTGAATAAAATTTTTTTTAAATAATTTTTTATTTAGTAACAATATTTCATTAATAATATTGTACTTTTTTGTTAATGAATCATCGCCATTTAAAAATTCTTCAACAGTAATTGCATCGATGATTTTTTCAAAAATGATATAATATTCATTATTTAATTTTCCAAATGATAAAACTTTTGGGGTTAGTATTTCCGCTTGATTAAGATAAAATGATCCTCTTAATTCTTTTGCATATAAATTCTTTTTTTTAAAAAATTTTACTATGTAGTTTTTATCTCTAGCGCTAGCCTCAACAACCCTCCTCTTACCAGGAATTTCTCTTAGCACTTTTATAAATTTCAAGTTATTTATATCAAGCATATTTATTTTTATATTTCTTTAACATTAAAGTGGCTCTATCATCAATATCCATTTTATGGTTTTCCAGGAAGTTTTTATTGAAGTAATTAGTCTTTAATATTTTTTCGAAACGTTCCTCATTACCAAAATATTTTATAGAAAATAATAAATCACCTAATTCCTTGCTAATACGTTTTGTGGAAACTTTTGTCTTTTTTTCAAGCCTATGGAAGTCAATCAAATATATTTTAATATTTTTTTTATTGCCCAATGAATTAAGATCTAGTAAAAAATGACACAGATATAGGTCATGGTGAACTATTCCATTACGATGAAGCTTATTAATGATATCAACTACTTTTTTATAAATCCGATCTTGGTATTTTTTTTTGTCTTTCTGGTATTTCTTTTTACTAAAGAAAAAATCAAGTTGCTCAAAATTTTTAATCTCCTCAGAAATTACAAATGAACGATTATTCCAGATCTTTTTTTCGTTTCCGTAACAAACTAATTTAGCAGTTTCCACGCCAATTTCTTTTAAAATTTGATAAGCCTCAAACTCATTTCTGGCATTACCAACATCCTTAACAAACCCAAGTTTATTTAGAATATTTTGCAAAAAAGACCCGCTTGAAAACCTCTTAATAAAATATTTTTTATTTTTAAATAAAAATTCCAGTGTCTCTCTATTAGCGCCAGAGCGAATTATTTTACCATTCACATTGAATAGATCAGAAAAACTGGAATCTTTGAAGTCTTCTTTATTTGAATAAAAGGTTAACATTAGTCAACAGTCTTCCTAAAATATTTTGACGCTTCACTTTTGATCTTAAAAAATCTATTTTCTCTATAACCGATTTTAAGCTTTTGTAATCATTGTTATTATCAAGCGTGTCAATTATATCGATGAATTTCCACAATATAATTTTATCAGTAATATTCGTGGCCATTTTTATAACCTGTAATTTACTATAAGGGTAATTTGAACAATTTATTTTTGGGTTTTTACAAAGGTAGTTAGATAACATTCTTTCCATTACAAAAGGATATATTGGAGCAAAGTGATTTTCAGCTTTTCTATAAAAGTACTTTTTTTTATCGGCTTTCATGCATAAAATTTTTTTTCTTGTTTTTTTAAGTTCCAAAACATATTTTTTCCAAAAGGAATACTTGGCTGCCCAGTAGTTTGAATAAACAAGATTTTTTGGCTCATGCCTTGAGTCAAATCTAATAAAATTACTGCTGGTATTTAGCATTCCTGCTATTTTTTTTAAACCTCTATGAAAACTTTCACCCTGATCCCATGCATTAAAGAAGAAATATGCCCATTTAGGATCAGTATTAAATAAAATTAAGTCACTTCCATCGTTTCGATTAATAAATAAATTGATGTCAGTAAAATCAACCTTTAATTTATTTATAAATTTTGGAGAAACTAGTGAATAGAAATTTCCATCATCTTTTACATGTCCTGCATCAAAAAAATCAATCATATGAGATGTTTCTCTCTCATCCAAATATGGTTTACCAATTTGATTAAAAATTTTAAAACCAGGGTGAATTGGCGTCAGCGATTCTTCCGAATATGCAATTTGGTAAAAATTACAAGACATCTTTAATGATCTTTTTCATTTTTTTATAGTTGATATGGATGTCAAAGTTTTTTGACATGTTAAGAGCATTTTTTGCATATTTTTTTCTAGTTATCGCATCAGATCTTAATTTTGCAATATTATTTGCCCAGTCAGATCCTTTATTTACAAGCATCCCAGACTCATATTCTTTAATCAATATGCCGTTATAACCAACATTAGATGACACTATTGGTAAACCAGCAGATGCATACTGAAGTAGTTTAAAAGCACATTTTCCTTTACTCCAATTCGAATTGTCTAAAGGAGCTAATCCAACCTTAGCGGACTTGATTTCTCTATACTGACCTGATTCAGTCCATTTAACATTTTTAATTTTTATTGAGTTACTTACTAATTTAATATTAGAGATGTTGATCAGTCTTAAATCCTTGAATCTTTTGTTTGCTTTTTCTAAAAAAGGGATAATTTCAATTAAATATTTAGATGTTGTTTTTTGACCAACCCAAACAAGATCAAAAAATTCGTTTGAGCCAATAGCTTTAATTTTATATTTTTTTGTATCAAGGCATGTCGGGATTATGAACGTCTTTTTACTAAACCTTGCGGAATAACTATTTAAGAATTCATTACCAGCAAATATCAAATCTGCTCTTCTACATATTGTTGAAAATCTGTTAAATTTATTTTTTGAAATTTTACCTTTTGAATCAATAAAAATTGCATCATCAAAATCATAGATAATTTTTTTAGCTAGAAATCTTAGTAATTTAAAATAAGTTTTCGACAAAAGTTTTCTTTGTAAGAAAACTACATCATAAAAGGGTGCATTAATCAAAGTTCTAAAATAGTTTAATGGCCTCTTTGACAAACCAATGTGTTTAAAAAGAATATTATCTTCTTTTAAACAATTCTCATAAATTAACGCCCTATCTCTAGAAGATGAAGCTTGTAACCCTTTGGTGAGTATAAGAATTTTTTTCATTTAGTTTATAATTTTATTTTATGAAAGTCTTGATTATCAAAACATCATCATTAGGTGACATTATCCACGCTAACTCTATTATAAGTGATTTAAGAAGAAATCATGCTGATGCGGAGATACATTGGCTTGTTGAAGAATCATTTTCTAGTTTGTTGAATTTATTCCCAATTCAGAAAACCATAGTAAGCAAATTTAGAAGTTGGAAAAAAAACTTATTTAAAAAAAATTCATACAGTGAATTCTTTCAATTAAAGCATTTAATTAATAAAGAAAATTATGATTTTGTCATTGATCTTCAAGGTTTAATAAGAACTGGAATCATGTGCAGGTCTTTAAACTCATTTGGTTTTAATAAGAATTCTATTAAAGAAAGCTTTGCGAGTTATTTTTATAAAAACACCATTGGGGTTGAAAAAAAAATTCATGCAATTAATAGAAATAGGCTACTTGTTGCCAAGTCAATGAATTATGAAATAGACCAAAACAATATTTCTTTTTCATATAATTTTAAAAAAGATCAAACGGATCCAAATAGTATTGTATTTATTTCAGGGACAAGCAATGATCAAAAGAAATGGCCTCTTGAATACTGGATTAAGTTGGCTGGCTTATTTGAGCGAAATAATTATAAAATTTTTCTTCCCTGGGGAAGTGTTAAAGAATATGAAGAATGTCTTACTATTTATGATCAAACAACAAATTGTGAAATTCTCGAAAAAATGAATATTGATCAACTGGCAAAAAAAATTGCATCCACACGTTTTGCAATTGGGGTTGATACCGGTCTTACGCACCTTGCCTCATCACTGGATATACCTACAATTGGAATTTATACATTCAGTAATCCTGATCTCACTGGGGTTAAAAATACCAAAACTCCTGCATTTAACATGGGCTCATTAAGCAACATCCCCCTCCCTGAAGAAATTTTCATAAAATTTAACGATTTAGCTTGAAATTTACCTTTCCATACCTATATATAAACTGTAATTAATTTTTAAAAAACTCGGTTAGGTATATGGCAGACGAAAAAAAAGAAAAAAATCTCACTGAAGAACTTGATCAAAATAAAGACCAAGATTTATCAAAAGAGAATGCTAATGAGGAAAATCAAGAGATTGATGGTCAATCTGATGATTTATTAGAGCAAATTGAGGACCTGAAGAATCAAGTTTTATATGCGAAAGCTGAAGCAGAAAATATTCGAAGAAGAAGCTATGAAGAGGCTGATAAAACGAGAAAATTTGCAATCGAAGGTTTTAGTAAAGAATTATTATCAGTAAAAGATAGTTTAGAGGCTTCACTAGGACCTGATAATGTGCACAACAAGACCTTAATCGATGGTGTTGAACTAACACTAAAACAGCTCAATGCTGTTTTTGAGAAATTTAATATTGCTGAAATCAATCCGACAGGTGAAAAATTTGATCCAAATGAACATCAAGCAATGTCAATGGTTGAATCAAAAGAGCAAGAATCTAATACGGTATTAAGCGTTTTACAAAAGGGTTATAAGCTTAATGACAGAGTAATAAGACCAGCAATGGTCTCAGTAGTTAAAAATAATGATTAATACTTGAAAATTTTATTAATCATCTCAACATTAATAAGTAATAAATATTTGAAGGAAAAAATATAATGGCAAAAATTATTGGAATTGATTTAGGAACCACCAACTCTTGCGTATCGGTCATGGAAAGTGGAAAGCCAAAGGTAATCGAGAACTCAGAAGGAAATAGAACAACGCCTTCTATTATCGCTTATCAAGATGGTGGAGAAATTCTGACAGGTGCCCCTGCTAAACGTCAAGCGGTGACAAACCCTAAAAATACCCTTTATGCTGTGAAGCGACTTATCGGAAGACGTTTTGAAGAAGATGAGGTTCAAAAAGATATTAAATTAATGCCATACACCATTGCCAAAGCAGATAACGGTGATGCCTGGGTTGAGGTTAATGGAGAAAAAGTAGCTCCACCTCAAGTCTCAGCTGAAGTTTTAAAAAAAATGAAAACAACAGCAGAAGAATATCTGGGCGAAGAAGTGACAGAGGCAGTTATCACAGTTCCAGCATATTTTAATGACAGCCAAAGACAAGCGACAAAAGATGCTGGACGAATTGCTGGTCTTGAGGTCAAAAGAATTATTAACGAACCAACTGCTGCTGCACTTGCTTTTGGTTTAGACAAACAAGAAGGTGACAGAAAAATTGCTGTTTATGACCTTGGTGGCGGAACATTTGATGTGTCTATCATTGAAATATCAAGCGTAGATGGTGAGCATCAGTTTGAAGTTCTGTCAACGAACGGAGATACTTTTTTAGGTGGTGAAGATTTTGACAATAGAATTATTGACTTCTTGGCTGAAGAATTTAAAAAAGAAAACGGTGTAGACTTAACCCACGATATGCTCGCAAAACAGCGTCTTAAAGAGGCTGCCGAAAAAGCAAAAATTGAACTATCAAGCAGTTCACAGACTGAGGTGAACTTACCGTACATTACTGCTGATGCATCCGGTCCGAAACACTTGGTTGTAAAACTCACTCGCTCAAAATTTGAATCATTAGTTGAAGATTTAATTGAAAGAACTGCTGCGCCCTGTGAGCAAGCAATGCAAGATGCTGGTTTATCCAGCTCAGATATTTCAGATGTCATTCTTGTTGGCGGTCAAACCCGTATGCCAAAAGTGCAAGAAAAAGTTAAGTCGATTTTTAATGTTGACCCAAGAAAAGATGTTAACCCAGATGAGGCTGTTGCAGTCGGCGCTGCAGTTCAGGGTGGTGTCCTCCAGGGAGATGTTAAAGATGTTCTATTGCTGGATGTAACGCCATTAAGCCTTGGTATTGAAACATTAGGTGGTGTTTGCACCAAGCTAATCAAGAAAAATACTACTATTCCAACCAAGGCTTCGCAAGTCTTCTCCACTGCTGAAGATAATCAAAGTGCCGTAACCATCCATGTCCTCCAGGGTGAGAGAGAGATGGCGAGTGGAAATAAGAGTCTTGGGCAATTTAATTTAACAGACATTCCACCAGCTGCCAGAGGAACTCCTCAAATTGAAGTTACATTTGATATTGATGCTAACGGTATATTAAATGTATCAGCAAAAGATAAGGCGACAGGCAAGGAAAATAAAATTACCATTAAGGCCAATAGTGGATTAAGTGAAGAAGAAATTAAGAAAATGGAAGAAGATGCGGCAAAATATGCAGAAGAGGATAAAAAGCTCAAAGAGCTTGTTGATGCAAAAAATTCTGCAGAGGCACTGATCCACGGCACTAAAAAATCAATGACTGATCATGCTGATAAGTTAGAAGATGGTGAAAAAGAAAAAATTGAAGCTGCTGTTAAAGATTTAGAAGAAGCGATCTTATCAGATGATAAAGCCAAAATTGAGGAAAAATCAAAAGCATTGGCCGAGTCAGCACAAAAATTTGGTGAAAAAGTTTATGCCTCTCAGCAAAATCAATCTGGTCAAAATCAACAGGCAGAATCTGCTGATGCAAATTCAGAAAAAACAGTTGATGGTGATGTTGTTGATGCTGAATTTGAAGAAGTAAATGAAGAAAAAAAAGAAGAGGATAAGTAATATCCTTATAGACTCAATCTGGCCTGGTAACTCCAGGCCATCAATATTTAGGTAAATATGGCTTCAAAAAGAGATTATTACGAAATTCTTGGACTCAACCGAGATGCATCTGGAGATGAAATCAAAAAAGCGTTTAAAAAGCTTGCAATGAAATTTCATCCAGATAGAAATCCAGATAATCCAAAAGCGGAAGAAAGTTTTAAAGAGGTTAAGGAAGCCTATGAAATCTTAAGCGACCCTCAAAAAAAATCTGCCTATGATCAATTTGGTCATGCTGGCGTCGATCAATCGATGGGTGGAGGACCAGGTGGCTTTCAAGGCGGATTTTCAGATTTTGGAGATGCTTTCGGAGATATTTTTGGCGATATATTTGGTGGTGGTCGATCAGGATCAGGAAAATCAAATGTCTATCGAGGAGCAGATTTAAGATACAACATAGAAATAACTCTTGAAGAAGCAGCACAAGGGACTGAGAAGAAAATTAGAATTCCTGTGTTGTCACAATGTAAAACATGTTCAGGAAGTGGTGCAAAAAAAGGGTCGCAACCATCCACGTGCGGAACTTGCGGTGGTCATGGACAAGTCAGAATGCAACAAGGATTTTTTTCAGTACAACAAACATGTCCAAAATGTCAGGGGTCTGGAAAGGTCATCAATGATCCATGCAATGATTGTTCAGGCTCAGGAAGAGTTAAAGAATCTAAAACGCTTTCTGTAAAAATACCAGCTGGTGTGGATGAGGGAGATAGAATTCGTCTCAGTAATGAAGGTGAGGCTGGAGTTAATGGCGGCCCATCTGGCGACCTGTATGTGGTTGTTGCATTAAAAAAGCATGCCATTTTTGATAGAGATGGAGCTGACTTACACTGCGAATTACCGATAAGTTTTTCAGTAGCAGCTTTGGGTGGAGATGTTGAGATTCCTACACTAGGTGGCAATGCAAAGATGAAAATTCCACAAGAAACCCAAACAGGGGCAACTTTTAGACTAAAAGGTAAAGGTGTTAAGCCTGTTCGGGAAAATTACACAGGTGATCTTTTATGCCATGTGGTCGTTGAAACTCCGGTAAAACTGACCGAAAGACAAAAAGAAATTTTAAGAGAACTTGAAGACCTAAATCAGGCTGATAGCGGAAAACACAGCCCAAGGTCAAAAAGTTGGGTTGATAAAGTAAGGGACTTTTTTGATTAATTAATGCGTTCCCTTTTGAATTAGCTCAACCTTATAACCATTGGGGTCCTCTATAAATGCAATCACTGTTGTACCATGCATCATCGGACCAGCCTCTCTCACAACTTTACCTCCTTTTGATTTAATTTCCTCGCATACTTGATAGGCATCATCGACTTCAATGGCAATATGCCCATATCCATTGCCAAGATCATAAGAGTTTGTATCCCAGTTATGAGTTAATTCTATAACCGTATGATCTTGCTCATTCCCATACCCTATAAATGCTAATGAAAATTTACCCTCTGGAAAATCATGTTTTCTCAATAATTGCATGCCAAAAAAATTCTTATAAAATTCAACTGACTCATCAAGGTTATTTACCCTCAGCATTGTATGTAAAATTCTCATTTAGACTCCTTTTTACTTAGTTGTAAGTATTTCTGATATAGCTGGTCATTTGTCTCAACATATTTTTCATCTTTTGGAATGCAGTCAATGGGACAAATATCCACACATTGTGGAATCTCAAAATGTCCAACACACTCCGTACATAAATTAGGATTAATCTCATATATTTGTTCGCCCATAAAGATTGCCTGATTTGGGCAAACGGGTTCACAAACATCGCAATTAATACACTCTTCTGTAATTTTTAGCGCCATGCGTTAATCAAATTAGTAATTTTTTTTGATAAAAATGGAGACAGGTCTTTATTTAGATGAATAAGTTGCCTCACTAGGGAGGACGAGATAGATCTTAAAGTTGGATCAGATTGAAGAAATATTGTTCTTATACTCCCATCAATTTTTTGATTCATATCACCCAAATCTCTCTCGTAGGCAAAATCTATTTCATCTCTTAAACCTCTTGCAATAACACTGACATTATTTTTTTTGGCCAAATCAACAGTCAATCCTGAGTATGAGATAACTTTTATATTTTGATGATTTTGGTATAACTCATTTAGAAGATTTAGTCGCTGATCAATGCTATACAAAGAATTTTTATCATTATCTTCAGCAATAGCAACGATAACGACCGATGCAAGGTTCTGTAGTTGATTGACAATATCTTCATGCCCTTTTGTAATTGGATCAAATGAGCCAGGATAAATAATTTTATCGATCATATTTATAAATTCCATAAAACAAAGTTTTGGTCTTTTTTTCACGAATCATACATAAATTTTCTAATTCAATTTTAGTTGCTGATTCTATATATATTATACCGTCAGGTTTTAATAATTTTTCTAATGCCAAGTCTAGCCAATCATAGCAATTAGATTTGTATGGGGGATCAAAGAAAACGATGTCATATCTTTGGTTGGTGCGAGTTACATATTTATGTGATTCAGAAATCTCAGTTGTGCAATCTGCAAGTTGGAGTGATTTGATGTTTAAATTTATTTGCTCAATATTTGTTTTTGAATGATCTATAAATTGGCAGGCCTGTGCGCCTCTTGATATAGCTTCAAAACCCAGACTTCCAGAACCAGCAAATAAATCAAGACAAGAAGCACCATCAATAAAGGGTGATAACCAACTAAATAAGGTTTCTTTGACCCTTCCTAAAGTAGGCCTTGTATTTTCATTGTCATGAAAAGAAATATTTCTTCCTTTTAATGACCCTGCAATAATTTTAACTGAGCTTGTGATTTAAGAATTCCCAACAATAACTGTTGAGAATCTTGACATATCTATCCTTCTTTGAAAAGCATCTTTGATATCTTCGACGGTCACCTTATCGATATTTTTAGCAAAGCTTTCAAGATAATCAATGGGGTAATTATAGATGGCCATCATTGAAATATACTCAGCGATTTTTTTATTACTATCGAGTCTTAGAGGGAATCCACCAATTAAATTCATCTTCGCATCTTTTAATTCTTCCTTGGTTGGTCCTTTTTCAATAAAATCTTTCATTACCTGTTTCACCAAGTTAAGAGCATCATTCATTTGCGATTTTTTGGTCTGCAGGCCAATTTGAAAAGGTCCCTTTTGAGTTAATGGCATAAAGTAAGAGTACACACTGTAAACCAACCCATTTTTCTCTCTGACCTCCCCAGTCAGACGAGAAACAAAACCGCCACCTCCAACAATGTAATTGCCAACATACAAAGGATAAAAGTCTTTATCTAATCTCACCATTGAAGGCATTCCATAAAATAAATGGGCCTGTTGTGCCGGATGCTCTATCGAAACATTTTGGGGATCATTTTCTGTCACCTCAGGAATTGGAACATGTCCATAATCTTTAAGATGCGACGTTAGATCACTGACAACTTTTTGTGCTTCGGTTTTGCTTAAATCTCCGACAATCACAATAGATGCGTTTTGAGAGGAGTAGAACTGATTGTAAAAATCAATAATATTATTCCGAGTTAGTTTTGATACTGATTCAGTCAGTCCCTCTTCAGGATGACTATAAGGATGGTCTCCATAGAGTGCTTTAGAAAATGCATTCTTACCTAACGAATCAGGCTGAGTTTTTGATTGATCAATTAAGGATAATGTACTTTTTTTCTCGCGCTCAAACACATCATCAGCAAAGGATGGATTTGTCAGCACAAGCTTAAAAGTGTCTACTGCCTGAGAAAATATTTTTTTATCGGATAAAGTTCTTATTGACAGCTTAGCATGATCGCGGTCGATGCCGCCTCCAAGGGTAGCCCCGATATCAGAAAAACGATTACTTATCTGATTTTCATCCAAATCTCCGGCGCCAAGTAACATTAAGTAATTTGTCAGGTTAGCAACGCCATATTGTCCCTTGGGATCTCTTGCGGAACCAGCATCAAAGTTAATTTTGATATCAACAATTGGTAGCTCATGAGATTCGACAAAATATACTCTGACTCCATTTTCTGTCTTCCAAAAATCGATGTTGATATTTGCATAAAGAATCGATGAAAAAAATAAACAAAAAATTGATAATAAAACTCTCATAAAACTCCTAAGCTTGACTTAAACCGATTCTGGTTTCAGATGAACAACCGTTAAGGTGTCGTCTTTAAAAAACTCCTCAACAACCTTTTTGACATCATCAGATGTAATCTTTTTGATATTTTCAATGTAATCATCTTTGATCTTATATGAGTAGCCCATTGTTTCTAGCTGCCCGATAATCATTGCTTGATAGAACATTGAATCTTTTTCATAAACATCACCTGAAATCACATTAGCCTTCACGCGAGCTAATTCTTGATCAGTAACTCCTTCGCTAGCTATTTTTTTTAATTCCGCCTTGATAATTTTTTCAACATCACTAACCTCTACATTATTATTCAAGGTCACAACAAATTCGAAAGTTCCAACATCTCCTCTCGACAACATTGGATAGCTTGCATAAGCACTGAGTGATTTACCAGACTGCACTAATTCTTTTTGTATTCTTGCTGTTGAAGTTCCTGATAAAACACCAGCGAGAACTTCCAAGGCAAACGCGGTTGTATCGTTATTAACATCTTCTTTGCTAAGCAGTGGAACCTTATAACCCATTTGGAGCATGGGTAATTTGCTTGCTGCTTTCAGTTCAGCCCGAACCATTCCTTTTTGGACTGGCTCTAACTGTGGTTTTCTGGGAGGTATTTCTTTGGACGGCAGCTTAGCAAAATATTTTTTTGCTAAATCAAAAACTTCTGTTGGTTTTACGTCGCCAGAGACAACCAATATGGCATTGTTTGGTGCATACCAATTGTTATACCACTCCAATGCATCTTCATATGTCATGGATTCCAAATCATTCATCCACCCAACAATTGGTCTTCCATAAGGATGAGCCTTAAACGCTAGCGCATTAAATGTTTCATTTAATTTTCCTTCAGGTTTGTCTTCAGTTCTCCAGCGACGTTCTTCCATAACAACCTTAATTTCTTTGTCAAACTCTTCAGCTGAGATCACAAGATTTTGCATTCGATCTGATTCCATCTTAAATGACAGTTCGAGCTGAGATTTCTCCATTGTTTGAAAGTAGCAAGTGTAGTCAGTGCCAGTAAAAGCATTTTCTCTACCGCCCGCACGAGCTATAATTTCTGAAAATTCGCCCGGTTTAGTTGACTTAGTTCCCTTAAACATCATATGCTCTAATACATGAGCCACACCTGTTTTGCCGTTGACTTCATCGATACTACCAGCTTGATACCAGACTTGTGATACCACAACAGGCGCTCTATGATCTTCATTAACAATAATTCTCATGCCATTCTCAAGTTTTAATTCTTGAACAGCGGCTGACAGTGAAAAACAAAATAACAATGAAAAAAGACTTAATAAAATTCGCATAATATTGAAATGATAAGGGTTAATGTTTGCTATAATCATTATCAATGACCGTTAAACATAAAGTTAGTTCGCTCACACCATAAAGAAATTATGTTTGATTTCCTAAAAAAAATTTTTAAAGGTGATGAATCAAAGAAAACTGATTCAAAACCTATCAAAAAAACAAACAAGCTAAAAACAGAGCCTAAAAAACCTGCAGTTACAAAATCAAAAAAATTTGAAAAAGAGTCTAACAAAAAAACCAAGCCAAAAAATGATGCGGCGCAATTAAAACCAGCTAAAAAAACTGAAACAAAGCCTTCGGCAGATCAAGATGACACACTTAAGAAAGATGAAAAGCTTTCATTTGCTGAAAAAATTAAGCAAGGTCTAAAAAAAACAAGAGACGCCATTAGTGGCAATTTGTCTGCTTTGTCATTTACAAAAAATATTGATCAAGAATTTTATGATGAACTTGAAATGACTTTGATTGCAGCAGACGTTGGTTATGCTGCCACTCAACAAATTATTTCTGAATTAAAAGACAGAGTAAAAAAGGAAAAGTTAGAGGATGGTGCACAATTAAAAAGTTTGCTTAAAAAAATCCTATCGGAGCTTTTGCAGCACATAGAAAAACCATTAATTCATATTGAAACCAGTCCTTTCGTGATTCTGGTTGTAGGGGTAAATGGTGCTGGTAAAACGACCACTATTGGTAAATTAACAAAGCTTCTATTAGATGAGGATAAGAGTGTTTTAATTGCGGCTGGCGATACTTTCCGTGCCGCAGCAAAAGAGCAACTTCAAGTTTGGAGCGATCGAAACAACGTCACCGTAATATCTCAAGACACCGGAGATCCAAGTGCAGTTATTTTTGATGCGATGCAGTCAGCTAAAGCTAAGGGTATAGATATTGTTATTGCTGATACTGCCGGTCGCCTCCCAACTCAAAAACACCTAATAGATGAACTGGCTAAAATAAAAAAAGTTATTCAAAAATTCGACGAAACAGCTCCGCATGAAACCATCTTAGTTTTAGATGCCAATACAGGTCAAAATGCCATCAATCAAATAAAAGTTTTCAATGAGGCTGTTTCATTAACAGGATTAATCATGACTAAACTTGATGGCACGGCTAAGGGAGGGATTGTTGCTGCGATAGCAAAAGAACAACCGATACCCTTAAGATTTATTGGTGTTGGAGAGAAAATTGATGACCTTAAAATATTTAGTGCTGAAGATTATGCAGAGGGTTTGCTGGAATGATTCGCTTTGATCAAGTTTATAAAAGGTATCCTGGATATCGAGAGGCGCTTCAAAATATTAGCTTTGAAATACTTCCTGGAGAGTTAGTGTTTGTTACCGGAGCTTCTGGTGCCGGCAAATCAACACTCTTAAAAGTACTGTCCTCTATTGAAAAACCATCATCCGGAACAGTCATCTTTGAAAATTTTAATCTTGCACAAGCAAAAGATAATACGCTCAATAGGATCAGAAAGAAGTTTGGCATGGTGTTTCAAGATCATAAGTTATTGTATGACAGAAACTGCTATGAAAATGTGGCCCTGCCATTAGCGGTCCACAATATCTTTGGTGAGGAAGCAGAAAAAAGGATTAGGGCTGCTCTTGATAAAGTTGGACTGCTTAATAAAGAGAAAATGATGCCAATAACTTTATCAGGTGGAGAGCAACAGCGTTTGGCTATAGCAAGAGCGATTGTGTGTCGTCCGAGTATTATTATTGCCGATGAGCCTACAGGAAACCTAGACAAAGGTTATGCAAACGATATTATGAATATTTTTTTCAGCTTTCAACAAGTTGGGGTCACAGTAATTATCTCAACTCACGAGCTGCCAAATATTCCTATGCGCTTTAAACATATACATCTAGAAAATGGACAACTCAAATTAAATCAACAGCCTTATGATCACCTACCTGCTTAATCACATCGAAGCATTTAAAGTGGCCTTGCGCCGATTATTTTATGCCAAGGCAGGGAGCCTTGTGATGTTTCTCATTATTGGCATCACAACCTGCCTACCAATGTCTGCACTACTTTTTTTGGAAAATATAAAGCAAGCCTCTTCACAAATTGAATACTCTGCGGAAATAAGCATCTTTTTAATAAACGAGTATAAAGATGATGACCTTAAAACGTTTACCAGCTTCCTGAAAGAACAACCCATTGTTAGTAAAATGACCTTTGAAAAAAAGGAAGACGCTTGGGTTAAATTACAGAAAAAAATTATGATTGATGGGGATAGTCTGATTGAAAGAAACCCACTACCGGATAGTTTCTACTTATCCTTAGCAACACTGGATGAAAATGAAATTGATTACCTTGTCAAAGAACTGAAAGAATTTGCCATCATAGATGATGTTTTATTGGACTCTGCTTGGGTGAACAAACTGAATTCCATTTTATCTTTAGGTGAACTCATTATTAACTTTTTAGGAATCCTATTATTAAGCGTATTGGCTGTCATCATTGGCAATACCATTAGATTGCAAGCTTTATCATTTAAAGATGAAATAGAAGTCAGCAAGCTCATTGGAGCATCAAATGCGTTTATTAGACGGCCTTTCCTTTACACAGGAATTTTTTATGGAATCGGTGGGGCGGTTGTCGCAATAGCGATCATCAAGTTGATGATCTTTATTTTTAACTATTATGCCTACGTTATCGAGTCTATACTCGGCCTCAATATTTCCATTAATGATTTACTCATCACTCATTATTTGACAATGATAACTCTTACTATTGTCATCGGTTGGCTCGCCTCATATTTTTCTACAAACCGCACCCTATCAAAAGTAAAAAATAATAGTTAAATCATTGATTTTAAGTGAACTTTTATCTAAAATTAGCACTCTTAGTTATAGAGTGCTAAAGTAACAAAAGAAATTAAGGAAATTATTTTTATGAATAACGCTTTAACCATACCTTTAAGCCCGTCTTTGGATAGCTTTGACTTGTACCAACAGCAGGTACAGGCGATTCCTTTGCTTACCGAACAAGAAGAGATGAATTTAGCAAAAAAACTTCATGATGAAAATGATCTTAATGCGGCTCGACAATTAATTATGTCTCATTTAAGGCTGGTAATAAAAATTGCTCGCTCCTATTCAGGCTATGGTTTAAATCAGGCAGACCTTGTCCAAGAAGGAAATATTGGTTTAATGAAGGCTGTGAAACGATTTGATCCATCTCGAGGGGTTAGGCTGGTCTCATTTGCGATGTACTGGATCAAGGCAGAAATTCAAGAGTTTGTCGTCCGTAATTGGCGCTTGGTTAAAACAGCCACCACCAAGGCGCAAAGAAAATTATTCTTTAATCTACGCAGCATGAAAAAAACATTACAACCCCTCAAGCAAGAGGAAATAAAAGAAATAGCTAAAGAGTTAAATGTAAAAGAATCCGATGTTAAAGAAATGGAATATCGTTTTAACGGCAATGAAATCGCTCTTGACTACCAAGATGAAGATAATGAAGATGATGTATTTCGTCCCATATCTTATCTGCAAGATGAAAATGCAGATCCAGTTAAACAATTAATTTCCAAAGAATCCGAATCTAATAATCTTTCAGCGTTATCCAATGCGATTAAATCGATTGATGAGCGAAGTCGTTACATTCTAAAATCTAGATGGTTAAATGAAGAAAAATCTAAAACACTCCATGAATTAGCCGATGAGCTGGGTGTGTCTGCAGAAAGAATTAGACAAATAGAGCAAAACGCTTTAAAAAAATTAAAAAGCTTAATGTAGTTTTATTGTGGCTGCCCCCGTCCCTGTTGAAATTAATTATCATCAAGAACAAAAGCTTCTAAAAATCAACTTCAACAACAACACTGAGTGCATGCTCTCAGCTGAGTTTTTGAGAGTTTATTCTCCTTCTGCAGAAGTACAAGGGCATCACCCATCTGAGGCTGTATTGCAGATAGGAAAAGAAAATGTTGAAATTCAAGCTATTGAGCCTGTTGGCAATTATGCTGTCAAACTGATTTTCAGCGATGGGCACAATACGGGCTTGTATACATGGGATTATCTTTATGAATTGGCATCAAATTATGATATTTTATGGCAAGACTATCAAATAAAACTGAAACAACATTTTGAAAAAAAATAAAACGCATTTTGGATTTAATGAAATCGACATTGAAGAAAAAGAACCATTAGTCAAAGAAGTCTTTTCATCGGTTGCTTCCAAATATGATTTAATGAATGACCTCATGTCTTTTGGGCTTCATCGTTTTTGGAAGCGATATGTTGCTACAAATATTACTATAAAAGACAATGATCATATTTTAGATCTTGCGGCAGGATCTGGAGATCTGTCAATTTTATTCAAAAAAAAGAGACCAAAAGCAACTATCATTCACAGCGACATAAATCAAAGCATGCTCGAAGAGGGTCAAAAAAAAATTATTGATCATGGCTTAATGATTCCCTCCATGCTCATTAACGCAGAACAAATTCCATTCCCTGACAATTCATTTAATGTGGTCAGTATTGGTTTTGGATTAAGAAATATGACCAACAAACAGACTGTTTTAAACGAAGTATTCAGATGTCTCAAGCCTGGAGGTCAGATTGTGATACTTGAATTTTCTAAAATTCACGCCTCACTTGAAAAAATTTATGACCTCTTTTCATTTAAGATCATTCCTAAAGTTGGTAAGCAAATTGCAAATGATGAAAAAAGTTATCAATATTTAGCAGAATCAATTCGCATGCACCCGGACCAAGAAACATTGTTACACATGCTTAATGATGCAGGGTTTTGTAAAACCTCGTACACCAATTTATCTGCAGGAGTAGTCGCCGTTCACTCTGGATATAAATCATGATGGTAAAAACTAAAATGATCGATGGAGTAAATCATATTCTTCATCAAAACGACTGGATAAAACCCCATTTATTAAATTTTGCAGGAAAAGTAGTTGAATTGAATTACGGCAATGATCTTGTCATCCAGTTAATGCAAATCAATAATGACGGATCACTCTCATTAGTTAAAAATGCTGAGTCGCAACCAAGCTTAACTATCAAAGTTTCTAATAGAACCATCTTTCAAATAATAACAAAGCAAGACCTTGATGATATTGAAATCCAAGGTGACATGAAATTAGCAAAAAAATTAAGCGAAGTTTTAAAAAACTTAGAGTGGGATCTAACTTTAGAGATAGATAGGTACCTAGGCCCCCAAGCTGCAGGACTTTATCAAAGACTATCGAACAAAATCATCACTCGAATCCGTGATATTACAAAAAATATAATGGAAACAACTGTGGAATATTATCAAGAAGAAAATAAAGTTTTCGCTAAGCCTTATCAAGTAAAAGAATTTAATGACGATGTTGATGAGCTTTTAATAAGATTTGAAAATTTACAACGTAAATATAATGAGATTTTTAAATGACCGTCTTTAAATTTTTAAGATTCATTGGCATCGCCCTATTCTATAAATTAGATTTATTTTTTAATACTAATATTTACGTAAGATTTCTTTCCTATTTACTTTTCCCATTGCGAATTTTTAAAAGTGGGACAAAATCCGAAAACTTAAGAAGAGCTCTTGAAGTAGCAGGACCAATATTTGTAAAATTTGGACAAATGTTATCTACAAGACGAGATTTGTTACCTACCGATATTGCCAATGAGCTAGCAAAACTTCAGGACAAAGTCCCGCCTTTTACCTTTAGAGAAACAAAAATAATTCTTAATGAGGCGTATCCGGGTGGTTATGAAAAAATATTTAGGCATATTTCAGATCAGCCTATTGCTAGCGCCTCTGTTGCTCAAGTGTATCTTGGAGAATTAATGGATGGTTCGAAAGTGGCCATTAAAATCTTAAGGCCTAATATAGAAGAGCAAGTTAAAAATAACATCAAACTCCTTAAATGGATTGCTGGATTGTTAAAAATCCTATGGTCTGAAGGAAGACGTTTAAAACCCGTTGAGGTGGTAAATGAGTTTGAAAAACACACTAAATCTGAATTAAATCTCCTTCTGGAGGCTGGTCATTGTGAACACTTGGGAGAAAACTTTAAAGATAAAAAATTATTAATTGTGCCCAAAGTGTATTGGGATTTCTGTCATGAAAAAGTGATGGTAATGGAAGCAATGGATGGTATTCCGATCTCACAAATCGAAGTATTGAAAAAAAATAAAATAGATCTCATCAAACTCTCAGAAAATGGGGTCACCATCTTCTTTACACAAGTCTTTAGAGATGGATTTTTTCATGCCGACATGCATCCAGGCAATATTCAAGTTGCCAAAGATGGGCGATATGTGGCTATGGATTTTGGAATTATGGGAACCCTTAACGAGGAAGATAAATATTATTTAGCTAAAAACTTTGTCTGTTTCTTTAATCGCGATTACCGAGGAGTAGCTCAAGCTCATTTAGATTCCAATTGGGTGCCATCAGACACTTCAGTAGATGAATTTGAGAATGCGATAAGAGCTGTTTGTGAACCCATATTTAATAAACCTCTTAAAGAAATCTCTTTCGGTAAATTACTTATTCGTCTTTTTCAAACTTCAAGACAATTTAATATGGAAATACAACCTCAGCTAACAATGCTACAGAAAACATTATTAAATGTTGAAGGTCTTGGCCGAGAATTGAATCCAGATTTAGACCTTTGGAAAACAGCTAGGCCTTTTTTAGAAAAGTGGCTTAAAGAGCAGCTGGGTATTAAACACTTTGTTAAATCGTTAAAGAAAGATTTTCCAAAATGGCTCAATATAATAAAAAATCTACCGCACTATGAGGAGCTTAAAAATCAACAAGTTGATTTATCGAATCAATTAGCAAAACAAGAGCTCTCAAATGTGCGGCATAAAAAAAATAATAATTATTTGAAATGGATCATTGCTGTTTTTTTTATATTGATGTGCATTCAATTATTCATTATTATTTTTCTTTTTTAATAAATAAACCTCGAAAACATGCTTCTCACTTTTGTCTGTATTTATATACTGATATCTGTAGGTATCGGATTTTACGTTTCAACGAAAGTTAAAAATACGAGAGATTTTGCCATTGCAGGAAGGCATTTACCCTTACCTGTTGTGATTGCAACCGTGTTCGCCACATGGTTTGGTGCTGAAGCCATCTTTGGTGTTTCCTCTACATTTGTGAATGAAGGACTGCATGGGTTGGTTGCCGACCCATTTGGGGCTAGCATGTGTCTAATTATTGCAGGTTTTCTATTTTCAAAATATTTATACCATCTCAATTTTATAACCCTCGGTGATTTTTATCGCAAAAGATATGATCGTAAAATTGAAGTCATTACCTCCATTGCTATTTTGATTTCATATCTAGGCTGGGTGGCTGCTCAAATTAAGGCATTAGGCTTAATAATTAATGTCTTAACTGATCATCAAGTCTCTGAAGAAGTAGGTATGATTATTGGGACTTTAATCGTCGTTTCATACACCACCCTTGGTGGCATGTTATCAGTTGCTATTCTCGATTTTATTCAGATGTTGGTCATTATTTCTGGGCTGCTCTTTATAAGCTATATTGTATCTGACATGTCGGGTGGAGTGATGACTGTACTTGATCATGCAAGAGAAAATAACAAATTCGATTTTTGGCCGAAAGGCGATATTTTTACATGGATTTCCTTTTTTGGTGTGTGGGTCACATTAATGCTTGGCTCCATCCCCCAACAAGATGTCTTTCAAAGAATAACTTCTGCCAAAACAGCTAAGATTGCATTCTGGGGTTCCATTTTTGGCGCATCAATTTATTTCGCTTTTACTTTTGTTCCCATGTTTATTGCTTACTCAGCAACAATAATCGATCCAGAATATTTTCAGTCAATTATTGAATTTGATTCCCAGTACGTTCTCCCCGAATTTATTATTAAGTACACTCCACCAATCGCACAAATAATATTTTTTGGAGCGGTCATATCGGCGATTATGAGTTGCTCATCTGCAACACTCTTAGCTCCGTCTGTTACTTTTGCCGAAAATGTCATCAAACCCCTAAGACCTGGAATGACAGATAAAGAATTTCTTAAAATGATGAGAATATGTTTGGTCGCATTCTCTTTTGTGGTATTGAATTATGCTCTAGCTTCAAATTTATCTATTTTTCAAATGGTGGAGTCTGCTTATAAAGTTACCCTGGCTGGAGCATTCACCCCTCTCATCTTTGGCATTTTTTGGAAAAAAGCCAATCATCATGGTGCATTGGCATCCATTTGCTTTGGGATTGCCACATGGGTCATCTTTGAAATTATATATGGTGAAGATGGGTTGATACCCGCTCAGCTAATTGGATTATTAGTGAGCATGGTATCAATGGTTTTGGTTTCCTTAATAACTCAACAATCAACGTTGGCAGGTGCTGCAAAAAAAACTTGATCTCTGGCCGATAATAGTTTTTTTTATCTTAGCGCCGCATTTATTGCACGGCTGGTCTTCACGATTGTAAACTTGATGGCCAATTTGAAAGTAACCCTGCTCCCCTTTTGTGTTCATAAAATCACTGATGGTTGATCCACCTTTTTCAATGGCTACAGATAAAACATGTTTAATATTTTTTGCTAATATTTCCATTTTTCTTCTTGTAACTTTACACGCTGAAACCGATGGTCTGATTCCTGATAAAAATAATGCCTCACTGGCATAGATATTTCCAACACCGACAACTATATGGTGATTCATGATAAAAGTTTTTATGGCTACATTTCTCTTTCGAGCTTTAGTGAAAAGATAATTTCCATCAAATTCAAATACCAATGGTTCTATACCTAGGTCAGCCAGTAGTTTAAAATCATCCAGATTATCTTTCACTAAATGTACAGATCCAAACCTCCTAGGGTCGTTATATCGAATAACCTGTTCATTATTAATAAATGTTATTTGAATATGGTCATGTTTTTTTAAGGTGTCACTGGGTTTTGCAAACACTAATTTACCTGTCATACCCAAATGAATAACGAGATAAGCATTTGAACACTTGATAATAATGTACTTTGCTCGACGATGGACGCTTAATATTTTTTTACCACTTAAAAAGTTTGGTAAATCGTTCGGTACAGGCCATCTTAAATTTGGATTAAATATGTCAATCTTTTCAATGACAGATGACTCTATTGATTTTATTCCACGGACCGTGGTTTCAACTTCGGGAAGTTCTGGCACAATTAATCTTGACGGGAAACATTCGGATTGAGCATCGTAAATCCAACATCTTGTGGAAAGTGATACAGCAGTCCTTCATCTTTTCTAAATAATAATAACTCTGGAGACTCCTGAATACGATAAAAAGTTATCTTTGCCTTATCATCCAAATAGACATCAAAACTCTTGTATCCAATTCTTGCATCAAATTTATAAGGTTCAACTGAGGTTGATACCGCTTTTAACCAATTTTCAGTAAACCATTCTGCAAGCTGCATCTCATCAAAGTCTATTTTTTTCCCATCAGCCTTAATTTTTCCCATATCGTCTATTTCAACGCGCAAATAATTTTCTTGCCATTGCTCAAGTCTAGAGAAGTCAAATTTCATGACTTTTTCAAAGGGTGCTAATGGTTTTTTATCAATTAATTCCACAGGTAGATAGCTGGCCATTTCTGAGAAAATGCCATCCAAGATATAAACATTATTGTCATACAGTACATACTGTTGTTCTGTCACTGGGTTATAGGTACCAAATGAAAAGACTTCTTTTTGGTTTTCATTACTAAATGTCATTTTAAGTTTAGGTTTATCTAAACCATATTTTTCAATTTGTAATGATTCAAGTTTTTCTTTTGATTTAGCAGCCAAAATAGATAACAACCGATACACAATATTTTGATCTGCTCTCGTTTGATAAGGTTTAGTTTGATACCAATAGCCATTAATTTTTTTAAAAGATGTTGCTGCCTTAGACGGAAAGTCGATAAAAATCTCATCAAATTCAGATAACTTTAAGTTGGATATTTCATAACTACTATCTTCTATTTCTTGATTTTTAAAACTTAAAGAAACCCATGCCAAAGGTGCAATGACTAAAATGAGGATTATGATTGGTAACCATCTTTTATTCATATGAAATCAGTTTATCTCTTTCTTCTTCTGAGCCACAACCAAATGCCTCCAATAAATAATCCAACAGGAATAAAATATTGAAAGCTATGGAAAATAGTCCAAGCTATGACAAATGATGTTCGTGTTTCTGGAATTGTAACATTTACATCTTTGAGCGGCATGGGTTGAATGTTGATCAGCTTATCATCGCCGCTGAGCCAGTTCACCAAATTGACACCTAGGTCTAAGTTACCACCCGACGTAATAAAAGCATTAGATAAAAACTCAGAATTACCTACAACAACAACTCGCTGACCGACTTCGCCATATTCACGCTTTAATGCTACCGCTATATTAATAGGTCCAGACTGATCCTGATCTTCTTCAAAGGTAGGATTAGTTTCATTGCCACGTTCAAGCCATCCCCCGGCTGCAACGTCTACTAATTCAGTCACTTCCCATCCGTTTTCGTAAGTACCCTTAGCGTTTAAGGCCTTCGGATTTGAAAACAGTGTTCTTAACATAAAATTTCTAGTTATCGGATGGTCACCGTAGCGAAGAGCGAAAGTCAAACCTGGAGTTGAACCGTACTGCTCAGAACTTGGATCGTAAATCTTCCCATCCAATACTGTCAGGCCAATATATTGTGCAACTTCGTCAAGACCTTTAAAATTACTATCATCTAAAAGCCACAAAAGATTTCCACCTGACTCAAGAAATTTCACAATTTTTTTGGCCTCAAGATCAGAAACATCTTTTTTCGGGCTGGCAATCACTAGCATTGACCCTTCTTCAGGCACTGATGGTAATACAGTTAAATCAGGGTTAGAAAATTTAAATCCTTTATTTTCTAATTGTTTACCAAATTCACCTAAATCAGAATTTTTTAAACCCAGAAGATTTTTTTCTCCATGGCCATCCAAATACATAATTGGCTTTTCATTGGTTCTGGTTAGCCTCACTAACAAGTTCGTGAGCTCTTGTTCGGCAAAAGGTGGGGTTATGTGTTCTGTTCTTTTGTTATATTCAACAACGACCTCACCATCAACACGGATACCCATGTCCTGAGCCAATTTTGGCTCCTCAACTGGACTAATAAACTTGATATTGATGTCAGGTTTTGAGCGCTGATAGCGAGCAATAAAATTAATAATTCCTTGTCGAAATTTATCACCTTTATTGACATCATCTTTGGTCGCAAAGACTGTAAGATTAATTGGGCCATCCATTTCTTTTAAAACACCAATACTTCCCTCAGTCAAAGTATTTCTGTTGGCTTGGGTAATGTCTTTTGAAAATTCATACTGATTAGAAATAAACCCAAGCAGCAAAACAAGAATGATGAATAGAACAACAAATACCCAATTTTGAAGTAGAAGCTGTAACCTTTGTTTAATATTTTTTGTATTTTTCATTAACCTCTCAACCTATCTGCATCTAAACGGCGAATTGTTAAAACTATGAAAGTTGAGATAAAGAGTAAGAAATAAATAATATCCTTTGAACTGATCACCCCCCTGGAAAAAGTCTGAAAATGTTTTAACAATGAAATATGATGAAACCAATGATTAGGCTGACTAGCAAAGTAGCTTTCTAAACCTAAAAGCAAAAATGCAAAAATAAAACTTAAAATTGCAGCGATAATTGGTTGACTGGTCAGACTTGAAAAATATATACCAATGGCAGCAAAACTTCCGACAAGAAGTAACAACCCAAATGTATTAGAAAAGAGATAACCAAAATCAATGTCAGCCCATATATTTAAGGTAGAAAGCATTAAAAATATGTAAACAACCATGAGAGCTAAAAAGGCAAAAAGTCCAAAAAATTTTCCTAGGACAATCTCAACAATAGATACTGGTGCGGAAAATAAAAATGGCAGGGTTTGCTGCCGTCTTTCTTCACTAATCAGTCTCATTGACATCAGTGGAACGGCAAATAACATAAGAAAAAAAGCTGCGCCATAAACTGTTTGACCGACATAAATAGTCACTCCAACTCTTTCCGCAGGTCGGATTGCTCCAGACATAACTTCAAAATAACTATTAACTCCCTCAAGGTAGTAGGTTCCAAAAGCTGCAGTTATTAAAGCCAAGATTATCCAACCCATTGGGGTCACGAAAAAACTTTTAATCTCCTTAGAGGCAATATTTATAATCATCTTCATATTTTTACTTATTAGTTAATTGTACAAATGTGTCCTCAAGACTTGTAATGTGAGGAGAAACTTGAAACAAACCTAGCTTTTCTTTAACACAGACCTGAATAAACTTCTCCATATCAAAATCTAGATTTTTAAATTGAATAACATGAAGTAAGTCTTCCTGTTTTTCTATTTTTACAATGTCGAACAACGATTGTAATTTCTTTAACGTTGGCGTCTTTTTAAAGCCAACTAATAATTTATTACCTCTTCTTTGATGTTTCAAATCATCTATTGATCCATGGAATACCAAATTTCCTTTGTCAATAATTTGAACCCGATCACACACAATCTCAACTTCAGGAAGGATATGAGTAGATAAGATAACACTGTGTTCCTTACCGATTTCTTTGATTAGTTTTCTAATTTCTCTAATCTGGATTGGATCCAATCCAACGGTTGGTTCATCCAGAATCACAATTTCTGGATTGTGAATAATAGCTTGAGCAATACCTACACGCTGTTGGTATCCATTTGATAAATTTTCAATCAAACGATTACTCATATGAGTAAGACCACATTTTTCCATGGCAATGTCGATAGATGAATTAATTTTTTTAGCTGGAATGTTGTGCAACTTTGCGGCTATTCTCAAAAATTCGTTTACTCTAAATTCTTTGTATAGTGGTCTCATCTCTGGAAGGTAACCAATATTTGCTTTGGCGAGTTTTGGTTCTTCAATAATATTGATACCACAAATTTCAACCTGCCCTTCAGTTGGAGCTAAGTTACCAGTAAGCATCCGCATAGTGGTCGATTTACCTGCGCCATTTGGACCCAAGAAGCCCAAAACCTCACCTTTTGACAGTTCAAAAGAAACATTATTGACCGCTTTATTTGGGCCAAATAGTCTCGTTAATCCAGATGCTTGTAATGTAGTAGCCATAATTTCTATTAAATTTAATCCACCCTAAATGACAAGGTAATTGTCAAAAAAGTTTATGTATTTTTAAAAATATGCTGAATTATATTCTAATTCGATAGTCATTTCTATTGATAGTAATCTTTCAATGAAATAAACTTGGATTTACATGAAATACATAAATAAATTTTTAATTCCTTTTTTAATATTAATTATTCCTGTACTAGGAATATCTGAAGAACAGCTTGAGAAATTCAATCCAGATCTTCCAGCTCAAATTACTGAAGCAAATGCAGAATTTGTCTACAAATTTTTGCTCGCTGAACTTGCGATCCAACGAAATGACATAAATTCGGCAGGCCATCTTTATCTCGATTTAGCTAAGTTAACAAAAAATACTGGCTTTGCCCAAAGCGCAGCGCAACTGGGTGGTATGGTTCGAAATGGAAGATTAGCCCTAGATGCCGCAGACATATGGAGTAAACTTGATCCAGAATCAAAAGACGCAATAAAAGTGTTAGCAGAAATGTACATAGCCAGTGGCAACTTATCAAAAGCCAAGCCTCTTGTTAAAAAAATACTTGAAAGTGAAGATTCTAAGGGTGATGGCTTTTTATATCTAAATAATATCCTTACGAGAGTTGAAAATAAAAGCAATGCTCTAAGATTCATCATTGATATTGCTAAGCCATATGCCAAAATGGTAGAAGCTCATTTTGCAGTCGCTCACACAGCTCACATGGCTGGAAACATCACCATTCGTGATAAAGAATTAGCAACAATTAATAAACTTAACCCAAACTGGGAAACAAGCACTTTGTTTGTTGGATCAATTCAGTTTGATAAAGATCCAATGAAGGCGATTGAAACATACCAAAAATTTGTAAAAAATAATCCGAAATCCAATACAGTGAGGCTTGAGCTTGCAAAGGCGCTTGTTCAAACAGAACAATACCCAGCCGCAAAAAAACATTTTGAAAAGTTGGTGAATAGTCCTCTAGCTTCAGCTGAAATCAGTTTTACTGTTGCGCTTCTAGCTCTTGAAACAGGCGATGACATCATGGCTGAACAGTTCCTTAACCAAAGCTTAGAAAGAAAATATTACAATCCAGATCAAGTCAATATGTACCTAGCGAGAATATATGCGCAAAGACAGAATGTTGACAAAGTCATCAAATTTGTTGAGAAGATCAGCACCGGGCCTTTATTTGTTGACTCAAGAATTTTTGCTGCACAAGCTTTAAGGGTTGAAAAAGGTATCGACCAAGCTGTTGAGTATCTCGATCAATATAAATCACTCGACAGACAAGAAAAGTTGAAATTTTTACAGCTGAAAACATCTTTTTGGTATAACGACAACCAGTACCAAAAAGCTATAAATTTAATGCTTAGTGAAGAAGAAAAGTATTCAGATTCTGCAGAATTCTATTTTGACTTCGGTTTACTTTATGAAAAAAATAAAGACTTTGATGCAATGGAAGCCAATTTAAAAAAAGCAATTTCTTTGAAACCAGACTATGCAATTGCTTATAATGCTTTGGGTTATTCATATGCTGATAGGAATGTTAAACTTGATGATGCTAAGAAATATATCGAAATAGCGTTATCTATAGAACCACAAAATCACTATATCCTTGATAGCATGGGGTGGGTTCATTTCAGACTTGGAAACTACGATATCGCTTATGAATTTATTACAAAAGCATACGCTATTCAGGAGGATCCTGAAATTGCTGCGCATTTAGGTGAAGTTTTATGGAAGCAAGGTAAAGAAAATGAAGCAATGTCAGTATGGCAAGGTTCTCTTGAGAAGTTCCCAGAAAACTCGGTTCTCATTGAAACAAAAAATAGATTATTTCAATAATTTCTTTTGTTATTTACTGCTAATTAGCCTTACGCTACTTTCAGGATGCCAAACTCTTAATATAAAAACCAATCAAGAGACTTTTGCTTACGCTGATTTCGTAAATATATATAATCCAACGTCTGAAGAAAAAAAATTTAATGGAAAATTTAAACTCTTTGTAAAAGACAAAGGTTACACAGGATCTTTTAAATTTTATCCAAGCGACGTAGGGCATGAAATGATTCTGTTATCCCCTCTAAATCAAATCATTAGCAAAATCTCCTTGGGGGAAGAAATTTTATTTGAATATCAGAATAAAGATGATCAAAGCCTTAAAAATTTTATTAAAGATTTACCTATCAAAGAATTTAAAAGAATTTTATACACTCAATACAATGAGAAGCCAGTTAAGATTGTCACAAGTTATTTTGAAATAGCTATTGAAGAATTGTCAGAGATGGAAACATCATCGAGCTTCGAACCAAAAAATATTAAGGTTAAAAATAAAGATATAGAATTAACTATACTCCTTCATTGATACATAAGCATGACTTCCAAAATTTTATACTCGCCTGCAAAAATAAATCTCTTTTTAAGGGTAATTAACCAAAGAGATGATGGCTATCATAATTTACAAAGCTTATTTACTTACATTGATCTTTATGACGAAATAAAAGTATCGTTACACAAGGATAATAAAAACCAAATTATAGTTAACAATCCAACTTTAGACTGTCCCGCAGATGAAGACTTAATTTTCATGGCATGCAAAAAAATCCTGCCAAAGAACTTTTCCATTGAAATTGATGTTAAAAAAAATATTCCTGATGGAGCGGGTCTTGGAGGAGGAAGCTCGAATGCCGCCACAACACTGATCGCAATCAATGATTTATGTAACTTGAACCTCTCAAAAAAAGAGTTAGCAAATATTGGTGCACATTTAGGTGCTGATGTGCCCTTTTTTATTCATAACAACTCAGCCATTGTGGAAGGTGTCGGAGACAAAATTACCCCAATAAATTTAGCTCCATTAAAATTACTGTTGTGTTGTCCAAGCTTGAAAATATCCACAAAAGATATTTTTACTAGTTATAAATTGACAAATAAATCAAAAGAGTTGAAAATTACGGCTCTCAGCAATTATGAAGATCTGATTGATGAGCTTGGAAATGATTTAGAAGCTTTCGTGAGGCAAAAAAACCCAACGATAGACGATCTGCTAAGCCACCTTCAAAAGTTTGGCTTAGCTAAATTAACTGGTACTGGATCGGGGTGTTTTTTAATTCTAAATGAGACAATAAATTTGGATGAAGTGAAACAAAATTTACCAAAAAATGTCAGATTTTATGAAGTTTCAAGTGTCAATTATAATATTGCTTATAATGCTCAACATTAGGGGAGTCGCCAAGCTGGTTAAGGCACAGGGTTTTGATCCCTGCATGCGAAGGTTCGAATCCTTCCTCCCCTGCCATTTTTAAGGAGGGTTTATGGATAACCATAGCTTGATGGTTTTTACTGGAAATGCTAACCCTAATCTCGCCAAAAAAGTGACTGATCACCTCAATATCAAGCTTGGAAAAGCTAATGTTGGTAAATTTAGTGATGGTGAAACAATGGTTGAATTATTAGAAAATGTCAGGGGTAAAGACGTTTTTATCCTCCAATCAACCAGCATGCCTACGAATGATCACTTGATGGAAATAATGGTCATGGTTGATGCATTAAAAAGATCTTCTGCTGCCCGAATTACTGCTGCGATACCTTATCTTGGCTACTCTAGACAAGACAGAAGACCAAGATCTGCTCGAGTTGCTATTACAGCAAAAGTGGTTGCAAATATGTTATCAAGTGCTGGAGTCGATCGGTTACTCACCATGGATTTACATTCGGATCAAATCCAAGGTTTTTTTGATATTCCGGTGGATAACATTTATGCCACACCAATATTACTTGAGGATTTAACCACTAAAAAACCGGAAAATTTGGTTATTGTTTCACCCGATGTTGGCGGGGTGGTTCGCGCAAGGGCCTGGTCAAAAATTCTAAGTTCAGATCTTGCTATTATCGACAAAAGACGCCCAAAACCTAATGTTTCTGAAGTTATGAATATTATTGGAGATGTTGAAAGTCGCTCATGTGTGATTGTGGATGATATTGTCGATACAGCTGATACATTAACAAAAGCCGCTTTAGCATTAAAAAATAAAGGTGCTACTGAAGTCAAAGCATTTATCACTCACCCCATCTTGTCTGGAAATGCTGTTGAAAATATTAATGGATCAGAGCTTGATGAAATTGTAGTAACTGATACAATTACGCTCTCTGAAACTTCACAGCAATGTAAAAAAATCAGACAAATATCTGTGGCAAGTTTATTAGCAGAAACAATTAAAAGAATTAGCCACGAGGACTCAGTAAGCTCATTGTTTATTGATTAATTTAAATTTAGAAGAATTTGGTCGCGAAATCTTCTAACTAACGGAGTTATATTATGAAAATTACTGTTACAGCAGAAAAGAGAGATGTGAAAGGTACGGGTGCGAGCCGCCGTCTTCGCAGAAATGGCAAAGTGCCAGGCATTCTTTATGGAAATCATAAGGATGCGGTATCAATTCTATTAGACAGCAAAACGCTTCATCAACAATTTCATAAAGAGGCTTTCCATGCCTCTATTTTGGAATTATCTACTGATGGTACAAAAGAATCTGTTTTGCTGAGAGATTATCAACTTGAGCCTGTCAAAGGCACAATCCTTCATGTTGATTTCCAACGGGTTAATCAAAATGAGAAAATTCATGTTAACGTTCCTTTTCACTTTATTAATGAGGATATCGCCAAAGGCGTCAAACTTGAGGGTGGCGTAATATCTCATATCATGACAGAAGTTGATATTGCATGTTTACCTAAAGATCTACCTCAATTTATTGAAGTCGACTTGGAAGACCTAGGCTTAGGTGAGTCTGTACATTTATCTGAATTAAAGTTACCTGAAGGCGTTGAAATAACGGCATTAACTGAAGAAAATGATCCTGCAATCACTTCAATTGTTAAACCTAAAGTTCAGAAAGCTGATGATCCGTTAACAGCATCTGAGGAAGCAGGAGAAGATGATGTATCTGATGGTGATTCGTCATCAGAAGCTTCTGATGAGAGTTCTAATGAAGAGCCAAAAGAAGAGTAAAATTAAATTTTTTGCAATAGACTTAACACCCTTTGTTAAAAGGGTGTTTTTGTTTATATGAGTGGAATAAAATTATTCATCGGTCTTGGCAATCCTGGTTCTGAGTATGAGGCAACAAGACATAATGTTGGATTCTGGTTTAATAATCTTATCGCGAACAACATAAAACAAACGCTCGATGAGAACTCTAAATTTTTAGGTTTCTATAAAAAAATTGCTGACCTAGAAAACATACACCTTATTAATCCTGCAACATTTATGAATGAATCTGGTCTATCGGTCGCAAAAATAGTAAATTTTTATAAATTTAAACCTCATGAAATCCTTATCATTCATGATGAATTAGACCTCATGCCTGGGGATATTCGCCTTAAGAATGGGGGTGGTCACGGTGGACATAATGGTCTCAAAAGTATTATTGCCAATATTGGAACAACTGCCTTTTGGCGTTTAAGAATTGGTATCGGTCACCCCGGTGAAAAAAATAAAGTAAAAAGTTATGTTTTAAACCGTCCACAAAAGATCGAGGAAGATCAAATTAATGACGCCATTCTCAAAGGCTACCAAAATCTATCCTATATGATTCACGGCGAGTTTGAAAAAGCAATGTTGAATTTACACACAAAGGAATAGTGAAATGAAATGCGGCATAGTTGGATTACCTAATGTTGGCAAATCAACATTATTTAACGCAATCACAAAGTCTGGAATAGAAGCTGCAAATTACCCTTTTTGCACAATTGAACCAAACTCAGGCATTGTTGAAGTTCCAGATTTAAGGCTCAACAAATTAGCAGCTATTGTGAACCCTGAAAAAATTATGCCAGCTATTGTTGAGTTTGTTGATATCGCTGGGCTAGTGGCTGGGGCTTCAAAAGGAGAAGGCTTAGGAAATAAGTTTCTCGCTAATATTAGGGAAACGAACGCTATCCTGCATGTCGTGAGATGTTTTGATGATGAAAATATCGTGCATGTGGATGGAAAAATTGATCCACTTGGAGATATAGAGACCATCAATACTGAATTGATCTTAGCGGACATGGAGTCAGTAACAAAAGCCATTGAAAAAGAAAAAAAGAAATCAAAGTCAGGTGATAAAGAAGCTTTAAAAAAACTAAATTTATATGAATTAGTTTTAGAAAAACTTAATCAAGGGACATTATTAAAAGATATGGGTCTTGAACAGGATGATTTAAAGCTTCTTCAACCATTATTTTTAATTACATTAAAGCCTGTCATGTATGTTGCGAATGTTGATGAGAATGGTTTTGAAGATAATGAGTATCTACAAAAGGTAATGGATTTTGCCGAAACACATGATTCAAAATGTATACCCATATGCGCAAAAATTGAATCAGAGATTGCAGATTTAACTGACGAAGAAAAAGAACTATTTTTATCAGAATTAAATGTTGATGAGCCTGGTTTAAATCTTATTATTCGAGAAACTTATGCCCTTTTAAACTTACAAACTTACTTTACAGCTGGAATTAAAGAAGTAAGAGCATGGACAATTAAAAATGGTTACACAGCGCCAGAGTCTGCTGGTGTTATCCATACTGACTTCCAAAGAGGTTTCATTAAAGCAGAAGTAATTTCCTTTGAGGACTATATAAATTTTGGCGGTGAACAAAAGTCTAAGGAAGCAGGAAAGCAAAGGTTAGAAGGTAAAGATTATATAGTTAAAGATGGAGATGTCATTCACTTCAAATTTAATGTTTAGCTTTACATTAATTCATGAAAAAAATATAATGCTCAGTTCTTTGGTGATGTAGCTCAGCTGGTTAGAGCGCAGGATTCATAATCCTGAGGTCGAGAGTTCAAGTCTCTCCATCACCACCACTAATGCATTTAAAATCAATCACTTATAAATAAAATTAATCTTAGTTAGTAAATTTTAAAAAGTATAATAAAGTATAATAAACTATATGAAAACAATTTCAGAAGAATACAGAAAATTACAACAAGAGTTACATGAAAATCCAAATTATGGAATTGCCTCTACTCATTTTGCCCCAATAGTCTCTGAGATAATCAAAGTTTTTAAAATTAATAGTCTTACAGACTATGGCGCAGGTAAAAAAAGATTATTTGAATCTCTTGAAAAATTAAACAATACTCCAAAAGAATATTTTCCATACGACCCAGCATTTCCGGAATATGGGGAACCAAAAGAAGCAGATCTTGTGTGTTGTATTGATGTCTTAGAACATATTGAACCAGATCTGGTTGATAATGTTATTAAGGAGTTATCCTTAATAACAAAAAATATTGGTTTTTATACTGTTCACATGGGTCCTGCCGGGAAAGTTCTTTCAGATGGGCGAAATGCTCACCTCATTCAGGAACCAACATCATGGTGGTTAGAAAAATTTATTAAATATTTTGATATTATTCGCCTAATGGAACATCAAATGATGGGTAATGGTTTTTGGTTAGTTGTAAAACCTAAGAAAAATATGAACTGATTATGCCGCAGGATTCATAATCCTGAGGTCGAGAGTTCAAGTCTCTCCATCACCACCATTAAAACATTTAAAATCAATTACTTAATATTAAAAATTTAACAGATATTACTTGAAAAAATAATATAATTTAGTATATTAAATAGTTAACTTCTTAAGCTAGCTCTTAAATGAAAACATTGCTAAATATAATCCAAAGTGTTCTTGCAGCATTTATTGGAATTCAAAAAAATAGTAAATTTAATGATGATGATAAATTTATTGAAAGAAATGGATTTATGCCCTATCTACTTGTTGGTCTGGTTTTAGCTCTTATTTTTATAATCTCAATTGTAACTGTAGTATCAATCATTCTTGATTAAAGAATCCAAAACATTTGTTTTAGTCATCTTCAAGTATTTTCCATACGGTGGCGCTCAAAGAGATTTATTTCAATTAGCTAAAAAATTATGTAAAAAAAATTTGGTTGAAATAGTTTGTATGGATTGGGATGGCAACTACCCAAAAGAAAAAAATATTTCTGTAAAAATTATTCAATCGAACTTTTTTTTTAATTATCGTCGATACTTGGAATTTAAAAATAAAGTTTCAAAATATATTGAAAATAAAACTGATGTCATATCAATTAGTTTTAGTAAAATTTCTGGGTTTGATTTTTATTATGCTGCTGACTCCTGTTTTGCCAATAAAAATAAAAACTTTTTAAAAAATTTATCGCCAAGATACCAATTTTTCCATAAAGAAGAATTTCAAATATTTAATCCAACATCAAAAACAAAGATACTATCTATATCCAAAAAAGAAGACGTAATTTATAAATCAATTTATAAAACTCCTAGTAGTAAATTTATTTTTATCCCTCCTTATATTGATAAAAATTTTTTCATTGATTCAAGTAAATCTATATCGTCAATAAATAGATATTTCAAAAAAAATAACAAATTACTTATCTTTATTGGTTCTGGATTTAAGACCAAAGGATTGGATCGTGCAATTATTGCTTTCTCGAGCCTGCCAGAGAAAATTAGAAATAACTTTAACTTTGCCATTTTTGGCAAAGATAAAGAAAAAAAATATAAAAAACTGATTGCTCGACATGATCTTGAGAATTCTATTAAAATTTTTCATGGCCATGATAATGTTCCCCAGCTCATGAGGGAAGCAAGCGCGCTTATACATCCAGCAAGATATGAAAATACAGGGTTGATACTTATTGAAGCCCTGTCTCAAAACTTACCTATCATCACTACAAATAATTGCGGTTACAGTTCCTATGTCCATGATGATAAAAAGTCAATTGTTCTCAATACACCATTCTCTCAACAGGAGTTAAATTTATCTTTAGAGAAAATTTTAAGTAAAAATAACCGTTCAAATAAAATTAATCTTCATTACAAACAATATACAAGCTATCAACTTGATGAAAAAATATTGGCTAATATTTAATCGATGATCTTTGTTCAAGCTCTTTTTTATATAATTCGTTAAGATCAGCCTCCCTTTCGACAAAATCATGAATAGCCCTTTTAAATTGAGGATGTTTTACAAAGTGAAATGAATCGGAAAATTCAGGATTAAAGCCTCGAGATAGCTTATGCTCTCCCTGTATTCCAGCATAAAATCTATCTAATTTATTATCAATACAATATTGAATTCCCTGATAATAACTTAATTCAAAATGTAAAGATGGAATAAATTGGAGCGCCCCCCAATATCGTCCATAAAGAATATTGTTGGCTTGCAATGAGAAAGAACAGGCAACTGGCAGTTGATCTTTGTAGGCGACAAAAATAACCACCCTCTCAGAGTTATTAATAAAATAGGATTCAAAGAAAGATTTATTAATATAAGGAGGGGATCCGTGCTGATAATAAGTCATCGAATAACACTTGTAAAAAAAAGAGATCAAATCCTCATTAATACCCTTACCAGTAAAGGTTTCAAATGAAATTCTTTCTGATGCGACTTTCTTTCTATCTTGTTTTATTTTTTTTCTTTTTTCGGTTCTTAAAATCTTCAAAAAATCATCAAAATTTAAATAACTCTCGTTGTCCCATACATACTGAATGGTTTTTCTATTTGCCCAGCAACGGTTTTTAAAAAGATGGTTTATTTCATCGTCATATCTTGAGAAAACGTAATGGATTGATGATAGATTTTCATTCACCATGAGTTTTTCAATGTACTCAATTGCAAGATCTCTATACTTTGCATTTTTGACAATTAATTTATTTGCATTAACCGGAGAAAAAGGAATGCCAATAAAAAGCTTTGGGAAGTATGATAAACCTAACCGTTGATGTGCTTCAGCCCATGACCAATCAAAAACATACTCTCCATAGGAGTGATGCTTAATAAACATAGGAATAAAACCTACCAATTCCTCATGATCAAACATGCATATAGATTTGATTTCCCAGCCTGTGTCGGCACCGATAGACTTAGAAGATTCTAAATCCATGAGAAGATTTAAATTCCAGAAATAGTTATTTCCAATTAATTGGTCAACGCAGTTTGGAAGATTTAAGAAAGATTTGTATTCTTTAAATGAAACCATAAGGTCATTTAAACATATTTTGAGAGATCAGAGATAGTTAGTAGTTATTCTTCTTTTGCAAATTTTTCTGAATTAGGATTTTCTTTTTTTGAAGCCTCTTGCTTTGTATCTGAGTAATATTCTTTCGCCAAGATTGATAGCTCATCCAGTGAAATCAAATTATCCTTATTTGAGTCAACTTTTCTAAACTGTCGAGCTACCTGGGGAAGACACATGGTTGTTTCAAAAACATCCAAGGTATCATCGTTATCTTTATCACAGCTTAAAAATCTTTGTTCAACACTAGACAACATCTCGTTTCTTTTTTCTTGTAGGAATGCATTAAATTCTTCGTTATTAGTGTTAGTAAATTCGTTAATGATTACTTTTAAACTTTTATCCTTAACATTTGCATTACTTAAATCTGACTGATCTGCTAGAGTTTGATGTACTGGAAACATCAACAGTATAGGAAATATATATTTAACTGTCATACTTATTACAAATTTTCTAACGAATGTCTATAATCTAATTAAAATGTTACATATTTATTACATAATTAACTGCATTTGTAAATAAATTGTAAATTTAATTTACTAATCAAAGGGTTTAATTTAGTAAAAATGAAAAAGAAAATTGTCATTATTGATGATGATCGAAAAATTCGGGACCTCATTAAACAGTATTTAAAAGACCAAGGATTTGATTGCTCTGGTGGTGAGCATGGAAAAGACTTGGAAAAAATACTTCAAAAAACAACCCCAGATCTTATTATCTTAGACTTGATGTTGCCTGACGAAAATGGCTTAGATATTTGTAAACGACTCAGGGTAAATAAAATCAAAACTCCGATTATCATGTTAACCGCCAAAGGTGATGAAGTGGATCGCATTATCGGACTTGAGATGGGGGCGGATGATTATTTACCGAAACCTTTTAATCCTAGGGAGTTGTTGGCAAGAATTAATTCTATATTTAGAAGACATGAGATGGAGCTCTCTGAAAAGACTCATGAAGCGTCAGGCAAAACTATTCAATTTGATGACTTTGAATTTAATCCCCAAGAAAGAACGTTGAAGAAAGGTAAAAAAGAAATTGATCTTACAAGTGGTGAATTTAGCTTACTAAAAGTTTTTATCGAAAATGCTAATCAACCATTGAGTCGTGATCAAATTATGCAACTAGCTAAAGGTAAGGAGCTGGATGTATTTGATCGCAGTATTGATGTACAAATATCCAGAATTAGAAAACTAATTGAAGAGGACCCCAATAAACCGAAATACCTCAAAACTAAATGGGGTTTTGGTTACGTATTCGAATTAACTAACGTTAAATGACCCTATTCCCCAAAAATCTTCTCAATAGATTAATTTTAATTATTGCCTCACTAATTATTGTTTCTCAATTAATCACAATCAAAGTTTTTGATTATTTTGAAATGGAGCCGAGAGCTGAGTCCTTGGCTCAAGAAATAAGCACTATCGTAAAATATACCAAGGCAGCCATTCAAAGTGCCTATCCATCCACCCGGCTCGATCTTTTGCAATCATTATCGAAAATGAGCGATGTTAAAATCGTGCCAGCCTACTATTTTGAAAACATTAAACCACTTCCAGATGAAATATTTTTAACGATGGTAGTTAAAAAAATCAAGCAGGACTTGGGTGAGGATACCATTGTGACTTTAAATCATTATGACATCCCAGGCATTTGGGTTTCATTTGAAATTGGTGACGGGTTATTCTGGGCTGTTATACCTCGTAATGTTTTTGACAGGCCCTTTCCGTGGCACTGGATTGGTTGGGGTATCGTTGTCTTTCTTGTTTCAATCTCTGGGGCTTATTTTTTAACCACACGGATTAACAAGCCGTTAAATTTACTTATTAATGCAACTAGTAAATTAAAAAAAGGGTTGCCCTTTAAAAAAATTCCGGAAGATACTGCAACCGAATTTAAAGAAGTAACAAAAGCATTTAACGAAATGGCTTCTAATTTAGCGAAAAGTGAAAATGAGAGAAGATTCATCATGGGAAGTGTTTCTCATGACATTAGGACTCCGCTAACAAGAATGAAACTAAGTCTAGAAATGTTGCCAGAAAAGTCAGCGTTTTTGAAAGAGAGCATGGATCAGGATATAGATGAAATCAATCAGATTATTAATCAATTTTTAGACTTCGTTCGTGGTTTTGATGATGAGCCAATAAGCTCCTTAAATTTTGGTAATTTCTTAACAGAGATAAAAAAACAACACGCCATCTTGGGTCACGATTTAAAAATTTCAAAAATTACTCGATCGAAAGATATACCTAAAAATCTATTCATTGATGTCAGGCCTTTAGCATTTAAAAGGCTATTTGATAATCTAATCAATAATGGGGTTAAATTTTCTAAATCCAACAAAATTGAATTAGTGGCCAAGCTTTATAATGAAAAAATAGTAATCAATGTTCTTGATAATGGTCCTGGAATTCCTAAGGCTCAAAGAGAGAAGCTGTTGGAGCCTTTTGAAAGACTGGATCAAGCAAGAGGCTCGATTGGTGGATCAGGCTTAGGTTTGGCAATTGCAAATAGGATTGTTATGGTTCATAACGGCAAAATGGAATTAATTAACAGAAGAACGGGTGGGTTAAACGTTAAACTTACCTTTCCTCTTATTAAAGCTAATTAAACCACTTCATTGTTTTTCTTAATTTGACCACCTCACCAATAATTATAATAACCGGTGATTGAATATCAGTTTTAAGAATTTTTGAGTTGACTCTAGAGATTGTACTCACCACCACTTTTTGATTATCTGTGGTTCCCTCCTGAACTAAAGCAATTGGCATATTTTTCCTCATTCCAGAATCTATTAGATTTTGGGTAATAATTGGTAATGCATTTAAGCCCATATAAATTACGATAGTTTGATTTTCTTGAGTCAAATTATCCCAATTAATGTTTAGCGTTCCATTTTTTTCATGCCCAGTGATAAAAATACAGGATTGTGAATAATCTCGATGAGTTAGAGGAATACCGGCATAAGCTGAGACTCCGGTGGCTGCTGTAATTCCAGGTACCACCTGAAATTTTATATTTTTAGCCATCAGTTCAGAAATTTCCTCCCCTCCTCTTCCGAACATAAAAGGGTCGCCGCCTTTTAACCTTAGGACTCTCAACCCTTTTTTTGCATAATTGACTAACAGTTTATTAATCTCTTTTTGCTCAATGGTATGGTTATTTCTTAATTTGCCAGCATAAATCATATGTGCATCACGCCTTACAAGTTCGAGAATTTCTTTTGAAACTAAATTATCATAAATACATACATCAGCTTTTTGGATCAGATGAAGTGCCCTTAATGTCAATAACTCAGGATCACCTGGACCAGCACCAACGAGAAATACTTCTCCACTTTTTTTATTTCTTAGAGTCTTGATTAGCTGATTGGATAACTTAGTTAGATTTGATTTAGTTATATTTTTCTTAGTTGCAAAAGCATCAAAAAATAACTCCCAGAAAATTCTCCTTTTATTAAATTGTGAAAATGAACGTATGACCTTTTCCCTGATAGACGAAGAAAAATCAATTAATTGCTTGGTCGATTGTGGAAGTAGTGTTTCAAATTTTTCTCTTAAGTTTCTAGCAAAGACTGGGGCGCTGCCACCGGTTGATATTGCTATCACCAAATCGCCCCTTTCTACAATAGAGCCAAAAGTGCATGTGCAGAGTTCTGGCTGGTCAACCACATTTATTAATATGTTATTTTTCTTTGCAAAATTAAATAATTTTTTATTAATTTGCTTGTTATCAGTCGCGGCTATGATTAATGAGTAGTTGCTACCCAGAGAGTTAATATCAAGACTCTGTTTTATCTTTTTTAATTTTTTTTTACTAATTAATTGTTCAACATTATGAGAAAAGTTTCTTGCTAAAACTTCCACATTGGCATTGGCTTTAATGATTAAGTTAATTTTCCTCTCAGCAATGTCTCCCCCACCTACAACCAGTACAGGTAATTTATCAAGATTTACAAAGAGTGGAAAACGTTTCATAACCAATGTTAACTTTAAGGTGTAATAATTTATAATGATAATCTATAAAAATAGATAATTAAAAATGACAAAAAAAATATTTATTAAAACGTATGGCTGTCAGATGAATGAGTATGATTCTGATCAAATATCTAACTTAATGGGCAAGATGGATAGTTATCAATCAACTGATCAAGTTGAAGATGCAGATCTCGTGGTTTTGAATACATGTTCAATCCGTGAAAAAGCAGAAGATAAAGTTTATGGACAGCTTGGAAGATTAAGAGAATTAAAAAATAAAAAACCAACAATGAAAATTGCAGTAGGTGGTTGTGTTGCTTCCCAAGAAGGCGAAAATATTATCAAACGTGCTCCCTATGTCGATTTGGTATTTGGTCCTCAAACTCTTCATAAAATCCCATCACTATTAAAAGAAAATGAAAGAGCTGGTTCAGCTCAAATAGATATTAGTTTTCCTGCTATTGAAAAATTTGATCAGCTGCCCCAGGTCAAATCTAATGGGCCATCTGCCTACGTATCTATCATGGAAGGTTGTAGCAAATATTGTTCTTTCTGTGTTGTTCCTTATACTCGAGGTGAAGAAGTCTCTAGGCCAGCCGAAGATATTATTGAAGAGATCCTGCGACTGACTCAACAGGGAGTGATTGAATTAAATCTTCTAGGTCAGAATGTGAATGCCTATCGATATAAAGACAAAAAAGGCTTCGAATATGATTTCGCGGAACTAATAAACCTTATATCAGAAATTGATGAAATTAAGCGAATACGCTTCACTACTTCACATCCAAATGAAATGAATGACACATTGATAGAGTGTTTTCAAAAAAATCATAAATTAGCAAATTTTATCCACCTGCCCATCCAGTCTGGTTCAGATCGTATATTGTCTGCGATGAAAAGAAACTACTTGTATCTTGAATACAAGCAAATTATAAAAAAATTGAAAGCTGCGTCTCCCAATATCCTAATATCCTCAGATTTTATTGTCGGCTTTCCAGGAGAAACAGATCAAGACCACCAGCAAACAATTAAAGCAATTAAAGAAATAGATTTTGACTATAGCTATAGTTTTTTATATAGCGCTAGACCCGGCACGCCTGCCTCTTATCTAAAAGATTCTACAAATGAAGAAATTAAAAAAGATAGGTTGCAAGAGATTCAAAGCTTAATTAATGAGCAAGGTAAAAATCATACCCATGCCCTAATGAATAGCGAACAAAGAGTACTCATCGATGAAAAAGTTGATGACATCACTTTTAAAGGTAAAACAGATAATAATCGAATTATTGAAATTAAGACTAAACAAGATATTTTGAATCAAATGGTGAAAGTTAAAGTCATTAAAACAACTGATAAAAGAATTATTGGAGAACTAGTTTAATTGACAACTACATTCATACTTGAACCTGAGAATAACAAACAACTTATCAATACCTGCGGCCCACTGGATGAGAACATCCAACAAATTGCAAAAAATCTTAATATAAAAATCTCAAGAAAAGGTTTTCAATTCTCTTTAACTGGAGCTGATCAAAAAATAAAAATAGCATCTGATATGCTTCAGCATTTTTATTTAAAAGCAAAAACACCCATTACCTTAGAAGATATTCAGCTTAGCCTGGTAAGCATTAATGAAGATAAACATGCAGAGAATATTGAATTAATTGAGCTAAAAACAAAGAAAAATGATTTACAAGGAAGAACGCCGCGCCAGCAAAGTTACCTTAAGCTTATTCAAGAAAATGACATTAACTTTGGCATTGGTCCAGCTGGAACTGGAAAAACATACCTTGCTGTTGCTTCAGCTATTGATGCGTTAAATCGTGAAAAAATAAAAAGAATTATCTTGGTTCGACCAGCAGTTGAGGCAGGTGAAAAATTGGGATTTCTTCCAGGCGACCTTGCGCAAAAAGTTGATCCTTACCTAAGACCCTTGTACGATGCATTATACGATTTAGGTGGTTATGAAACAGTGGACAAGTGGTTTGAGAAACAAATTGTTGAAATTGCTCCATTAGCTTATATGCGAGGACGAACACTAAATCAAAGCTTTATTATTCTTGATGAAGCTCAAAATACCACACCTGAGCAAATGAAAATGTTTCTGACTAGGATTGGCTTTGGTACTAAAGCGGTAATTACTGGAGACATTACTCAAATTGATCTGACTAAAGGACAAAAAAGTGGGCTATTGGAAATTGAGAAAGTGCTCAAGGATATTAAAGGTATTTCCTTTACCAAGTTTCAATCCAAGGATGTAGTGAGGCACCCTATTGTGCAGAAAATCATCGATGCCTACGACAAAATAGAAAATGATTAGAGTCCATATTCAAGACATCATTAATAAGAAAAATGCTCTAACAGGTCCTATATGTAAAAAAATTTTTTCATCTGTTTGGAAAAAAGAGGCTGAAATCACAATTAGAATCACCACTGCTTCAGAATCTCAAGAATTAAACCATCATTATCGAAATCAAAACAAGCCAACCAATATACTGTCATTTAATATAGAATCAAATAGATCATTGATCGGAGATCTTGTTCTTTGTCACGATATTGTAAAAAAAGAAGCTAAAGAACAAAATAAAAAAATAAAGGATCATTATATTCACCTTGTATTACACGGTTTTTTACATTTGATGGGGCATGATCACATCAATGAAAAAGATCAACTTATAATGGAAAAAATTGAAATTAAAACTTTGAGATTATTTAATATTCAAAACCCTTATATATCCAATGATTAAAAAAGATAAGCTTAAAATAATTCCAAAATTATTAAAACGAATTATTCAACCAAAAACTAAAGAAGAGCTATTAATTCTGCTGCAAAAGTCATACCAGGCTAATCTAATAGATTCAGATTCACTCATGATGCTGGAGGGTGTTCTAGGAATTTCTGATATGCAGGCAAGAGATATAATGATCCCACGCTCACAAGTGTCATTTATTAATATAAATGACAGTATCGATGTAATTATTGATACTGCTCTTCATACAGCTCATTCCAGATTTCCTGTCATTGATGAAGACAATAATAACGTCATTGGTATTCTTTTAGCCAAAGACCTAGTGAGGCTAAATAAAGAAAAAGATCTTGATTTACGCGACATTCTAAGACCGCCAGTATATATTCCAGAATCTAAAAAACTTAATGTTCTGCTCAAAGAATTTAGAAGTAATCGCAATCATATTGCAATTGTGGTGGATGAATATGCAGGCATTGCAGGAATCTTAACCATTGAGGATGTACTTGAGCAAATTGTTGGCGAGATTGAAGATGAGTTTGACTACGATGAAAATGAGGATAATATCATTCAAGAAGAGACTGCTACCATTCGAATTAAAGCCTCAACCGAGCTTGAAGAATTTAACGAATTTTTTAAAACGAATTATCCTATTAACGAATATCAAACCGTTGGAGGGTTAGTGATTTCAAAACTGGGCCACTTGCCAAAAAAAAATGAGCCTATCCATTTTGATGGATTTGACATTGAAGTTCTTCGAAGAGATAGCAGGCGCTTATATCTCTTAAGATTTTCAGTCAATCTGGATCAGATAGATCAAGATATTTTGAACTAATAATGGGCCTATTTGCCAGATATTATTAATCAATAATTATCATACTACCTAATGAAAAAAATAATATTTTTGATCCTTTTTTTCTCCCTCTCTTCTTTTGCCGATGAGGATATTTCGATCTCTGAAGCTCCCCTGGTGGATGAGCTGCCAGTGAATGAATTGGAATTTGTTGATACTATCGGACTCCTAACTCCGGCTGAAGTTGAAAAAATACTGGGAGAACCAAAAAAGATTGTTAATATTACTTTAGAATCATCAAAAGAAGTTATCGCTTCATCTTGGTATTATGAAAACATTAATACCGATCATAGTGGAAATTATTATCCAATCACGGAGATTGATATCGTTGACGGTTATATTGAGTCTGTAGTGTTTTTAAACTCAGATATGGATGAAATTGATCGTGTTGAAGGTCAGAAATACGATATTAAAAGACCTGAAAAAGTTTTCTAAAAAATAATTCACAAATGTAAAATAGCTAGATGACTTCTAGCTTGCATTTAATATGGGCATGTTTACTTGGCTCAATTTTTGTTTTTTCATTTCTGCCCTTTGATCTTTTTTTTCTTCCTTATCTTATTTTTCCAGCATTTTTTTTCTTATTAGATCAAAGTGACAAAAAATTAGCCACAACCCTTCTTTTTGGATTTTTCTTTTTTTCCACTGGACTTTATTGGTTAATTCTATGTATTAATAATTATGGAGGTGCGAGTCTCACGAATGCAGTTATCATTTGTTCCATTTTTTATATTTTTTTAAGTCTTTTTTTTCTGCCTTTTGCTTTTTTTAAAAAAGTAAGTCTTTTATCAGCCATAGCTTTATTCGTAATCCTGGAAATAATCAGAGAATATCTTTTTACAGGGTTTCCCTGGCTTTCAATTGGATTTTCCCAAACAAATAACCCCTTAGTTAATAATTATTATGAAATCATAGGAAGCCACGGAGTGTCCTTGGTAGTTCTAATAATAAGCGCCCTTTTGTATATTTCTTTTCTTAATAAAAGTAAAAGAAAATTATCGTTATTTCTTATTGCATTTATTATTTCGACAAACTTCTTAATACATTTACTTAAGCCCGAACCTACGATTGAAAATAATAATTTAAATATTTCTCTTCTCCAGGGAAATATAAGCCAATCAATAAAGTGGGATGCAAATAGAGTTGAGGAACAGATAAATGTTTATGTTGACCTTTTAAATCAAGCAAAAGGAGAAGTCGTAATTTTCCCTGAAACGGCTATTCCTTTGCTATATAAAAATTACCCTAAAAATTTTAATGAAGCAGTTGAAAATAAAATTAACGAGAATAAATCAGTCATTATTGGTTCGATCTTTGAAGATAATGGACATTATCTAAATGGAGCCATAATCAAAGAAAAAAATTTTGATCAATACTACTTTAAAGAGCACTTGGTCCCTTTTGGTGAGTATTTTCCGCTCACTGAGTACTTTGGTTTCTTTTACGAAAAAATTTTAGATATTCCTTTTTCAAATTTAACACCTCCAGAAATAAAAAATAATGTCATCAACATCAGCGATGTCAATGTGGGTTTAAATATCTGTTACGAGGATATTTTTAAAACATCTTACGATAAATTTAACAAAGCGGATTTGTTTATTAATCTTACCAATGATGCCTGGTACGACAAATCACCAGCAGCTCATCAACATTTACAAATTGCTCAAGCAAGGGCCATGGAATATCAAAAGCCAATTGTCCGCGCTACAAATACCGGAGTGACCGCCTATATTGACGCAAAAGGGACAATACAAAATCAGTTACCCATGTTCACCACAGGTGTTCTTGAATTGAGTGCTCAAACCAATCAATATAAAACTATTTTTGCAAAATATGGATATATTCCGCTTTACATCATATTGTTTTTTATGTTTTTCGCTAACAAAGTAACCTCATCGGCTTTATTGAAGGTTAAAAAGAAAGTAAAATCACAATCTAATTTTTAAATATACAAATAATGACCTTTCAAGAATTAATTTTTAAACTGCAACAATACTGGGCAAGTCAAGGCTGTGTAATTATCCAACCCTATGACCAAGAAGTAGGAGCGGGCACATCTCATACGGCAACTTTTCTTAGAGCCATTGGGCCTGAACCATGGAAAGCAGCCTATGTGCAACCTAGCCGACGGCCAAAAGATGGAAGGTATGGTGAAAATCCTAATCGCCTCCAGCATTATTATCAATTTCAGGTTGTTTTAAAACCATCTCCAGAAAATATCGTTGATTTATACATTGAATCAATTAGATCACTAGGTTTTGACCTCAATAAAAATGATTTAAGGCTTGTAGAAGATAACTGGGAAAACCCCACCCTAGGTGCCTGGGGTTTGGGCTGGGAAGTCTGGTTAAATGGAATGGAAATAACTCAATTTACTTATTTTCAGCAAGTGGGAGGGATTTCTTGCAAACCTATCACAGGAGAAATCACATACGGCCTTGAAAGGTTAGCGATGTATATTCAAGGAGTTGATAACGTCTTTGATCTTCAATGGAATGAGACGACAACATACCGTGATGTCTTCCTTCAAAATGAAAAGGAGCAAAGTGCTTATAACTTTGAACATAGTAATGTCGAATTTTTACAAACAGCTTTTTCAAGTCATGAAGAACAGGCTAAGTACCTGGTTAAACAAAAGCTAGCACTCCCAGCGTATGAGCAAGTTCTAAAAGCAGCCCATACCTTCAATTTATTGGATGCCAGAGGGGTAATTAGTGTTACACAAAGAGCGAGTTATATCGGAAAAATTAGAAACATATCACGACTAGTTGCTGAGAGTTACCTCAGCAGTCGAGCAGCGTTAAAATTTCCCCTAGCTAACAAAGAGCATGCGTCTGAAGTTCTTAAAAATTTAGAGGATAACTAAGCATGAGTGAGAATACGTTACTGTTTGAATTGTTATGTGAAGAACTTCCTCCCTCCTCACAAAAGCAGATGTCAGACTTTTTAGCTACAGAAATTTATAACCAACTTAACCAAAATAAATTTACAACATCAAATTCAAAATTAAATATTTACTCAACTCCGCGGCGTATTGGATTTAAGGTTAGTCACACGGCGACCAAAAGTCCTGACGAGTTAACTGAAATTAAACTCATGCCAAAAAAAATTGGCTGGGTTGATGATCAAGCTGCAGCGCCCCTGATAAAGAAATTAGAGAGTTTAAATTTAATTGACCTTAAAGATTCCTTGGATAACTTCATAATTCAAGATGAAGTGTTATATGCAAAAAAAAATATTGAAGGGACTAGTCTTGTTGAATTTATTCAAAAAGAATTAAATCAAGTGTTAAAAAAATTACCAATTGAAAAGGTTATGTCATATCAATTAGCCGACGGTTGGACATCCGTTAATTTTGCAAGGCCAGCAATTAATTTAATCTGTATGCATGGAAGTGAAGTTTTAGAGATCGAGATACTAGGACTTAAAGCAAACAATATTATCCACGGGCACCGATTTGAGAGCACAGAGGCATTAAACCTAAAAAATGCAGATCAATATGAAGAGTTACTGGAGAAGAAAGGTAACGTCATTCCAGAGTTTGATAGGCGTTATGATGAAATTCAAAATCAAATTTCTCACTTGATAAATAATTTAGGAAATAATTATTCTTGCCCTCTAGACAATGAATTAATGGAAGAGGTGACAACATTAGTTGAAAAGCCTAATGCAATGATGGGATCTTTTGACAGCCAATTCTTGGATATCCCATCTGAATGTTTGATTTTATCCATGAAAAGTAATCAAAAATATTTCCCCGTACTCAAGGATAATCAACTAACAAATAAATTCATTTTGATCTCTAATATCCACCCCAAAGATCCATCCATGGTAGTCAAAGGGAATGAGAAGGTAATTTATCCAAGATTGGCTGATGCTGAATTTTTCTTTTCTCAAGACAAAAAAAGGTCACTTAACGCCATGGTCAGTGACTTAGATAATATTGTTTATCATCAGAAGTTGGGATCCTTGAATGAGCGTTGCTTGCGTGTGAGCAAAATTTTCAACCATATTTGTGAAAATACGACGCTAAACTCAAACCATGACAGTGATCAATTAGCTAAGCTCGCAAAAGCAGACCTCAGTTCTTTGATGGTTGGCGAATTTCCTGAATTACAAGGAATTATGGGTAAGTATTACGCCCTAGCTTCGGACATGGATGAGGATTTTGCACAAGCCATTGAAGACCATTACAAGCCGAAATTCTCTGGAGATGATTTACCCCAGAACGATACCTCCCTAATACTATCCCTCGCAGATAAATTTACCACCCTAATTGATTTATTTTCAATCGAGGAAAAACCTTCAGGGGTAAAAGATCCTTTTGCATTAAGACGTACTGCTATCTCGATCATTAGAATTTTAATTGAATGCGATATTAATCTTGATTTAATTGAATTAATAAATAAAACCTTTCCGGGTGACAATGAAGAAAACAAAGGCCACCTAATCGATTTTATTTATGATCGTCTAGAAAATTTTATTAAAGATCGAGGTTATGAAACGCTGGTTGTCCAGTCGGTGTGTGATAGCCAACCAAGGCTTATTAACGACATTATCTTAAAAGTTGAAGCAGTAAACGAATTTAAAAAAATTGATGTCAGCGAGAATCTTGCTCAATCCAATAAAAGAGTTCTAAATATCTTAAAAAAATATGATAAACCATTAACTGACAAAGTTAATCAAGACTTATTGGAGTCAGATTCTGAAAAACTACTGTATCAGTCAATCGTTAAAGTAAATGAAAACAATAAAGGTTATTTAGAAGCTAAAAAATATAACAATCTGCTAAATAATTTGATTCATTTATCTGAAACAATAGATAATTTTTTTGAAGATACTATGGTTAATGCAGATAATAAAAATATTAAGCACAATCGACACCTTCTACTCTCCGAGCTGAATAAAGCGATGAACATCATTGCTAATTTGTCGGTGCTAGGAACCTAAAATGAAATTAGTTATTCTTGATCGAGATGGTGTTATAAATCAGGATTCAGCTAACTATATTAAAAATGAAAACGAATGGATCCCAATTCCTGGAAGTCTTGAGTCCATTGCACAATTAACTCAAAATAATTTCAAAGTAATCATAGTGACCAACCAATCAGGCATTGGCAGAGGTCTATACTCCATGGAAAATCTAAATCAAATCCATCGCAAAATGCATCGTCTGCTCGCAGATATGGGAGGGAGGATTGACTCCATATTTATCTGTCCACATACCGACGAAGATGAATGTGAATGTAGAAAACCAAAACCTGGAATGTTGCTAGAAATAGAAAAAGTTTATGGTACCAGCTTGCAAAAAGTATATGGTGTAGGCGATTCTCTTAGAGATCTCCAGGCCTTTGATGCAATGAAGATGCAACCGATCCTGGTTAAAACTGGAAATGGGCAACAAGTCCTTAAACAAAAAAATTATCCAAAAAAAACAAGAGTTTTTAAAAATCTTAAAGATGCTACACAGCACATCATAAAGTCATCATGATAAAAGTAAGGTCATTTATTTTTTATGTGGGAATGTTCCTCTTTACTATACCTTTTACTCTTATTTCATTATTAACATTTCCACTTGCTCAGAAATATCGATACAGATTTATTTCCTTATGGGCAAAAACAATGATCCCTTGGCTAAAATTTACATGTAACTTATCTTTTGAAATACATGGGTCTGAAAATATTCCAAATAAACCTTGTATTGTATTCTGTAATCATCAGTCTGCTTGGGAAACGCTTGCCCTTCAAATTGCCTTACCGCAACAAGTCTGGGTCTTAAAGCGTGAATTGTTACTAATTCCTTTTTTTGGTTGGGGTTTGTGGCTTACTTCTCCCATCGCAATTGATCGCTCCTCAGGAAAAAAAGCATTGCTCCAGATGTTTAATCAAGGTTTAACTAAAATACAAAAAGGTTTTTTCATCATCGTTTTTCCAGAAGGGACCAGGGCTAATTTAAACGAAGACAAAAAATATCATATTGGGGGGAGCTGGTTAGCAAAAAAAATTGATTGTCCTGTTTTGCCAATTGCCCATAATGCAGGCTATTTTTGGCCAAAGAATAGTTTCCTTAAACACCCAGGGAAAATTACTTTAAAGATAGGCCCTTTAATTGAGACACATGAGCTTTCAACTGATCAAATAAATGAGTCAGCAAAAAAATGGATCAATAGCAATGTGGAAAAAATTATTCACTAACCCAAAACCATCGTCAAAAGAAAAAAAAACGACTTATATTAATGGTGAGTTGGTGGAATTTACCCATATAAAAAAATCTAAAAAAAATATTAGTTTAAAAATTGACCAGGATGGTTTGATCATTTCAACTCCCTTTCATACTGATGATATTTATATCAATAGTATTATTGAAAAAAAATTTGACTGGATTAGTAAACACTTAAAACACATTTCATCCCAAACTATTTCTAGAACAAATCAAATTGAGACAATCTTACTCCTAGGTGAAGAATATAAAGTTATTCCAGAACATCGAAAAACTCAGATTGATCATGAGGATAAAATCATTTTCTGCAAAACTAACGGGGTCAGTGATGTGAAAAAAATTCTCAAAGAATTTGCTCTTCAATATTTTAAAAAACGTATTGACTTATATGATCATATTTTAGAAATAAAACCATCGAGTATTCAACTAACCAATGCAAAAACAAAATGGGGCTCTTGCTCCAATAATAAAAACATAAGGTTAAGTTGGAGGTTAATTCAAACATCTTCTGGAATTATTGACTACGTGATTTGTCATGAGTTAGCTCATTTGAAACATATGAACCATTCAAAATTATTTTGGCATGAAGTTGAAAGAATTTTTCCTGAGTACAAAATTTATAAAAAACAACTCAAGGATCAAGCACTTTCTCTATTCACGCTAGATTAATAATTTATTGATATCCTCGACCATTAATGCTGTATCTGTGCCATATGGAAATCTAATCCTTACTTGGCCACTCTTATCAATGATGTAAATCCCTGCAGAATGATCGATGGTGTAATCATTCCCCTGAGGTACCGCTTGATAAAATACTTTGAATTGATCTGCGACTTTTTTTATTTGATCTTTTGAGCCAGTCAATCCAGTCATATTGTCACCAAAACGTGGAATGTAGTTTTTCAATTCATCAACGGTATCTCGACCTGGGTCAACACTGACAAATAGCACTTTAAATTTTTCTGGTTGATCTAATTGCTCAGTGATCATTTTTAACTCAGTCAAGGATGTCGGACAGATATCAGGGCAATGGGTAAAACCAAAAAATACTGCAATAACATTGCCTAATAAATTATTTGAGTCAAACACTTCATTATCATGAGACGTTAATTCTATTCTTCCATTTAATTGAGCCTCAGTAATGTCGGAGCCATGAAAATTTGAAGTATCACTTCCACATGCACTTAAAATAAGGAATAATATGCAAATTAGCTTTTTAAACATTTATGTTGATGTAGTTCATTAATTACAAAATCACATTCTAACAAACAATAGGAAATAAGATGGCAGTAATTCAATCAATGTCTGATCGTGATGGGTTAATCTGGTTCGATAAGAAAATGACACCTTGGCGTGAAGCTCAGACTCATGTTCTCACACACACTCTACATTACGGTTTGGGTGTTTTTGAGGGTGTTCGAGCTTATGAGGCAGAAAAAGGAACAGCTATCTTTAGATTAAAAGAACACACTAATCGCCTATTTAATTCTGCCCATATTGTAAGTATGGCCCTACCCTTTTCTAAAGATGAAATCAACCAAGCTCAAATTGACAGTGTAAAAGAAAATAAACTGAAATCTGCTTACATTCGTCCCATGGCATTTTATGGATCTGAGGGCATGGGAATATCTGCAAAAACACTATCTACCCATGTAATTGTTGCAGCATGGAGCTGGGGAGCCTATATGGGTCAAGAAGCATTAGAAAAGGGAATTGCTGTAAAAACGTCTTCATTCTCACGCCATCATGTGAATGTCACTATGTGTAAAGCAAAGGCCAATGGGAATTACATGAATTCGATTCTTGCTCATCAAGAAGCAATTAATGATGGATACAATGAAGCACTTCTTTTAGATACGCAAGGTTTTGTATCTGAGGGCTCTGGTGAAAATATATTTTTAGTAAAAAATGAATACCTAATCACGCCTAGCCTATCCTCTGCTTTAGAGGGAATTACTCGAGATACAATTATTGAAATAGCCAAAGCTCATGACATACAAGTGATAGAAAAAAACATCACTCGTGATGAAGTATACACTGCAGATGAAGCATTTTTTACTGGGACAGCTGCTGAAGTTACTCCAATAAGAGCACTGGATCGACGCAATATTGGCAAAGGCGCACGTGGAGAGATTACTGAATTTCTTCAAAAAACTTATTTCGATGTCGTGTCTGGAAAAAATACGAAATATGGTGACTGGCTAACCTATGTCTAAGAATCAAAGAAAAGTATTCGAAGTCGATAAAGAAGATTTGCCTGTCTTTTGCCCACCAAAAAATCCTAATTTTTGGTCTCTTCATCCAAGGGTATATCTAGATCACCATGGCAAAGATGTTGTAAATTGTCCCTATTGCGGGACGATGTATAAGATTATTTAACAAATTCTATTTGCTCTATTTTTGAGAAATCTGTCAGCTTCTTGATTTTAGGTAAATAAGACCCTTCGTCTTTACTCATCATAAATAAAATAGTTTTCTGCTCTGAAGGATGTATCTGATCAATATACCCAGTTAACACCTTCAACACAGCTTTTGTCGTATCCACAACCTGTATTTCTGGGAGTAACTTTGTCAGTTTATTTTTTATGAGTGGGTAGTGAGTACATCCCAAAACTAATGTATCCGCCTTATCCTGAAGCAGTTGTTTAATTATTGGTAATAGAATGGCGTCTAACTTTGTATCGGATAACGACTGATTCTCTATTTCTTCAACTAAGCCCACACCCGGTATGATGGAAATTTTATGTTGATCTGATGTAAATCGATCAACAAGAGAGATAAATCTTGAGCTTTTAATTGTCCCCTCGGTCGCCAATATACCAATATTATTATTTTTTGTTAAATTGATTGCAGGTTTAATTCCTGGCTCCATCGCTACTATTGGAAATTTAAACTTACCTCTTAAGGAATTTGCTGCATAAGCAGTGGCGGTATTACATGCAATGACTGCCGCTTCAATACGATATTGTTGATTTAAGCTAGAAAATATCTCACACACCCTCTTTTCAATAAAATCTTTGGTTTGAAGACCGTAGGGTAGATACTGATTATCAGCTACATAGATTAATTGCTGACTAAAATTCAAAGAAATTATTTCTTTTAGAATAGATGTGCCACCCAAGCCTGAATCAAAAATTATAATTACTGGTGTATCTTGGGCCATAAATTTCATATAATGTTTATTCAAAAGATGATCCAAAAATTATGGCTGATAGATTAACACATATTTATACAAAAACTGGAGACAATGGAGAGACATCCCTTGGTAACGGTCAACGCGTTAAAAAAAATTCAGTTCGGGTAGAGTGCCTTGGATCGATTGATGAATTAAATTCCATCATTGGTCTAATTCTGACAGAAACTGTTCCTGAAAAAATCAAAACTACTCTCACGGAAATACAACATGACTTGTTTAACATTGGTGGTGAGTTATCTATTCCAAGTCATAAACTGTTAGATTCACAAAGAGTTGATTTTTTAGAAATTGAGCTAGATGCAATGAATCAAAAACTTCCACCATTAAAAGAATTTATTTTGCCTGGCGGTTCAAAACCAGCAGCTCTTGCCCATGTCGCAAGAACAGTATGTCGTCGTGCTGAAAGAAACTGTATTAATTTGAAAGAAATTGAAGAGATTAACAGTTCCTCACTATATTATCTCAACCGCCTATCAGACTTCCTTTTTGTTCTGGCTAGGATGCTGAATCAAGAAAATAAAGTTCCAGATACCCTTTGGAAGCGAAGTTGACATCAAGCGCTGCTAATAAAAAAATTTCTAATCAGTATTCTTTAAATAATAAATCGATACCAAGTTACGTATTAGAAGTAATTAGAAAATTACAAAAATATGACTTTCAAGCTTATATGGTTGGAGGATGTATAAGAGATTTACTTCTCAACATTCAACCAAAAGACTTTGATATCGCTACCAATGCACATCCAGATCAAGTCACTGCCATTTTTAAAAATTCCAGAATTATTGGCAGACGCTTCAAGATTGTTCATGTCAGAATTGACAGACAAATTATTGAAGTTTCTACATTTAGAAAAAAACCTTCAGAGGTGAATAAGCTAAGAAACGGAGTGGTTCAGGATAACGCATTCGGAACAATTGAGGAAGATGCTCAAAGGCGAGACTTTACAATGAATGCTATTTTTTATGACCCAATAAATAACCATCTATTTGACCCATTTAACGGTAAAAAAGATATTGAAAATAAGAATATTAATTTTATTGGAAATCCTGAACAAAGAATAAATGAAGACCCCGTAAGACTTTTAAGAGCAATCCGTTTTCATGCAAAACTTGAGTTTAATCTGGGATTAACATTAGGCAATATAAAGAAGTTCATCCCGCTATTAGACAACATCCCTTACTCAAGAATTTTTGATGAAATGATGAAATTCTTTTTAACTGGCCATGCAAAGAAAAGTATCTTCGTGTTAAAAAAATACCAATTGCTAGACTTATTTTTTCCTTTTTTATCGAATCATTCATTAGATAAAAATAGTCTTCTAATTCATGGAATGAATAATACAGACTCAAGGGTCAAGGCAGACAAGACCGTCAACCCAGGCTTTCTAATGGCTGTGATTTTATGGGATGCTTTTAATCATTCACTTAAGAATGATTCTAAACTGACATTAGATACCCAAATTAAACATTTCTTTAATAAAACAGATCCCAATATTTTTATCCATAATCGTTTTATTAAATACATCTCAGAAATATGGAGACTGCAACCCAGATTTACAAAACTTAAAACAAGATCTGTTTACAGACTTTCCAATCATCCAAGATTTAGAGCTGCCTATGATTTTCTACTTCTGAGATGCAGCTCTGATCAAGAAGAAAAAAGATATGGTGAATGGTGGACAAAATGGCAAGAGGCTAGTGAAGCATCAAGAAAAAAATTACTAATAACTAAAGAGTAATATGCATACGGTATATCTAGGTTTAGGAAGCAATATGTCAAATCCTCTTAAACAATTAAAGGATGCTATTTTTTCAATCCACAATATAGAAAAAACCTCTGTTCAAAAAAAATCAAATGTATACGAATCACTTCCTGTTGGTTATTTAAATCAACCAAATTTTTTTAACCAAGTTATATCAATTGAAACCGATTTATTACCAAAAGAATTGCTACAACACTTTCAGGAAATTGAAAAAAAACAAAAAAGAATAAAAAAAATATTCAATGGGCCTCGAACCATTGATATCGATATTCTTTTATTTGATGATTTATGCATTAATGAAAAAGAGTTAGTTATCCCTCACCCTAGAATGCTTGATAGGCCATTTGTCATGATTCCATTACTTGAAATTGAGCCATCAATAAAAATACCCAAAATAAACAACCTCAAAGAATTTTTAGGTAAACTTGATATAAAAACTATAAACATAATAAATGATTAATCCCTTTAAGAAATATCCTTATATTGTTGTTGAAGGCCCAATTGGCTCAGGCAAATCTACATTATCAAGAATGCTAAGTGAAAACTTTGGCTCTAATCTCATTAAAGAAAAAGCCGACCAAAATCCTTTTCTTCCTAAGTTTTACAAAAACATGTCTCAGTATGCCCTTCCCACTCAATTATTTTTTCTTTTTCAAAGAGTTGAGCAAATAAATGACATAAAACAAAATGATTTCTTTCATAAGGGGACGGTAGCAGACTTTTTTATTTATAAAGATCCAATATTTGCCCAACTCAACCTAGATGACGAAGAACTAAAACTTTACAAACAAATTTATCAGTTTCTCGAGCTTAAAGTTCCAAAACCAGATCTGGTCATTTATCTTCAAACACCTGTCGAGTTATTAAAAAAAAGGGTGGAGAGAAGAAGTATTAACTATGAAAAAACGATTTCTACAGAGTACTTAGAGAAAATTGCTGAAGCTTACAGCAACTTCTTTCATTTTAAATATAATCAAAAACTGTTAATTGTAAATAACGAAAACCTAGATATTATTGATGACCCTGGAGCTATTTCAATGTTAGTTGAAAAAATTGAGCAATTATCATCCACAAGAGAGTTTTTTAATCCTCGGGTAATCTAACAGCATGAGTAAAAAATTAAAAGTTAAAAAAAATAATTTTTTAAAAATCATGAGTTGTTATGATGCAACATCTGCCAATATTGCAAAGCTTCTAGGTTGTGACGCCATTTTAGTTGGAGACTCAACAGGAATTCTCAATTTAGGTTATAAAAATACCACTGATGTAAATCTAAAAGATTTAATAGAGATTCTAAAAATAATTAAAAAAGTAACGTCATTGCCTATCATCGCTGACCTCCCATCACACTCATTAACAAATAATCAGCTAGCCATTTCCCATGCAAAAAAGCTAACTAAGTTTGGTGCAGATATAATAAAAATAGAAGGTCATGGTGAGATTAATCAGCTAGTTGCCACATTAACGAAAAAAAATATATCTATTTGTACTCATATAGGCATCACACCTCAAAAACACTCGCCAAAAAATACAGCTAGTGAATATGCACGAATAGCAAAAGAACATGAAGACTCGGGGGCAAAGCTGATTGTCTTGTCCAAGATGTCGACAGCAGCAAATAAAAAAGTATCAGAGAGTGTCTCAATACCATTAGTTGGTTATAAAAATACAAATTTCTGTAATGGAAAAGTTGACGTAATGTATGTAGCACTTGGTTTACTAAAGGGTGAGGAAATAAAAATCAATATTAATCAACAAAGTGCTGCTTTCAAACACATAGCTAATTTCTTTAAAAAAACTTCATGAACACTATAAAAAGCATTCGGGGGCTGAGCAAGTTTATTTCACAAAATAAAGAAATTGCTTTTGTGCCTACAATGGGTAACTTACATGATGGGCACTTAGCTTTAGTTCGTAAAGCACGCAGTCTAAATAAATTAGTAGTAGTCTCAATTTTTGTTAATGAAATCCAATTTAATAGTTCAGCCGACTTTAAATCTTACCCAAGAACTCTTAAAGAAGATCTTATTAAGCTACAAAAAGAAAATGTTGACATTGTTTTTGTTCCCAATAAAGAACAAATGAATACCATCAATAACCCCTTTAACTTTGATTTAAAAAAAATAAAGCATGATTTATGTGACAAAAATAGACCGGGTCATTTTGAAGGTGTTATAAGTATCGTGGCTCGTTTTTGCAATATAATTCGACCGAGTTATTTACTACTAGGCAAAAAAGATTATCAACAATTATTTATTTTAAAAAAATTTTTAAATGATTTTTGTTACCCTATTAAAGTATTAGCAGTTAATACTGAACGAGAACAATCTGGGCTAGCGATGAGCTCGAGAAACTCATTAATTATAAAAAAATACCTGCCTGTTGCCTCAATGCTTTACCAACAACTGACTTACATCAAAGCAAATTTAAAAACAATTTCTGAATTGCGTTCAATGGAAGAAAAAGTTGCTAAAAAATTACAGGATAATGGCTGGAAGGTAGATTATGTATCGATACGATCACAAAAAACTTTATTAGCACCCCAGCGTAGTGAAAGAAAACTAGTTGCACTCGTTGCTGCATATTTAGGGAAGGTGCGCTTAATTGATAATATTGAATTTTGCATCTAAATATATCTGAGTTTATAATAGCCACTTACAAATTATTTGGTGTTTTAACTTTATGTTAAGAAGAATGTTAAAATCAAAGTTACATCGAGTAACAGTTACTCACTCTGAATTGGAATATGAGGGTTCATGTGCCATAGATATCAATTTACTCAAAGAAGCAAATATCAATGAGTATGAACAAATTGCTATATACAACATTACTAACGGCGAAAGATTTACCACCTATGCCATCTCGGCTGAACAGGGTTCGGGCATAATTTCAATAAACGGAGCTGCTGCTCACAAAGCCAATCCTGGTGATATGCTTATTATCGCAACCTATGCAGATTATAATGAAATTGAATTAGAAAAATATGCGCCTTCACTGGTTTATGTTGATAGTGAGAATAACATCACCATCACAAAAAACTCCATCGACATCCAAGCTGCCTAAAATTTGACTTCAGGAACAAAATTAAATCAAATCATAGTCAACTCTCTAGAAGACATTAAAGCGTTTGATATTACTGTGATTGATGTACGAAAAAAAACCTCCATTGCTGATTATATGATCATTGCATCTGCCAATTCAAATAGACAAACCAAAGCATTAGCCAGGCATTTAAAAGACACTCTTAAAGATATTGGCAAAAGTGTGACAAATATCGAAGGTGAAGGAGATGGGGAATGGGTCTTAGTTGACCTCAATGATGTTCTAGTTCATATCATGCTGCCAACCACGAGAGCTTATTTTAATCTTGAAGAACTTTGGCAATCATAATTGATTATCAAAATAATCAGCATTGGTTCACAACCTAGTAAAGAAATAAATCATCTAATTAAATCCTACTCACACAAAGTCTCTGCATATTCAAAGATTGAGTGGATCAATCTTCAGTTAAAATCAAAAGATAAGAATATTAAAATCAAGAAAGAGCTTGAGTCACAAAACATTCTTTCAAAAATTGATAGCAATGCTTTTGTTATTAGTTTGGATGAAAAAGGACAAACTTTTTCATCTGTTGAGATGTCTCAACAGCTAGAAAAAATCATGTTAAATCATTCAAATATAAATTTTATTATTGGTGGTGCTGATGGACTGGACCAGGCTATTCTTGATAAAAGCAACATGGTGATGAGTCTATCGAACTTAACTTTGCCACATCAGTTGGTTAAAGTCTTTTTAATTGAACAAATTTATAGATCGTATTCTATTATTAATAATCTCCCATACCATCGTGAATAAGTCTTTTTCAAAATCATTAGTGTGGCTTCGAAGAGATCTCCGCCTGCATGACAACACTGCTTTACATGAGGCTGCTTCTCAATCAAACTCGACCAGCATTTGCTTTGTTTTCGATACAAATATTTTGAGTAAACTAAAAAATAAAAATGATCAGAGAGTCGATTTTATTTATCAAATATTACAAGACATCAAGCAAACTCTAAAAAAATATGGTTCTGACATCTGGATACTGTTTGGTGATCCTGTCCACGAAATACCTAAACTAGCGGAGTCTATAAATGCTGAGGCTGTTTTTGTAAATAGAGATTACGAGAAATATGGTGTAAATCGTGATCATGATGTCCAAAATAAATTATCAGGATTAAATAAAACATTTCATTCTTTCAAAGATCAAGTTCTCTTCGAAGCAGATGAGATTGTGACAAAAAACAATACGCATTACTCTGTATTCTCACCTTACAGAAATAATCATCTTGAAAAACTACTAACAAGTGGCTCAGGTGAAAACCTATACCAACTAGATGATATTAATTTTGAAAAATTTACCATCGAAAAAACCTTAACACTTGATGATATTGGTTTCGATAGTTCAAATATCTCATCTTTTCAAATCGCTACCACTCATCAGGATATACAAAAGCAAATTAATGAATTTAAAGGTAGGCTTGAGGATTATGACCAAACAAGAAATTTTCCTGCCATCAAAGGAGTGTCATACCTCTCTGTTCATAACAGATTTGGAACTATTTCCATCAGAGAAATAGCTAATATCTGTTTACAAAATTATTCAACACCAGGATCAAAGTCATGGTTAAACGAGCTGATTTGGAGGGATTTTTATTTTCAGATTATTGTTAACTTTTCTCATGTACAAGATGGTCACTCCTTCAAACAACAATACGATAATTTGCAATATGAGAATAATGAGTCCTTTTTTGAATCATGGAAGCAAGGCATGACAGGATTTCCGATTGTGGATGCAGCCATGCGACAATTAAATACAACAGGCTATATGCACAATCGATTAAGAATGATCGTTGCTTCTTTTTTAACTAAGGATCTATTGATTGATTGGAGATGGGGTGAGGAATATTTTAAAGAAAAGTTAATTGACTATGATTTTTCTGCAAACAATGGCGGTTGGCAATGGGCAGCCTCAGTTGGCTGCGATGCCCAGCCATGGTTTAGAATTTTTAATCCACTACTCCAGTCACAAAAATTTGACAGTGATGGGAAGTTTATAAAGAAATACGTGCCCGAATTAAGTGAATTTGATAAAAAAAATATTCACGAGCCTCATGCTAAATTCACTCCAAAGGATTATCCAAAACCAATCATTGACCATGCCACTCAAAGACCAAAAGCATTAAAAATGTTTGAGCATGTCAATAATGTTGTAAAAAAACAACATTAATCAAATATTTCATTTGATCATTTACTTATTTTTAATGTCATTAAGATTTAATATTTAAATTCATGGATAATAACAAAGATGAACGTTAGTAATGTCTTAAAAAATCTCATTTTGATGGTAATAATCCTTTTTTTAGGGGGTTGCGCAACTACCAATAATCCAGACCCATTGGAGTCAATGAATCGAGGGATTTATAAATTCAATACTGCTTTTGATGACACTGTAGCTAAACCTGTAGCCAAAGGATATAAAGCAGTAGCCCCATCTTTTGTTGTCAAGGGAATTAATAATTTCTTTAATAATATTAGAGATATTGTTACGGTCATTAATGACCTTCTCCAATTCAAAGTCAAACACGCTTTGAATGATGCGAGTAGAGTTGCCATTAATTCAACCATTGGTATTTTAGGCTTCGTCGATGTACATACGATGACCGGTGGGGAAAGACGTAAGGAAGACTTCGGTCAAACACTGGGTCACTGGGGTGTCGGATCAGGGGCTTATATTGTTATTCCATTTTTTGGACCATCTACCGTTAGAGATGGTTTTGGATTAGTTGCTGATACCTTGTATTTTGACCCGATCAGTTACATCAGCGACGTAAGAACCAGAAACCAAGTTAGACTAGGTCAATTCATTGATGCTAGAACAGAGTTACTGAATGCTTCTGATATCCTTGAAGAGGCTTCAATAGACCCTTATGCATTCCAACGTGATGCTTATTTGCAATATCGCGACAGTCTTGTAAATGATTCTGATGGATCTGTTGATTATGATGATGAAAATTTATTATCGGACGGTTATGAGCCATTCACTGAAGAAGAATTAGTTTCATCTACCGCTAATAATTAATCTACAAATTTCTAACTGGCTCCTACAGCCATTTTTTCAACTAATACTGAGCCAATATATTTTGAGCTATTATAATTCGCATCATCTGCAATACTGACAATGTCCATCGCCATATCCTTTAAATTTCCTGCAATGGTAATTTCTTCAACAGCGTGCTGAATCTCACCGTTCTCGATATAAAGGCCAGCCGCTCCCCTGGAAAAATCACCGTTCACCATGTTTACCCCATGCCCAAGCAATTCAGTGATAAGAAACCCTTTGTTTATGTCTTTAATCATTTGAGCGAGAGAAATATTGTGATGCTCAAATATCAAATTGTGTGTTCCCCCAGCGTTTCCTGTAGTTGCAAGATTTAATTTTTTTGCAGAGTAGTTTGATAACAAATAACGATTTAATATGCCCCGGTCAACTAAGGTATTATCAAAAACCTCCACCCCTTCATCATCAAAATAAGTTGATGCATGGCCTTTTATTAACAGCGGCTTTTCTGAAATAGTTAATCGATCAGATGCTATTTTTGTTCCAACAGTGTCCAGTAAAAAAGAATTTTGTCGGTATAAATTTCTTCCTGATACGGCTGACAAGATTGGATTTATAATCGCATCAGAAATGGTGTTATGAAAAATAATTGGATAGTTTCCCGTCTTAATTTTTTTAACGTTTAGTCGATCAATCGTATTTTTTGCCGCCTCTTCGCCGAGTTGGGTTGGATTTTTTAAGTCATGAAAATCTCTGACATTAGAATAATCGTAGCTTCTTTGCATTGTTTGGTCTTTTGAACCTATGACTGAACAATAAAGCGAGTATCTTGAGCCGGGAAAACCGCCAAAGAATTGATTAGAATTGGCATACATGAATACGGAGGAGCTATAGTTAATGGTGGCACCTTCTGAGTTAGTAATTCGCTCATCATATGATTTAGCGGATGACTCCGTTTTTTTGGCAATTTCTAGCATGTCATCAAAACTTAATTCTTGTGGATAAAAAATATCTACTGGTCTTGTTTTTTTGGGATGTAAATCTTGTTCAACGATACCAAAATATGGGTCTTGCTCAGTCACCTTGAGCATATTAAGCGAATTATCAATTAAATGTTGCATGGTTTTTTTTGAAAAATCAGAAGAAGAGACAACACTTTTTCTTCCATTTTGATACAAGGTTAACGTTACATTTTTATCATTATTTATCTCAAACGTTTCAACATCTTCATTGCGCACAGTTAAATTTTTACCTGATGCGATGCTTACATCGACCTCAGCAGATTCGGCGCCTAGTTTCTTTGACTGCGTTATAATGTCTTCACAAAGATTTTTTAGTTTTTCTTCGGTGTAACCAAGAATTTCATTTTGCATAAAAATCCTAAAACTAACTAATAATATTGCTCGTTATCATATGGAAGATTCAATAAAAAGTAAAACTCAATTAAAAAAAGAAGCTGATGATATACAACAATTTGGTATTGAAATATCTAATCTTCCAAATCATAAAATAAAAGAGCTATCCTTAAGTGACGAAATAATAGAAGCTATTATTTTTTATAAAGAGATAAAAAAAAATAGTGCAAAGCGAAGGCAAGCACAGTTTTTAGGAAAACTATTGCGAGACTTCGATCTTGCAAATGTCACTCAAGAAATGGATACTTTAAAAGCCTTCTCAAGACTTCAAGTCAAATTCGAACATGAGGCAGAGTTATGGAGAGACAAACTCATTAATGATCAATCAGTACTGAATGAATACATCAATGAATTCCAACCTGACTTGACCAATTTAAACCAAACAATAAATGCTGCTCGCAAAGAATTTCAATCTGACAAGAAAAGTAAAAATTACAGAAACTTATATCGAATCATTCTTGCTGATATAAAAAAAATTAGATCTGCACCTTAATATTATTTAAGTTGCCATCTCGCATATATGCAATTTCTACAACATTTCCCTTATTCTTTATCAATTCCTCGATAAACTCATTAGGCTCTTTTAAGCTGATTCCATTGATAGTCATGATTCGATCTTTTCTTTCGATTCCTGAATTCGCTGCAGCAGAATCCTTTATAACAGCTACAACAAACAAGCCACCGTCTTCATATCTTTCATCATCTTCCTTAAAACTTATTAAGTGGGTTCCAAACAGGGGTTTTGGTAATTTTGCCCAGTAGGATACGTAAAAATCAAACATTGCATCTGAATCAGCAAGATCATTCGGATCGATGATGATTTCTTCAATTTTTCCTTCATCATCTAATTTTTTCTTTTTAATATTTTCTCTTGCCCTCTTAATTGCTGTGGCTCGAGTTGCCTCATTGATTTGACGATCATAAACAAGCAAAGTGTCCGCTTTAATTTGCTTACCAAAATCTAACGCTTCTGCAGGGGGCACATATGTTCCAGCAAAAGATGAAAAGCCAATTAAGTCATACCCTTCTTCTAACATCATTATATTGTCTTTGTCTTTATCCCAACCTCTGTAAATTTCAGTTTGAGGATCTGGATTAAGTGATTTAAGATTCTTGTCGCCTTGTTGTTGAAAATTTTTTTCAAACACATTCTCGGCATATAGATTTGGTAAAATAAAAAAAGTGAGGAGCGCAAATATGTATTTTTTCATGGTGTCTTCTTTGATATTAATAACAAGAAATCTGACTTTTATATGGGAAAAAAATTCATTAAGATTGGTTTAGTTTCAATTAGTGATCGAGCAACAAAAGGTGAGTATGAGGATCTGGGTCTACCCCACCTAAAAGAATGGTGCAAACAGGCGATTATTGATGAAATTATTTTTATAGAAAAACTAATCCCGGATGAATTTGAACTTATTAAATCAACATTAATTGATTTAGCAGACATTGACCAATGTCATTTAATCCTCACCACTGGAGGAACTGGTCCTAGTCAAAGAGACGTGACACCAGATGCCACCGAGGCTGTTGCAGATAAGATTATGCCAGGGTTCGGTGAGCAAATGAGACAAATTAGTCTTAATTTTGTGCCAACCGCCATTCTGTCCAGGCAAATTGCTGTGATAAGAAATAGGGCTCTTATTATCAATCTTCCTGGACAACCAAAAGCAATCAAAGAGACTCTTGAAGGTTTAAAAAATAAAAATAATGAAACAACTGTGCCAGGAATATTTGCTGCTGTACCATACTGTATAGAGCTCATTGGAGGCCCAATCATTAAAACGAATGACGATATCGTTAAGGCTTTTAGGCCAAAAAAATGAATGAATTTGATTTAATAAAAAAATATTTTAATTTCACAAGCAAGCATGCAGTATTAGGTGTTGGTGACGATGCTGCCCTCATCCCATTAAATAAAAATGAGTTGATGGCAATATCTATGGATACTTTAAATATTGGTCATCATTTTACGGGAGATTCTGATCCATACTATTTGGGGTGGAAGTCACTTGCTGTGAATGTCTCGGACATAATCTCAATGGGTGGTCAACCTCGCTATGCCCTCCTTTCAATTTCCCTAAAAAGTCTTGATGTAAATTGGATTGCAAAATTCACCAAAGGAATTAAGGCTTGTGCTAAAAAATATAATATTGAAATCATCGGTGGTGATACGAATAAAGGATCCACATCAATCTCAATTGCTATTACGGGAAATGTATCCTCCAAGAATGTTTTAAAAAGAAGCGGGGCAATTCCAGAGGATGAAATTTGGGTGACTAATGAGGTTGGTTATGCTGCATTACATTTTAATCAACATTCCCTGTTGCCTAAGTATAAAGAATCTATTTCAAACTGTTTAAAAAAAAGATCCCAAGAAGAATTTCTCAAGCCGCAACCCCCTTTAGAATTCATTCAAGACACGAAATCAATGATTAATTCAGCTATTGATTTATCTGATGGTTTGGTTGGAGATCTTAAACATATTCTGAACAGCAGTTCCGTAGGAGCCAAAATAGAAATTAACGAAATTCCTATGCATAAATGGTTTATGGAAAATAATCAATATGAACTAGCAATGTGTGGTGGTGAGGATTACCAAATTTTAATGACTGTCCCACATAAACATCATAACAAAATTCAAAATTTACTAAAGAAACACACCCTTAAGGGTGCCATGATTGGAAAGATAACTAAGGATAAAAAAATTGAATATTCACTTCATGGTAAAAAAATAAAATTAAGTAAGGAAGGATTTACTCACTTTGGTTAACTTAAAATTTTTATTTAGTAATATTTGGCATTTTATTGCACTAGGATTTGGTGCCGGTTTGATAAAAAAAGGGGCGGGTACCTTAGGGACCTTGGTGACTTTCATTTACTTTTTATTTCTTTATAAACTCGATTTGCAATACCAGTTATTTATATTTTTCATACTTCTTATGATTAGCTATGTGAGCGTAAAGAAAACGCTTCAGTCTTTAAGAATCAAAGATCCCTCATGTGTAGTAATCGACGAAATTATTGCCTATTTGGTTGTTCTCATTCTTCTACCAAATAATTATTTGCTTTATCTAATCAGTTTTATTCTTTTTCGTTTTTTTGATATTTTAAAACCTTGGCCAATAAGTAAATTAGAAGAATTACCAGGGGCAGTCGGGGTGATTGCAGATGACTTTGGCGCAGCTCTTTTTGCCTTGATAATTACACAAATGGCCTCATCTTATGTCATCTAATAAGCTTCAAAATATTTCTAAAAAATTTATCGATCAAAATTTTCTCCTCGGTGTGGCTGAATCCTGTACCGGTGGTTTATTTGCAAAGAAAATTACTGATGAATCAGGGAGCTCTGCATGGTTTGATTGTGGGTTCATAACATACAGCAATGAGTCTAAGGTAAGAATGCTAGGGGTAAATAAAGAATCGATAGAAGAATTTGGTGCTGTCAGTCGAGAGGTAGCTCAAGAAATGGCCATTGGAGTCCAAAAAAATTCAAGGGCTATTTTTTCTATTTCAATCACAGGGATTGCCGGACCTAACGGGGGGTCTCCAGAAAAGCCGGTTGGTACTGTTCATGTATGTTTTGCTTTTAAGGAAAATGTATTAAAAGACTATAAATTAGAGCTATCAGGAGAAAGGTCTACGATCAGAGAACAGACGGTAAGTTTTATCATTGAAGAGCTCGATAAACTTACTTTTAGTGACCAAATATGAAATAATTACAAGTCAATTAAATTAAATCTCAGGGTATAAAAATAATGGATGAAAATAAACAAAAAGCGCTAGAAGCCGCGATGGCCCAAATTGAAAAACAATATGGCAAAGGCTCTGTAATGAAGATGGATGGCACGGAAATAGATGAATCCATTGAAGCAATATCTACAGGCTCTTTAGGTTTAGATATAGCCCTCGGTATCGGAGGTCTTCCAAAGGGAAGGATTGTTGAAATTTATGGGCCTGAATCATCTGGAAAAACATCCCTAACACTATCTGTAATTGCAGCTGCTCAAAAAGCAGGCGGCACAGCAGCCTTTATAGATGCGGAACATGCACTCGATACACAGTATGCTGCCAAACTAGGTGTTAATTTGACCGACCTTCTTATTTCACAGCCTGATACAGGTGAACAAGCCCTAGAAATTACAGACATGCTTGTCAGAAGCGGTTCGGTTGATGTGGTCGTGGTGGATTCGGTTGCAGCCCTCACTCCACGCGCTGAAATTGAAGGCGATATGGGTGATTCTCATATGGGTTTACAAGCTAGATTAATGTCACAAGCTTTGAGAAAGCTCACTGGAAATATTAAAAAAACTAATACCCTAGTCATATTTATTAATCAAATTCGAATGAAGATCGGGGTAATGTTTGGGAATCCTGAGACGACCACAGGTGGTAATGCGTTAAAATTTTATTCATCTGTAAGGCTTGATATCCGCAGGATTGGTGCAATTAAAAAAGGTGATGAAGTTGTTGGTGCTGAAACGCGAGTAAAAGTCGTCAAGAATAAAGTCGCCCCTCCTTTCCGCCAGGCAGAATTCGATGTAATGTACGGCGAGGGTATATCCTTGGAAGGGGAAATTATTGAGCAAGGTGTAAAATTAAAATTGATCGAAAAAGCCGGAGCTTGGTACAGCCATAATGGTGAAAAAATTGGTCAAGGGAAAGATAATGTTCGAGAGTATTTAAAACAAAATCCTGATATCTCAAAAAGCCTTGAAGACCAAATCAGGGCGAATGCAAATCTTGCTAACTCAAAAATGATTGTCGAGAATCAAACTGATGAAGACGCAGTTGATGAAGATGCAAGCTGATGATCCTCTCAAAAGATTAAAAAATAGAGCTCTTTACTATCTCGCTAAAAGAGAATATGGCTTTGTCGAATTGGTAAATAAAATTAAACCATTCGCTACTGATGAATTAGATTTGAATCTAGATAGCTGTTATCAAATAGTCGAAGAACTCAAACAAAAAGGCCTGCAATCAGATTATCGATTTTGTGAATCATACATTAACTCGAAAAAAAGAAAGTTCGGTCTTCAAAAAATTAGTTATGAATTGAAACAAAAAGAAATTGATGATTTTTTGATTGAAGAATTTATTGAGGTGTTAAGAGGCGAGGAATACGAGTCTGCAAGAATGGTCTGGGAGAGGAAATATTCATCTCTACCATCAGATTTAAATGAAAAAAACAAACAAATAAAGTTTATGCAAAATAGAGGTTTTACTTTCGATACTATAAAAAAGATTATTAAATGAAATCATTAACCAGTAACCAAATACGAGAAATATTCCTTAATTTTTTTAAGGAAAAAGGACACACGGTTGTTTCTTCGAGTAGCTTAGTTCCAAGCGATGACCCAACTTTACTGTTTGCCAATGCTGGCATGAACCAATTCAAAGATTTTTTCCTTGGATATAAAAAACCAAAATACACAACCGCAACAACCAGTCAAAAATGTGTCCGAGCAGGTGGAAAGCATAATGATTTAGAAAATGTCGGCTACACAGCAAGACATCACACGTTTTTTGAAATGCTTGGTAACTTTAGCTTTGGAGATTACTTTAAATTAGAAGCGATTAAATACGCATGGGAATTGTTAACTGAAAGATTCCAAATACCAGCGGAAAAACTATTGGTAACCGTTTACCATGAAGATGCAGAGGCATACGATATATGGAAAAACGTTATAAAGCTTCCAACTGAAAAAATTATTAAAATTGCAGACAAATCTGAAAAGTATATCTCTGATAATTTCTGGATGATGGGTGATACTGGACCATGTGGTCCATGCAGTGAAATTTTTTATGATCATGGTGCAGACATTCCAGGAGGGCCTCCTGGAAGCAAAGATGAAGATGGTGATCGTTTTATTGAAATTTGGAACCTAGTGTTCATGCAATTCAATAGGAATGAGAATGGAGAAATGGAAGCATTACCAAAACCTTCCGTCGACACTGGAATGGGTCTTGAAAGAATATCAGCTGTTTTACAGTCTGTTCATTCGAATTATGAAATTGATTTGTTTCAAAATTTAATTCAAGATACCGCTCGAACTCTAAAATGTAAGGATTTATCTCACTCATCTTTGAAGGTGATTGCGGATCATATCAGGTCCATTGCCTTTTTAATCAATGATGGTGTCCAACCTTCCAATGATGGAAGAGGTTATGTCTTAAGGAGAATATTAAGACGCGCAATTCGTCATGGTTATAAACTGGGCGCAACAGAATCTTTTTTAATGCCCATACTGAATAGTCTTGCTAAAAATATGCAAGAAGCCTATCCTGAGCTCTTAACCAATATAAAGAAAATTGAAAAAACGACACTTCAAGAAGAGGATAAGTTTTTTGAAACCATTGCTAATGGTATGAGTATCCTCGAGCAAGAAATTAACCTAACCAAAAAAAATAAATCGACTACGTTAAGCGGCTCGGTAGCTTTTAAACTGCATGACACATATGGATTTCCAATAGATTTAACAGCTGATATTTGTCGAGAACATGACATTACTATTGATCAGACAGGTTTTGATCAAAATATGGCTGAACAAAAAAACAAAGCCAAAAATGCTTCCCAATTTAAAGCAAAAGACTCGATCGTCATTAATATCGATCCAACAAAGTTTTTGGCGTACACGCACAATGAAGAATTCTCAACCATTGAATCAATTATTCTCAACAATGAACCTGCGGTTGAAGTATCGGCAAATAGCGCATGTAACTTAGTGGTGAAAGAATCTCCTTTTTATGCTGAATCTGGTGGTCAAGTAGGCGATACTGGAAGGATTTTTAATGATCAAGCTGAGTTTATTGTTCATGACACGCAGAAACTGCCTAATGGTGTAATCCTTCATATCGGTGAATTGGTTCGTGGACAATTAAAGATAAAAGATCCTGTTTTATGCCAGGTAGATCATGTTAGAAGAGATTCAATCAAAAGAAATCACTCAGCCACCCATTTGCTTCACAAGGCATTAAAAACTGTATTGGGCGATCATGTTGAACAGAAAGGGTCTCTTGTGAATGAGTTAAGAACGCGTTTTGATTTTTCACATTCTAGCGCTCTGAGCGAAACAGAAATTCAACAAGTTGAACAAATTGTAAACAACGAAATTCTTCAAAATAACCCAACCTCTGCAGAAGTAATGGCTTTAGATAAAGCTAAAAAAAGTGGGGCCATGATGCTTTTTGGAGAAAAATATGATGATGAAGTGCGTGTCTTAACAATTGGGAATAGTAAAGAACTCTGTGGTGGTACTCACGTTAATGCAACTGGAGATATTGGACTCTTTAAGATTTTGAATGAAAGCGGAATTTCATCAGGTGTGAGGAGAATTGAAGCAACCACTGGGATGAGTTTAATTCAAATTATTGATAAACAAAACCAGCTGTTGAATGCAACTGCTAAAGAATTAAAAACTACAAAAGATGATGTAGCTGAAAAAATAAAGCTGGTGATTGATCAAGTAAAAACTCAAGAAAAAACCATTGCTCAATTAAAACAAAAAATTACCAATGCTTCCAAAAATGATCTTTTAGATCAAATTGAAGTGATTGATGGGACTAAAGTTCTTTCAACAAGCATTGATAGTATGGAGATACCTCAACTGAGAGCTTTGATAGATGACCTAAAAAATAATATTGGATCTGGCATCATCATCTTAGCAACAATCAATCAAGGTAAGATTAATATCGCTGTCGGTGTCACAAAAGATATCACAAATCAATTCCATGCTGGTAAAATAGCCAGCCAACTTGCAAACATGGTTGGTGGTAATGGTGGTGGAAAGCCAGATATGGCAATGGCTGGGGGTCAAAACATCAATGATTTACCAGAAGCCTTAATTAAGATTAAAAAACTATTAAATTCATGAGCTTGATTGTACAAAAATACGGTGGCACATCAGTTGCCAATCCAGAAAGAATAAATGCGGTTGCAGACCGCATTAAGAGATTTGTTGACGATGGCCATCAAGTAGTTGTTGTTGTCTCTGCAATGTCAGGTGAAACAAATAAGCTCTTACAATTAATTAAAGATGTTAGTAAAAAACCAAGTCCCAGAGAATCTGACGTTATAGTCTCAACAGGTGAACAAGTGACTATCGGTCTCACAGCCCTAGCAATTCAGGAAAGAGGAATTAAAGCGAAAAGCTACACAGGGTCGCAAGTAAAAATTCTGACTGATAATGCGCACTCCAAAGCAAGAATCATTAATATTGGAACCAAAAATATCCAAAAAGATTTAGCAGATGGATATGTTTTAGTTATTGCTGGTTTTCAAGGCGCTGACGAAAATGGAAATATCACCACATTAGGAAGGGGTGGATCAGATACAACTGCAGTTGCGATTGCTGCAGCTCTCAATGCGGATGAGTGTCAAATATATACTGATGTTAATGGAATATATACAACAGATCCTAGGGTTGTTTCAACCGCAAGAAAGCTGAAATCCATCACCTTTGAAGAAATGTTAGAATTAGCCAGCTTAGGCTCAAAGGTCTTACAAATTCGTTCTGTTGAGTTTGCTGGAAAATATAAAGTTAAATTAAGAGTTTTATCAAGTTTTGAAAAAAATGGTGATGGGACAATAATTACTTACGAGGAAGATCACAAAATGGAAGATCCAATTATTTCAGGAATTGCCTTCAATCGAGATGAAGCCAAAGTTACTGTTCAAGGAATACCCGATACCCCAGGACTAGCCTATCAAATCCTAGGTCCAATTGCTGAGCAAAATATTGATGTTGATATGATTATTCAAAATATTGGTCATGGAGGTGAAAATGATTTTACATTTACTGTTAATAAAAGTGAGTTAGATAGAACTTTAGAAATTCTTGAAGGGATGAAAAGTCATTTAAAGGCAAAACAAATTATTGGAGACCCTAATATTGCAAAACTCTCTCTTGTTGGTGTTGGCATGAAATCCCATGTCGGAGTTGCTAGCAAAATGTTTAGAACACTTTCTGAAGAGGGTATTAATATCAGCACTATTTCAACCAGCGAAATAAAGATATCTATTCTTATCGACGAAAATCTCTTAGATATGGCAGTTCAATCTCTACATAAAGCATTTAATTTAGATCAATAATTGGGAAGTTTAAGATTTTCATTTAAAATATCCATTTAGAACAAGGAGAGCTGGCCGAGTGGTCGAAGGCACTTCCCTGCTAAGGAAGCATACGGGTTTAAGCCTGTATCGAGGGTTCGAATCCCTCGCTCTCCGCCATTTTAAGGGAAAGTTATGCAAGTTCCAATGTATGAATTATCGGTACCCATGATAATCAATATGCTAGAAAATCTATCTGAAATTCTCAATAAAGCCCAACGATTTGCAGACAAAAGAAAAATTGACTCAACCATATATGTTAACAGTCGATTAATTGCTGACATGTATCCGTTATCTCGACAAATTCAAATTGGCACAGATATGGTAAGAAAAGGTATTGGAAGATTAGCAGGAAAAAACGCGCCGAGCTATTCAGATAATGAAAAAACAATCAAACAGCTTCAAAGCCGCATCACTAAAACAATTAGCTTTTTAAAAAAAATTAAACCTGCTCAGATGGCAGGGTCTGAAAATAAATATATTGAATTTTCTATTCGAGATAAAAAATTTACCTTCAAAAATGGTGAAGATTATTTAAAAAGATGGATTATTCCCCATTTTTTCTTTCATGTGACTACCACATACAATATTCTCAGGATGAATGGGGTCAATTTAGGTAAATGGGACTTTACAGGTAAATTTTAATGATTCAAAAAATAATATGCCTTCTCATCTCATGCATTCTTTTGTCAAGCTGCAGTCAATTTGGTCCAGACTTTATGAAAGCAGGAAGAAATGACTACAACAAAGTACTTGCGCAAACTGACGATGAAGAAACCTTATTAAACCTTGTTCGATTAAGATATGCCGACAATCCAGCTTTTCTTAAAGTAAATAGCGTGTCCACTTCATTTAATTGGAAAGAAGGTTTTGGTTTAGATGGCTCTATTTTTGAGAGTGATGCAGTAGGAAAAAATAATATTGGCATTCGTGGCAATACAGAATACATTGAAAAACCAACCATTTCTTATTCACCCTTGTCTGGTGCAGACTTTGTAAAAAATGTACTCACCCCAATCGATCATCAAGTCATTTTACTTTTAGCGCGATCCGGATGGAGTCTGGAAAGAATTCTTCGACTTACTGTCAATAAAATTAATCACATTGACAATGCTTCCGAAGCTTCAGGACCAACGCCAACAAATTCTCCAGATTATGCCGCATTTAACCAAATTGCTAAAGATTTTAGATTGTTACAAAAAACATCGAAGATTACTTTAGGTTATCAGCTTGATGGAAATCCTGGTGATTTAGCGTTGTTAATTAAAAAAGACTACATCACCGATGCTGATGTAGAAAAGTTTTTATCTGACCTTAGGATAAATAAAAAAAATAATATCATTCCCATCACCCCAAATTATTTTGACGCTTCATCGAATGACAATATTCAAATCGAATCTAGATCTCTAGCAGGTATTTTATTTTTCTTGTCGCACGGAGTTTCAATACCAGCTGATGATATTAAGGAAGGTCGAGTAACGGTCACTAAGAATAAAAATGGGGAAGATTTTGACTGGCAAGCAGTTCTAGATAATTTATTTACTGTTCATACCTCAAAAAAACCACCTGAACAGGCAACTATCGCTGTTGAATATCGTGGAAATTGGTTTTATATCAAAGATAATGATATGCAAAGTAAATACACCCTTATGCTCCTCAATCAAATTGCAGCCCTCCAATCAGGACAGATTGAAAAGGCTGGGCCTATTTTGACACTCCCGGTCTCAAGCAACTAGTTAAAACAACTAAATTAGGGATATAATAGCGTTGACGCGCCCGTAGCTCAGCTGGATAGAGTACTTGGCTACGAACCAAGGGGTCAGGAGTTCGAATCTCTTCGGGCGCGCCAATTAAATCTATCTGCGCCCGTAGCTCAGCTGGATAGAGTACTTGGCTTCGAACCAAGTGGTCAGGAGTTCGAATCTCTTCGGGCGCGCCAATATTAAACTTGGCTGTTATGATCGACAAAATGATCTGGATCAACAGCTTCAATCATCGATCTATATTTCTTAATTGATTCATCATCGCCCTCCTCAGACGATAATTCATACAAGACTTTTAGAGCGTCTAGGTTTCTTGGGTTCAAAGAAATAGATTTATTTAAAAAGAGCTTAGCGAAGTCTCGATTAAACTCCTTCTCCGCCAAGCCTAAATAAAACCATGCATTGGTGCTGTCATCTTCAGATTGTGTCCACATCTTAGCTATCCTTTTTACTTCAGCCCAGTTAGAGTCTTGAAGTGGTAAAACCACTTGCATAAAAAATGGTTTCTGCTCATCAGGCAGGGCCCAGAAGGGTGCAGTTTCGCTTCTGATATCGGTAAGCATTTTTGTTTGCATAACTTTATCTATCCATTCAGTTGGTAAGCAATAAAAATAACCCAATCGTTTTCCAGGACTCTTAAATGTTGTAATGCCAATCAAATTAAAATCATTATCAAACAAAGCTCCCCCACTTGATCCAACTGTGAATGTAGCAGAGGTGCGAATTATGGAGCCTTTGTCAAAGTTATATAGAGCTTTTACCTTTCCGTAAGATGGTAACGGCACTGGATTGTCGTTTGGAAAAGTTAAGGTAAACACCTCTTCTTCATAATGGATGGACTCACTCTGTCTGACCTCAACTGGCTCAAGAGGCAGGTTATCAAATTTAAGTACGCATATATCATGTTCCCAGTCCGCATATACTCCTATGGGACTGTAAGTATCATGATATTTGACAACGTTTACACCGGTAGCATTCTGAAAAACATGGCAATCAGTTGCAACGTGATTTTTTTTAATTACCACACCGGAACCTGTTCCAGTGACACCTTTCTCGTAACTCACCCATAATTGAATCATGGACTTATTCAGCTCAAAAAGCTCATGTTGAGCCGGGTATGCAAAAACCAAAAAGGGGAATAATGAAGTTACAATTAAGAATAATATATTTTTCATTTTTTTATGATTATCCATAAATCATTAAATTCAATTATCTTTAAAAATTATTTAAAAATAATTTTTGGATTTTTTATTCTTTTTTCACAAGCATTAAAAGCAAGTGAAAATATCTACATCGGTTATGCCTCAAGCCTTCACAATGCAATGAAAGAGATAGTCAACGATTACAAAAAACAGAGCGATGTAAAATTGAAATTTGGGATGGGCGCCTCTGGAAATATTGCTCAACAAATTATGAGAGATGCACCCTACGATATTTTTATTTCAGCAAATAAAAAATGGATAAATTATTTAGATGAACATCAGAAGATTAAAGAAAGACAGCCATGGATTTCTAATTCTCTGTCGATGATAGGATCTATGAAATCGCTTGAAAATTTAACGTTGAATGACAATGAACGTTTTTGTCTAGCTGATCCAAAGAATGCTCCTCTTGGATTTTATAGTGTTGAAGCCATTAATGCCATGAATCTAAACATAACTGATAACCAAATTATTTTTTTAAAAGATGCAGCATCGTTACAATATTATTTATCAATTGATGAATGTGACTATGCCATCACCTATTCAAGCTATATCTTTAATTTAAAAAAAAATATTGACGTCCAAAGTCTTCCATTAATTTTATATTCTGACATTACATATGAAATTGGTATTCTGAAATTAAATAAAGACACTAAAGATTTTGTAAATTATTTGCAGCAACCCGGTGTTTTAGGAATATTAAAAAATCATGGGTTTATAATAGATTGATGACTATATCTGATTATGAAATTACTGTTCTACTTCTCTCACTAAAGGTAGCATCTATTTCATCAATCATCGCTTTTTTTCCATCATTATTAATAGCTTATTTTTTAGCTAGAAAAAATTTTATTGGTAAGTCTTTTGTTGATGGCCTTATCCATCTTCCCTTAGTTTTACCGCCTGTAGTCATTGGCTTTTTTCTACTAATTATTTTTGGCAAGAATGGATTGGTTGGTGATATTTTTTTCTCAACATTTAATATAAGAATTTCTTTTACATGGATAGCAGCAGTGATTGCCTCAGCAGTCATGGGTTTTCCTCTTTTTGTAAGATCTATTCGCCAATCAATCTCTGAAATAGATCCAAAACTAATCGAGGCTGCACAAACCTTAGGTGCAAATAAACTAAAAATTTTTAAAAAAATTATAATTCCATTAAGCAAAAAAGGAATCATTACTGGTTTTATTTTAAGCTTCAGTAGAAGCCTTGGAGAATTTGGGGCTACAATTACTTTTGCTGGAAATATTTTTGGCGAAACACAAACACTCCCACTGGCTATTTATTCATCTCTTCAGGATCCAGATGCTAATCTCATAGTAATTCGATTAGTTGGGATTAGTATTTTTATCTCATTAGCGGCGTTAATGATCAGCAATAGACTTAGTAAATGATACATTTAAACTTTACATATCAAAATCCTAGCTTGTCCATGCAAATTAATGTGAAAACAAAATCACAAATTGTATGTTTGCATGGGCACTCAGGTGTTGGTAAAACTACCATCCTGAATATCATTGCAGGGATAAGAGAGCCACATCATGGCCTCATTGATATTGCTGGTAGAAGATTGTTTGATGAGAATGAAGGTATCAATATTGCGCCTCAATTTAGAGATGTAGGTTACATATTCCAAGATCTTAGATTATTTTCCCATTTGAGCGTCAAGGAAAATATAACTTTTGGGGCATTAAAACATAATAATTACGATGCGATCATTGACCTCATGGATATTGATGAATTGCTGCATAAAAATATAAGAAGTCTATCTGGTGGTGAATCTCAAAAAGTTTCTATAGCTCGAGCGCTCGTAAAAAATCCAAAAATTTTACTTATTGATGAGTCTTTTCATGCTATTGACAAACAATATCGTGATCAATTAATTAAAAAACTCCATAACCACATTATTAAAAATCAAATTGTCACGATCTTAGTAAGCCATCAACTGTCTGAAGCGAAAAAATATTCAGCAGAAATTATTAAGATCAAAAAAGAAAAAGGGGTTGTTATTGGAGGGTAAATTAAGTGGTAGGGTGTGCGAGATTCGAACTCGCGACCAACGGATTAAAAGTCCGCTGCTCTACCAACTGAGCTAACACCCCATGAATCAAACACGCAATTATGGACTAGATCGTTTAATTGGTCAATAAACAAAAGGGAATTTTATCTCATTCCGGGGAATTTTCCCGCCAACCCTCTCATCATCTTGGATAGGCCGCCTTTAGAAAACATTTTCATCATTTTTCGCATTTGTTCATACTGGGTTAACAGTCGATTAATGTCTTGAACCCTGGTACCAGATCCACTAGCAATCCTCTGTTTTCTTTTTGCCTTAATTAAATCAGGCTCTTTTCTCTCAAGCGGGGTCATTGAATTAATGATTGCCTCAATTTGCATCAAAGATTTATCTCCATCTTCTGGATTAATTTTTTGCTGAGCCTGGCCCATGAGCTGCGAGGGCATCTTATCCATTAGGGCGCCAACACCACCCATTTTTTTCATCTGAACAATTTGGTTTTTAAAGTCCTCTAAATCAAAATTCTTTCCAGATTTAACTTTCTCAGCTAATTTTTGAGCTTCTTTTTGGTCAACGTTTTTTTGAGCCTCCTCAACCAGGCCAACAATATCACCCATCCCCAATATTCTTGCAGCCAATCGATCAGGGTAGAAAGGCTCAATGCCATTGATCTTCTCATTCACGCCAACAAATTTAATTGGCTTTCCAATAATATGCTTGGCTGATAGTGCTGCGCCCCCTCTTGAATCTCCGTCAATTTTTGTAAGTACAATCCCTGTTAACTCAAGGGCATCATTAAATGCACTTGCAGTATTTACTGCATCTTGACCCTGCATAGAATCGACAACAAAAAGTGTTTCGGCTGGTTTTAATACTTTATGCAATGATTGAATTTCTTTCATCATTTTTTCATCAATTGCAGTTCGTCCTGCCGTATCAAAGATGACAACATCAAAGAAGTGTTTTTTTGCATAATCAATTGATTTTTCCGCTATTTTGATCGGCTTATCTTTTTCAGTGGAGTCATAACACTCAACGTCAATACTTGCTGCTAATGTTTTTAATTGATCAATCGCTGCAGGTCGATAGACATCTGCGCTGACAAGCATCACTTTCTTCTTTTGCTCTTTTAATAGTTTCGCTAATTTTGCTGATGTGGTTGTTTTACCTGAGCCTTGCAAGCCTGCCATCAAGATTACGGAGGGGGGTTTTTTTTCTAGATTTAAGGGAACATTTTCCGGCCCCATCAAATTTGTTAATTCATCTTGAACGATCTTAACAATAGCGTCACCTGGAGACACTGTTTTAAGTACTTCTGTGCCGATTGCTTTTTCTTTTACCTGATCTATAAAAAATTTAACAACTGGTATTGCCACATCAGCTTCAATTAAAGCAATCCTTACTTCTCTCATAGCATCGCTAATATTTTCTTCAGTAAATCTGGACTGGCCAGAAATTTTTCTAACAACTGATTGCAGCTTATCTGTTAAATTTTCTAACATAATATTTTTTAACCTATAATATAATTAATAATTGTAAATCATTAATAAGACATATGTTGTATTTTGGCTCCCTATCTGCTGCATTGATTTTTTATTTACTTAGCCTTGTAAATTTAAAAAATAATATTCAATTAAAAAATCTTTTTTTATTAGTAGCGTTAATTAGTCACCTTTTTCTCATCTATCACGATGTTGTTCTTAATGAATTTAACTTTGATTTTTCTAATGCTTTATTGGTGGTAAGTATTGTTACCGTCATATTTTATTTTATATTTAATATAAAAATGAATTACCAAGGCTTAGAAAAAATTGTGATTATCCCAACTCTAGTTATCTTAGTATTTCATTATTTTTTTTCTCATGATTATTCAATAAGAAATACGGACTCACTTTATTATCTTTCTCATATCACAATTGCAATAATTGCTTATGGTCTTTTAGCTTACTCAGCTGTTTTTTCAATTTTTATTTTATTTTTAGAAAATAATCTTCATAAAAAAAAGATCTCTTCACTGTTTTCAACTGACAATTCTTTATTAAGTATGGAACAGTTTCTTTTTACTATGATAGGAATAGGTTTTTTACTCTTATCGATTACAATCTTTACAGGAATTTTCTTCTCGCAGGAAATTTTTAACAGTCCTTTTGTTTTTAACCATAAGACTTTATTCGGAATATTTTCATGGGTTTTCTATGGCTATATTATCTATCAAAGACAAATAAATGGTTTAAGAGGAAGGAAAGCGATAAAACTATCTTTGTTTGCCTTTATCCTTTTAGTGCTTTCTTACTTCGGCAGCAAATTTGTTTTTGAATATCTCATTAGTTAATCATCCAAAGAAATTATAGGCCAATTATTTTCTTTAGCCTTTGTCTCTAAAATAGGGTCGGGATTAACGCATACAGGATTTGATACAGAATTTAACAAAGGAAGGTCATTCTGGGAATCTGAATAAAAATAAGTTTGCATAAAGCTGTCAAACGAATATTCATGCTCTTGTAACCATGCTTTTAATCTAGTAATTTTTCCCTCTTGAAATGAAGGCGTCCCGGAAACATGACCAGTAAAATTACCATCAACCTCTTCTGGATCAGTGCCTATTAAAATATCTACATCAAAAAGTGAAGCAATTGGTTTTGTAATGAATGAATTTGTGGCAGTAATGATAATACACAGATCATTATTTTTTTGATGGGACTTCACCAAATCCAGGGACTTTTTAGTTACCAGAGGCTTGATAACCTCAGCTACATATTGTTCACGAAGCTGATTCAATTGATCTCTTTTTATCAAAGTAAACGGACGAAATTGAAATTCGCAAAATTTATAAATATCAAGACACCCATCTTTATAATCTTGATAAAAAATTTCATTTTGTTTTTCATGCTCCTTGCTATCCAAAAGTCCATGTTTGATAAGAAATTTTGACCAGTTATAATCAGAATCACCTCTGAGCAAGGTGTTATCTAAATCAAATAAAGCTAAATTCAAAATTAAACCTGAGGATGGGCTCTCTCGAGCTTAGATAATATTTTATTCGCTGCATTAATGTAGGCTTTAGCTGACGCAATAACAATGTCAGTATCTGATCCTTGGCCATTCACAACACGCCCACCCTTCGCTAGCCTAACTGTAACCTCACCCTGAGCATCAGTACCAGTTGTAATATTACTAACAGAATACAGTAGTAGTTCAGAATCTGACTTAACAATTTTTTCAATGGCTTTAAAAGTAGCATCAACCATGCCGCTTCCTTCGGAATCTTCAGAAAGCTCTTCACCATCCCTGTCAATTGTAATTTGGGCAGTTGGTTTCTTATTAATCTCCGCTGTCGCTTTCAAGGATATTAATTTAAAAATCTCTGCAGTATCTGCAGAATACTCATCACTTATTAATGCATGAATATCTTCATCAAAAATCTCTGATTTCTTATCCGCTAAATTTTTAAATTTTTCAAATGCCGCATTTAAAAGATCATCCGAATCCAGATCAATACCAAGTGTTTCTAAACGGTTCTTGAAGGCATTTCTACCAGAAAGCTTACCTAATGAAATTTTATTAGCACCCCATCCCACATCTTCAGCCTTCATAATTTCATAGGTTTCCCTATGCTTTAAAACACCATCTTGATGAATTCCAGACTCATGGGCAAAGGCATTTGCTCCAACAATCGCCTTATTAGGCTGAACAGCATATCCTGTAATTGTTGACACCAGCCTAGATGTTGGCACAATAAATTCAGTATTAATATTGGTTTGTAAATTAAAAATATCTTGTCTAGTTTTCACTGTCATCACAACTTCTTCTAAGCTGGCATTTCCAGCCCTTTCACCAAGGCCATTGATTGTACATTCAACTTGTCTAGCGCCATTTAAAACGGCTGATAATGAATTTGCAACCGCCATACCAAGATCATTATGACAATGAGTAGACCATATGACTGATTTTGAATTAGGCACCTTATCAATCAGCTGTTTAATTCGATCACCCCACTGAAAGGGAATTGAATATCCTACTGTATCAGGGACGTTAATTGTTTTAGCACCAGCCTGTATAACCGCATCAAAAACCTCAACCAAGAATGGTATCTCAGATCGAACAGCATCTTCAGCAGAAAATTCTACGTCATCAGTATACTCAAGGGCCCATTTTACAGCCTCAACCGCTCTATTTAAAACTTGATCAGGGGTCATTCTTAATTTATTTTCCATGTGAATCGGACTTGTCGCAATAAATGTATGAATTCTTCCTGAAGCAGCACTCTGAATAGCATGTCCTGCTTTTTTAATATCGTTTTTTACTGCCCGAGCGAGTGAACAAACAGTAGATTTCTGAATTTTTTTTGCAACCGCCTCAATGGCCTTAAAGTCTCCAGGGCTCGCTGCCGCAAAACCTGCCTCAATGACATTAACTCCAAGCTTTTCCAACTGTAGTGCAATTCGAACCTTCTCTTCTTGAGTCATGGAAGCACCCGGGCTTTGCTCCCCATCTCTTAACGTGGTGTCAAATATTATTAAATTATCTGTCATTTTTTCTTTCTATTATTTTTTTTTTGAATTGTGAAATTTTCTCTAAAAACATTTAGATACCCTGATAATAAATAACCAAAAATAATTATAAAAATAATTTCAGCAGGACTATGTGAAAGAAGTGAAAAAGCCATCACAATCAATAAAATGGATACCGAAGGAACACTATTTCTTAAATTTACATCTTTACCGCTGTAATACTTAATATCTGTAACCATCGATAATGCTGCAATCAAAATCATAACCAGTGCAAACCACTGCATTTGAAAAAAATTTAAAAAAATATCATTGCCACTTATCCCGTTGTCAATGCAAACCCAAATAAATGCAGCGACCAAAGCTGCTGCCGCAGGAGAAGGAAATCCAAAGAAATATTTTTTTTCAAGCACATCTAATTTTGTGTTAAATCTAGCCAATCTGAATGCTGCACATGCGCAGTAGATAAAAGCTCCAATCCATCCAATCTTACCTAATGGCTTAAGGGCCCAAACATACATAACAAGTGCAGGAGCCACACCAAAAGATACCATATCCGACAAGCTATCATACTCGGCACCAAACTTGCTTTCTGTGTTGGTGAGTCTTGCCACTCTCCCATCAAGGCCATCCATGACCAACGCAAAAAAGATAGCCAATGCAGCAAATTCAAATTTTCCATTCATCGCATTTAAAATTGAAAAAAAACCAAAAAATAATGCTGCTGTTGTAAATAAGTTTGGAAGTAAATAAAATTCGCTTTGTTTTTTTACTGATTTATTCATCACATAATTTTATCCTAGATCATTCCTTTTTTCATCGTATTTAGAGAGGATTGCTCATATAATAGGCTTTTAAAAAAAAATTACTATGCTATTCAAAATCGAATCAACCGACTCAAAAGCTCGTGCAACCAAAATAACTTTAAATCACGGAACGCTTGATACTCCAATATTTATGCCAGTTGGAACTTATGGGGCTGTTAAAGGCATAACACCTTCGATGCTTGAGGAAATTGATTTTCAGATCATTCTAGGGAATACATACCATCTCTGGTTGAGACCAGGTATGGATATTGTTGAATATCACAATGGATTACACGATTTCATTAATTGGCAAAGGCCAATTTTGACTGATAGCGGTGGCTTTCAGGTCTGGAGTTTAGGCAAGTTAAGATCGTTGAATGAAGATGGCGTGGTATTTAAATCTCCAATAAACGGTGATTCTTGTTTCTTGAGCCCTGAAATTTCAATGGAAATTCAGACAAAACTCAACTCAGATATTGCAATGGTATTTGATGAATGCACAAATTATCCAGCTTCCAAAGAGGAGGCTAAATCATCCATGGAGTTAAGTTTGCGATGGGCAAAAAGATCTAAAGATTCTTTTAAATGCAACAATGCTCTATTTGGAATTGTTCAAGGGGGAATGTATAAACATTTAAGGATTGACTCGATAAATCAATTACAAGAATTAGATTTTGATGGGTATGCCATTGGAGGTTTATCTGTAGGAGAGCCAAAAGACGAGATGCTGAAAGTCATCACAGATTTATCTGATCACATGCCTAACAATAAACCTAGATATTTAATGGGAGTCGGTACACCAGAGGATATTCTTAACGCAGTTGAACAAGGAGTCGATATGTTTGATTGCGTCATGCCAACAAGGAATGCACGAAACGGATGGCTATTTACTCAGTTTGGAGATATTAAAATAAAAAATAGTCAGTATAGGAACGACCTAAAACCATTAGATGAACATTGTGGGTGTTATACCTGTAAAAATTTTTCACGGTCCTACCTCCATCATTTATTTAGGATTGGAGAAATGCTGGGCTCAACATTAAATACAATTCACAATCTATATTTTTATAATAAATTTATGGCGGATGCGCGTAAAGCAATTATTAATCAAAAATTTAAAGAATATAAGAGTGATTTTTTTTCTAAGAGAGGGACATCTCACAAATAGACTTTAATAAGGGTAATTATGCTAAAATTCATCTTCATTTTTTTAATTTGAGGTTCTAATGATTTCACTAGCTTACGCAAACAGCGCACCTGCTCCAGGTGGTCTAATGAGTTTTGTTCCGTTCATCATTATCTTTATTTTGTTTTATTTTATGCTGATTCGTCCACAGATGAGGCAAGCGAAAGAGCATAAAAAATTATTATCAGAACTAAAAAAGGGAGATGAAATCATGCTTGCATCTGGAATCCTAGGAAAGATCGAAAAAGTCTCTGACAATTTTGTAATATTAGAAATATCCGATAATACTCAAATTAAGGTTCAAAAAAATTCAGTGCAAGCGGTCTTAAACAAGGGAACTATTAAGTCTATTTAAGTCGATAAATCTATGAATCAGTTTTCTCGTTGGAAAAATACCTTAATTCTTTTAACAGTTGTCTTTGCTGTATTTTACGCGCTGCCCAATTTCTTTGGCGAGGCTCCTGCAGTACAAATTATGCCGATTAAATCGGGTGAAAAAATGGACCCCATTATTGCATCACAGTCCGAAAAAATACTCGAAGAAAATAATATTCCTTATAACGGAGTTGCCCTGACTGAGAATTACATAAAAATTAAACTCACCAATAACGAAGATCAACTAACGTCGAAAGGTTTGCTTGAAGACAAATTAGGTCCTAATTTTGTGGTGGCATTGAATTTACTTCCTAATTCACCCAAATGGCTTGAAAGTATTGGGGGTCAACCCATGTATTTAGGTCTTGATTTAAGAGGTGGTGTGCATTTTCTAATGCAAGTTGATTTAAGTAATATTGAAGCAAAAGAGTCCTCTGGAAGGATTAATGAAATCAGAACATTATTAAGAGAAAATAAGATTAGATATGATCAGATTTCTGTCGAAGACGGTTCAATATTAGTTCAGCTTACCAATGAAGACGATTTGAAAAAATCAAAAAGTCTTCTGAAGCAGGATGATTCAAGTTTTGAATTTTCTAAAAGAATAAATCTGGGTGGATCTATCGGCAAAGAAAAGATCAAAGAAATTACAGATAATGGAGCCTTTGTTCTTGCTATTGAGGGCTCGCAAGCAAATAAAGAAGAGATGACAAAATTTGCTATCAAGCAGAATTTAGAAACATTAAATAATAGAATTAATGAGTTAGGTGTTGCCGAACCAATTATTCAACAACAAGGTGAGAATCGGATTGTTGTCCAATTACCTGGTGTGCAAGATACTGCTAAGGCAAAAGATATTATTGGTCGAACTGCGCTGCTTGAAATGAGGTTGGTTGATGATGAAGCTAGTCCGGCGGATATTGATGATGCCATTGACGGCAATATTCCTTTCGGTAGAGATTTATTTTATGACCGCAATCAAAACCCCTTGCTCCTCAAGAAAGATGTGATTTTAACTGGTGAAAATATCAATAACGCAGGGCCTGGAGTGGATAATCAAACTGGGCAATCAATTGTTTCATTGAATTTGGATAGTAAGGGTGCAAATATATTCAAAAAAATTACCCGGGATAATGTTGGTAAAAGAATTGCTATTTTATTAATTGAAAAAGATATAACAGAAATAATCACTGCACCAGTGATCAAAAGTGAGATTGGTGGCGGTAGAGTCCAAATTACTGGGATGAAAAATGCACAAGAAGCTACGGATGTTTCGTTATTGTTGAGAGCTGGCTCGCTAGCAGCGCCGATGGAGATCATTGAAGAAAGAACTGTTGGTCCGAGCATGGGTAAAGAAAACATTCAAAGAGGTATTCAATCGACTTTTTGGGGCTTCATTGCAGTAATTATATTAATTTCAATTTATTACATGTTGTTTGGTCTATTCTCATCGATCGCCCTGAGTATCAATTTAGTTCTACTTGTCGCACTTTTATCTACGATACAAGCAACATTAACTTTACCCGGTCTTGCGGCGATGGCACTTACAGTTGGTATGGCTATTGATTCAAATGTTCTAATTAATGAACGTATTAGAGATGAAATAAGAAATGGTAATACTCCGCAAGCAAGTATTCACTTGGGTTATGAGAAAGCTTGGGGAACAATATTAGATTCTAATATCACAACTCTGATTGCGGGTATAGCGCTATTTATGTTTGGGACTGGGCCTATTAAAGGTTTTGCTGTCGTCCATGTTTTAGGCATTCTTACATCTATGTTTTCAGCCATCTTGGTCTCAAGAGCCTTAGTTAACTTCTTCTATGGCTCAAAAAGAAAAATTGATAAGCTAAATATTGGTGAAATTTATAAGGTTAATAACTAATGGAAATATTTCGCGTAAAAAATGATATTCCTTTCTTAAGATATCGAAAGATTGCGGCGTTCATCTCAATCATTACTTTTATTTTGGCATTTTTTTTCTTATTCCAAAAGGGCTTAAATTACGGTGTAGATTTTACTGGTGGGACGATCATTGAAATATCCTATGAAGAAAAAGCTAATGTTGATGAGATTAGAGAGCAGCTAACAAAAATAAACTTAAATGAAATTCAGGTTCAAAATTTTGGCACCGATAAAGACGTTCTAATCAGAATGCCTTTAAATGAAGCTATTACAATCGCTGAACTATCTGAGTTGGTTAATCAAGAGCTAACCAAACTGAATATTCCATTTGAAATTAAGAGAGTCGAATCGGTTGGAGGTCAAGTTGGTGAGGAGCTTTTTGAAAATGGAGCATTGGCTATTCTATTTGTCTGTTTGGGAATCATCTTGTATTTATCATTAAGGTTTGAATGGAGATTTGCCTTAGCTGCAGTTGTTGCCAACATGCACGACGTAATCATTATTTTAGGTTTTTTTGCTTTTTTTCAATGGGAATTCAATCTTACAGTTTTAGCCGCAGTCCTTGCTGTGCTTGGCTATTCTGTGAATGAGTCTGTTGTTGTTTTTGATAGGGTTAGAGAAAACTTTAAGAAAATGAGAAGGTCGAGTGTCATTGATGTAATGAATAATGCAATTACACGTACCATGTCACGAACCATCATGACCCATTTATCTACACAAACAGTGGTTATTTCGATGTTAATTTTTGGTGGTGAAATCCTTCATAATTTTTCTCTTGCCCTAACAATCGGAATTTTATTTGGAATTTATTCATCCATTATGGTTGGCTGTCCTATGGCCTTATGGCTTGGAACCAATCAATCCAACCTAGCTGGCTCAACCCCGCAAAAAAAAGAAGAAATGGAATCTACTCCATAAATTGAAAAGTGATTGACTTACCAATAACTTATCAAATTACTATTTTATTCTGCCTACTTTTTATCTCGGGTTTTTTTTCAATTGCAGAGACAAGTTTGATGGGTATTAATAAACACAGACTCCAGTATCTAGAAAAAAAGGGTGTAAAATCGGCTCGTTTGGCTAATAAATTAATTAAACAAACTGACAAGCTTTTGAGTGTGATTTTAATATGTAACAATTTCTCCAATGCTGCAGCCGCCTCAATGGTTACGGTTATATCAATTCAGCTATTTAATTCAGATGAGGAAATTTTATTGGCCTCAACTTTAATAGTAACTTTTTTAATTGTTATTTTTAGTGAAATTACCCCAAAAGTTATTGCGGCTGCATATAGTGAGAAATTGGCCTTGGCATGTAGCTTTGTACTATATCCTCTTCTTAAAGTTCTTTATCCGATAGTCTTATTTATTAACTTTTTTGTATTATCAATTCTAAAAGTCTTCAATATAAAGCTGAATTTTAATGAAAAAAATTTGATTACTATGGATGAGCTAAAATCTGTGATCTCATCTTCAAGCAAGGGCATTACAAACAAAAATCAATCTATGCTCATTAATTTAATTGATCTAGAGAATGATAGTGTTGACGATCTAATGATTCCGCATACCAATGTTGAATTCATCAATATAAATCAAGAAGTTGATGAGATATTTAAAAAATTAAAAACTTATCACCATGAGTTTATATTAGTCCGAAGTAATGATAGTCAACAAATAACCGGATTATTAAATATCAGAAAATTAATAAAATTCATTGATGATCAGGATGGCATTACAATTGATAAGATTAGGGATACCATAGAGCCAGCAGAATTTGTTGCAAGTGGAACTTCTTTGCATAAACAAATTCAAAATTTTCAAGAAAATAAATATAAGATTGCTGTCGTTGTTAATGAATATGGCGACTTTATGGGGATAATTACTCTTGAAGATATTCTTGAGGAAATTACTGGTGAATTTAGTTTAAACCTGCCTTCAGATGATGCAAAGATTATTAATGAAAATGATGGATGGATTATTGAAGGAGGATGTAACTTAAAAAAAATCAATAAAATTACTAAATTGAATTTGTCATCACAAAAAGCAAAAACAATTAACGGATATATCTTAGAATATTTTGAAGATATCCCAGAAACCAATACAAGCTTTAAAATTGATGGCATTACTTTTGAAATTATTAATGCGCAAGATAAATATATAAAAACTCTTAAGGTTTTTAAATAAAATTGTTATGGCTCAAGAAGATCACAAGATATTAGTTGAACCCAAAAAAAAGGTTAAACCAAATCTTCCCAAGATGTTCAAAGTTTTAGTTCTTAATGATGATTTTACTCCCATGGAATTTGTGGTTGACGTCATTACGAAAGTTTTCACAAAAACAGAGGATGAGGCAACAAGAATTATGTTGAAAATTCATACAGAGGGGATGGCAATATGTGGAATTTACCCATATGAAATCGCAGAAACCAAGATGAACCAGGTGTTAAAGTTAGCAAAAGAAGCTCAACACCCCTTGCAAAGTATTATAGAAAAGATATGATTAAATTATGATTTCACAAGAATTAGAAGTAAGTTTACACATGGCGTTTATGGATGCACGCCAAAAAAGACACGAGCTTATTACTGTAGAGCATCTATTAGTCGCTATGCTTGATAATCCATCTGCTCAAGAAGTATTAAAAGCTTGTGGAGCAAATTTTGACTCCCTGAAGAAAGACCTTCTTAACCATATTGAAGAGCATACCCCTATTGTCAATGGAGAAAATGAGGTTGATACACAGCCTACCCTAGGTTTTCAAAGGGTCATCCAAAGAGCTATGTTGCATGTGCAATCGTCTGGTAAGAAAGAGGTAACAGGGGCAAATGTTCTGGTTGCAATATTTGGTGAGAAAGATTCGCATGCGGTTTACTTTCTTCATCAACAAGGAATTGCAAGATTAGACGTTGTCAATTTTATCGCGCATGGAATTGAAAAAGAATTAGATAAAGAAAACGAAGCTGATGAGGTTGATGAAAATATTGATCAAAAAACTCAAAACAAAGAATCTGATCTTGAATCTTATGCGCTAAACCTTAATAAAGTTGTTCTTGATGGAAAAATTGACCCAGTTATTGGAAGAGAAAATGAAATTGAAAGAGTGGCTCAAATCTTATGTAGAAGAAGAAAAAACAATCCACTTCTAGTTGGTGATGCAGGTGTTGGCAAGACAGCCATAGCTGAAGGTCTTGCAAAAAAAATTGTTGATGGTGATATACCTGAAGTACTTAAAGACACCGTGATATATTCTTTAGATCTTGGCGCCCTTATTGCTGGTACAAAATATCGTGGTGATTTTGAACAGCGTCTAAAAAATGTCTTGAGACAACTTACAAAAAAACCTAATGCCATACTATTTATTGATGAGATCCACACCATCATTGGGGCAGGATCTGCTAGCGGTGGTACATTAGATGCATCAAATCTCCTTAAACCTGCTCTAGCTAAAGGGGAATTGAGATGTATTGGTGCAACAACTTTTAATGAATATAGAACTGTTTTTGAAAAAGATCATGCATTATCCAGACGTTTTCAAAAAATTGATGTCGATGAACCATCGATCCCAGTTTCTATAGAAATACTTAAAGGTTTAAAAAAATCATTTGAAAGTCATCACAAAATTAAGTTTTTAAACAACGCTTTGATTTCAGCGGTTGAATTATCAGCTAAATATATTACCGATAGAAAACTACCTGACAAAGCGATTGATATTATTGATGAAGCTGGGGCATTACAAAAAATACTCCCAAAAACTAAACAAAAGAAAACTATTTCTTCGAAAGAAATTGAGGAAGTGATTTCAAAAATTGCGAAGATTCCATCAAAAAATATCAATCAAGACGATCTAAGCATGTTAAGAAACTTAGAGAGAGATCTGAAAGCTATAATTTTTGGTCAAGATGAAGCCATTAATAAACTATCAACAGCAATAAAAATGGCTCGCAGTGGTTTACTGTCAGACAATAAACCGATTGGTAGTTTTATGTTTAGTGGGCCAACTGGGGTTGGTAAAACTGAAGTCGCTAAGCAGCTGGCGTATACATTAGGTATTGAATTAATTCGTATTGATATGAGTGAATTCATGGAGAGACATGCCGTATCAAAATTAATTGGTGCTCCCCCTGGATACGTTGGATTTGATCAAGGTGGTACTCTTACAGAGTCAATCAATAAAAATCCATATGCGGTTTTATTACTTGATGAGATTGAGAAAGCACACCCTGATGTTCATAACATACTTCTTCAAATCATGGACAATGGCTTCCTCACCGATAGCAATGGAAGGAAAATTGACTTTAGGAATGTTACTTTAATTATGACCACAAACGTTGGCGCTGAGTCATTATCAAAATCCTCATTAGGATTTATTGCAGATGATCAAACTGTTTTTGACGAGAAAAAAGAAATTAATAAAGCCTTCTCTCCAGAGTTTAGAAATCGTATTGATGCTATTGTTTCTTTTGCCCCACTTGAGAATGAGACTATTCTTAAAGTTGTAGATAAATTTTTAATCCAACTTGAGAATCAGCTACATGACAAAAAAGTTGAAGTGACTTTTTCAGATAATTTAAAAAATTATTTAGCCAAAAATGGTTTCGATATCAAAATGGGTGCTAGACCTATGTCAAGATTAATTCAAGACACTATTAGAAAAGCTCTTGCTGACGAATTACTATTTGGAAAATTAGTTAACGGGGGCGATGTTCATATTGATATTGATGAAAATGAAAATATCAAGCTACAGATTGAGTCGAAACAATTGACATCATCTAAGAAATCTTTGACTTCATCATAATATGTTCAAATTCATTGGATGATAACATTCGATTAAACCATTGATAAATCTTTTTAAGTCCCACGTCTTTAAATCTCTGTACGTCGACATTAATAAATTGCCTAATGAATGGGAAGATTGCATAGTCAACCATGAGAGGGCTGTCATCTAATAGATATTCATTTGATTCCAAAAGTAAATCAAGCTCTGATACAAAATCTAGACACTTTTTAAATGCGTCCACTTTTTTTCTGTCATCACTTGAATATTTATAGCTATCTAAATTTTTTTTAAAACTAGTGTCATTTGTATTTATCAGAGATAAACTACTTTTTTTCTTATCCTGAGGAAGGTATTTATCCATAATACCCTGCTGTGAAAACGCCCATATCATTATATCGAGACTCTCATCTATTATTTGATTTTCTCCTAAAATTAGAACTGGGACCGTTCCTTTGGGACTTACTTTTAGCATATGTTCAGGTTTATCCCTTAAAGAAATTTCGTATACACTAAATTCAATCCTGGCAAGATATAGTGACAAGCGTGCACGCATCGCGTATGGGCACCTTCTATAAGAATACATGAAGGGTAAGTCACTCCTATGATAACTTTTGACGAATTTCATTTACTAAAGATGGTCCTTGATAAATGAGACCGGTATATATTTGAACTAAATCAGCTCCCATTCTAATTCTTTTTAATGCATCATCAGCAGTCATAATTCCTCCAACACTAATAATTAAGAGTTTATTTTTAGATATTTTTTTAACTGTTGATAACATTTGTTCTGATTTTGTTTTTAAAGGTGCTCCTGATACACCCCCAGGAAGATGCTGATAGGGCTTAGATATTTTTGACTTATCAATTGTAGTATTAGTGACGATAACACCATCAATGTTATTAGCAATTAGTAAGTCAATGATTGGTTTAATTTTTGATTCATCAATATCTGGTGATAGTTTTAAAAAAATGGGTACCGACTTATTCAATTTTTTTTGCAACTTATTTTTTTCTATCATTAAGCTTTTTATAAATATTTTTAAATCCGAGAGATTATGAAGATCCCTTAAGTTTTTGGTATTAGGAGAAGATATATTCACCGTTAAATAATCTGCACATATGTATGCTTCTCTCATACATGCTATATAGTCATTTATGGAGTCCTCATATGGAGTCAAGGCATTTTTTCCAATATTTATGCCAATAACAAGATTTACTTTGGATTTTTTAATATTATCAATAAACTTATAAATACCAACATTATTAAAACCAAAAGAATTAATAAGAGCTTCACTTTTGGGATCTCTAAAAATCCTAGGTTTTTTATTACCAGGTTGTGGTTTGGGGGTCACAGTACCTATTTCCAAAAAACCAAATCCAAGATTTTCAAATATTTGCATATGCTCTGCATTTTTATCGAAACCAGCAGCCAAACCTACCCTATTTTTGAAATTTAATCCCTTGATAAAAAATGGCTTTTCATTTTTTATATCTTTTACTTTCAAAAGTGAAATAAAATTAACGAACTTCAAGATTTTCAAAATGAAGTGATGAGAAAATTCAGGGGGTAACAGAAATATTACTGATCGGAAGAAGCGATATAACATAACAACATTCTATCTTTAAAGTAATCTAAAATAAACTTATGAAATTAGTATTAAATAAAAAATCCTTCGTTAAAAATTATTGGGGCAAAAAACATTTTTTTCTTCCTGGTGGAATAAAAAATTTTAATGATAACTTTGTTGATTTGGATGATTTAAATTTACCATCAACGAAAGCTTTAGGGAGGAAACTGTTTATTCAAGATGGAAGAAAATACATTAATTTCACTAATGTGAAAAAAAAAATAAATGTAAATACTCCAAAAAGTAAGCTTTTTTATAAAACAAACCATATCCATCAGCTTTCCTTTGAAATAAAAAACTTATTTGATTTTATCCCACAATATTTGATTGATGATGTCATGATTTCTTTATCTAATAGAAAAGGATCGGTTGGAAAGCATAAGGATAATTACAGTGTTTTTTTGATTCAGGGCAAGGGAATTAAGAACTGGAAAATTTATGAAAATAAAAAAGTATTTTCATATACTGTCAAAGAAGGTGACGTTCTATATGTTCCGCCAGGGATTGATCATTATGGGATCAGTCAATCTGAAATATGCAACACCTACTCGGTTGGATTTAGATCCCCTGACTCTTTAAATTTAAAAGAAATTTTTAATGACTATATGTTCAATCTATTAGATCAAACATCAACAATCTTTTTTCAAAATAAAACATTTTCCAAACAAAAGGCATTAATTCCAAATGATATTAAAGATTTTTTTATTCGCCACTTGGACTGTAGACCAATAATTCTAGATGAATTTATAGGTATTTACCTTTCAAGCGTTGATGAAGAGTTATTTAAAACAAAAGTTATAAGCTTAAAAAAATTTAAAGAGCAATTAAAAAAAATGCCTATTTTTTTAAATCAAAGGACAAGGGCTTTATTTTTTGGTAAAAATTTTTATATGAATGGAATTAAAATTGATATTGAAACTGAATCAATGGAAGAAATTAGAAAATTTTTCAATGAGTCAACTATAATGGCTAATAACTTAGATAATAAATCTATTTTACTTTTATATAAACTATATAAAAAAGAATATATTGTATTTAAAAGAAAATTTGTTATTTAATTTCAGACCAATTAAATATATTTTCTTGGCTTATAAACTCACATTGAAATTCATTAAAGTACTCTTTAACTGTATTCTTAATAATCTCTTTTTGATTATTTAATTTACTCAAGTGACAAAATACAATTTTTTTTAATCTTTCTTTATTTATTTTAGAAATTAATTCAAATGTTAAATCATTGTTTGCATGACCTAATTTGCCATAAATCCTATTCTTTAAACTTATAGGATAGGAGGATTGCATTAGCAAGTTTGCATCATGATTTGCCTCCAGAACCAAGTAATTTAAATTAGAATAAGACTTAATAATTTTAGGAGTTAATGATCCAAAATCTGTAATTATTCCAATTCTTAACGAGTCTTTTTTAAAAATGTAATGGCATGGTTCGCGTGCATCATGAGGAACAGGAACGACTTCGATCTGAAGATCATTTTCTTGTAATGTATCGCCAGGGTTTATTACATTAACCTTATCAACAATTCCAATTTTTTTTGCTGTGCCATAAGAACAACTTATTTGAATATTCTCTTTCTTGATAATCATCTTAATTGCTCTCATGTGATCTTCATGTTCATGAGTGATTAAAATATGGTCAATATCTGAAAAAGTGAGATTTAGGGCTGATAATCTATTTTCTGTTTCTTTGTAATTGAAACCACAATCCACCATAACGATTGTTTTGTTAGTTTTAACTAAAAAAGAATTGCCTTCGCTACCACTTCCCAAAGATGCAAATAAGAACATTATTTTTATGTTTTTAGATAATCATAAAGAATATTGATGATAGATTGAGCAGTTTTTGTTTTATTTAATGACTCGTTAGGGTAGTCGATATAGACTTTTGCGCCATCATCAATCTCAACAATGCGCACTCTGAATCTTTTCTCCCCTTCCGGAACATTTTCTTCATCATCGTCACCCCAGTTTGCGAAGAAAGGAAATTTTTCTTCCCACGTCTTTTCAGACCATTTTTTATCAGATTTCTCTGGCGAAGCATCGTCCTGATCTTCCCCTTCAATTTCTTTTCTGTACATCTCTTGACCATCAGGATCTTCCTCTTTCGAGCTATCGTTGTCTTGCCAAAAAGCCAACTTACTAATTAATCCTTTCTTCTTTTTTGGACTCTTTCCATCCTCGTCGATTTCTAAGTTTGAGTATTTAATGTAAAAAATCCCATCAGAACGGTTTTTGTCTTCAACTAAAAAACCGACCATATCAATGGCCAAGCTTAATCTTCTCCACGCTCTGCTGTAATTATCGTTTAATTTAATATACCTATAATCATCCTGATTAATCAACTCAGCATTTTTGATTTCAACGGCAGTATCCAGTGACTCTCTCGCGGAAAGATCACTTGTTCCCAATTTAACCATAAGACGTCGTAGAAGTTCATACTGAATTTCTAAGTCGTCTTCTTTAAAATTACTAACCATAATCTCTTTTTTATCATCTTCCCCAGATTTGTATTCAGGAAGAACATATACAGTGTCTGGATTTACCGTATTGTTGTAGTGATTCGCTTTTCTTTCGTAATGTTCATCAAGTCCTTTAAGCACTGATCTTTGTGACAAATACACTTCTGTTGTTCCGTCTTCAACACCATCCTCAATCCTAGTCCTAAATTTTCGTCTTGTACCTGTATTAGCTAAGGCATCCAACCAGGCATCAAATCTTCCCAATGTGCCTTCATCTTTCTTTAGATCTGACTCTGCTATCCATTTCGTTTCAATGATTCCTGTTCGTTTGGATGATGAAACATCAAAACCCATCTCTTCCCAGAAATTTTCAACGACTGGCCACACTTCTTTTTGTCTGGCAGGAATAACCAACCATCGCATTGACCCTGATTTAACAACTTTAATTTTATCTTTTTCATTGTCGATTAGATTAGCCAGATTTTTTTCATTGTCTTTATTCTGATACTGTTTTAACGAGGTTGGCTGACCGTTGATTGTATATTGGTTAGAAGAGTTAACATCATCAAGATCGGGAGGTATTTCCAATTTTTTTGCTTTTTTTGAACTAACATAATCTGGTTGGGTTACTTTATCAATGATTGGTATCTCATCAATACTTGAGCAACCGATAAGGAAAATTGATATTAAAATTGCAAGGATTAATTTATACATATTTTTCAAATAGTTTATGATATTCTGGGTTCAGTGAAATTAGAGGCAGTCTGATACCAGGCTTAATCAACCCCATCTTATTTAAGAGATACTTTACAGGTATTGGATTGGACTCAACAAATAATATGTCATGAAGCTCTCCTATTTTCTGATTAATATTGATAGCCTCTTCAAATTGACCCAATGCATTTAACTGACAAATCGAACTCATTTCTTGTGGTTTAATATTTGCTGTTACAGATATGACTCCATGGCCACCTAGCTTTAAAAATTCACATGCAGTGGCATCATCACCACTGTAAAATAAAAAGCTATCAGCTACCTTGTTTTTTAAATTTTCAATTCGGCTTAAATCTCCCGTTGCGTCCTTAATTCCTATGATATTTTTTAATTTAGATAACTCAACCACTGTTTCATTTTCAATGTCTGAACAAGTTCTTGATGGAACATTGTATAAAATCTGAGGAATATCCACCTCATCGTTAATTTTTTTAAAATGACGATACAAGCCCTCTTGAGGAGGCTTATTGTAATACGGCGACACAATCAGAGCAGCATCAGCACCTAAGTCCTTTGCTGACTTTGTTAAAAAAATTGCCTCTTCAGTTGAATTCGCTCCAGTTCCAGCAATAACCGGCAACCTTTTTGATGTATATTCAATAGTCTCTTTAATTAGATTAGTATGTTCCTCAAATGTAATTGTTGGGGACTCTCCAGAGGTGCCAACGATAACAATTCCATTAGAATTATTTTCGCAATGAAAATCAATTAATTTTTTTAATGATTCATAATCAATTGAACCATCTTCAAACATTGGTGTAACTATTGCAACAAAACTGCCTTTTAACATGTCGTAAACTGGTAACTTAAGTAATAAATAACATTTTACTTGATTTAAGGTATGATCAACATAAATTTTAATATATTCAAAAGTTATAATTAAATTAGTTTATATTCTTTTTAATTATATTGATTTTGAGATATATTTTCGATAGCTTTTTAAAATTAAATAATATAATTAAATAAATGACTGAATATTTTCTAATCATCATTAGCGTTGTCTTTGTTAACAATATTGTCTTAACGAAAATTTTGGGACTTTGTCCATTCATGGGAGTCTCAAAAAAACTTGATACATCGATCAGTATGTCAGCTGCAACAGCCTTTGTTTTAACCATTGGCTCTATAACCAGCTGGTTAATAAATTATTTTCTGCTTGTTCCCTACAATTTAGAGTACTTAAGAACAATTTCCTTTATTGTCGTCATTGCTGCAGTGGTTCAATTTACTGAAATGGTAATGGAAAAGAACTATCCTTATTTATATAGAGTTCTAGGAATCTTTCTGCCTCTAATAACAACAAACTGCGCTGTTCTTGGGATCCCCTTGTTAAATGCACAATTGAGTTATAATTTATTAGAAGCTGCAATTTTTGGACTTGGCGGGGCTCTAGGTTTTTCTTTTGTTCTTATACTATTTGCCTCATTACGGGAAAAATTTGAAGGTGCTAATATACCAAATGCAATGAAAGGGAGTGCGATCGCTATGCTGACCGCAGGCTTAATGAGTCTATCTTTCATGGGTTTTATAGGACTCGATAGATTATGATTGCAGCGATTCTGATCATTCTTTCAATCACAGCATTAATAGGTCTTATCCTTGGTTATGCATCAATCAAATTAAAAACTGATGGTGACCCCATAATAGATAGAATTGATAAAATATTACCTCAAACTCAATGTGGACAATGTGGGTATCCTGGATGTAAGCCATACGCCACGGCCATTGCTAATGGTGAAGCGGACATTAATCAATGTCCACCAGGTGGTGATGATGGCGTGCAAAAGTTAGCCGATTTACTAGGGGTAGAATATAAACCCCTTAATGCCGAACATGGGGAAACTAAACCGAAATCGATAGCAATTATTGATGAGTCAACCTGCATAGGTTGTACTTTATGCATCCAAGCTTGTCCTGTTGATGCAATCATTGGAGCAGCTAAACAAATGCATACAATTGTTGAAAAAGAATGCACAGGTTGTGAGTTATGTTTACCACCATGCCCTGTTGACTGTATTGACATGGTTGAATTACCTGAAACAACTGATAATTGGAAGTGGAAATATCCAATACACTCTATTAGACAACAGAATTAATTTATGGAAATTACTGATAAAATTTTTAAATTTTTTGGAGGTATCAAGCCAAATGGGCATAAAGCGATATCTACAATCAATCCAATCAAAAGATTACCCATACCAAAAAAACTGATTATTCCTGTCAGACAACATGTTGGCAAAGTGCCAAATATAAAAGTTTCTGTTGGAGATAAGGTTTTGAAGGGTCAAATTTTAGCTGAGCCCATCGCTAATATTTCAGCAGCAACTCACTCCTCCTCATCAGGCACGGTAGTTGCTATTGAATCTAATAAAATACCACATCCATCAGGACTGCCTGATCTTTGCATCACCATTGAAACTGATGGTAAAGATGAATGGATCAAAAGAAATAGAATTGATCCCTCCAACCTCTCTTCAGAGGCCTTATATGAAACAATGAAGTCTTCTGGTATTGTTGGGTTAGGTGGTGCAACCTTTCCAACACACATAAAATTAAATTCTAACAAGATCAAAACTCTTATAGTAAATGCCGCAGAATGTGAGCCATATATCACATGTGATGATATGGCGATGCAAGAAAAAACCAAAGAGTTTATCGAAGGAATTCAGATTACAATGGATATCCTCAAAATACCTCATGCCATCATTGGTATCGAAGATAACAAACCCAAAGCCATTGAAAAATTAAAAACCGTCTTAAATAAGTCAAAAAATATATCAATCAAGGTAGTTCCTACAGTTTACCCAAGCGGAGATGAAAAAAGACTCATTTATTTAATGCTTGGATTACAAATCTCAAAAGAAAAAAGGCCAGTAGATTTTGGTATCCAGGTTTTTAATGTAGCTACTTTAATATCCATAGGGAGGTTTTTTTATCATAGCGAACCAGTGATCAGTAGAGTTGTTACGGTGACTGGGGCGCTAAAACGACCTAATAACTATGAAGCCTTAATAGGGACTCCTATTCAAGAATTGATCAAGGATGCTGGAGGAAAATCAGATCAAGAAATTATTATGGGTGGGCCTATGATGGGCTTTAAACTTCCTCATACTAACGTCAGTGTGACTAAGGCGATGAATTGTTTATTAGCCATCACTGATGAAATGAAGTCTAAAGATACTTTTGAAATGCCTTGCATCAGATGTACAAAATGTGTTGAGGTATGTCCTGCTCAACTTCAGCCACAAGAATTATATTGGCACGCGAAATCAAATCAATTTGAAAAGTTGACAGAAGATTATAAATTATTTGATTGTATCGAATGCGGTTGCTGCTCCTATGTTTGTCCAAGCAATATCCCATTAGTACAATATTATCGTTATGCGAAAAGTGAAATTCGAGATCAACTAAAATCTTCAGAGGTGGCTGACATTGCTAGAGAAAGAAATGAATTCAGATTATATCGTCTCGAACGGGAGAAAAAAGAACGTGCTGAGCGCAACGCCCAAAGACGAGCCCAAACAAGCGACAGTGACAAAAAAAAATTAATTGAAGAAAAAAAAGCAGCTATTGCAGAAGCAATGAAACGTATAGAGGAAAAAGAAAAATAATGGTAATGATTGATTCACCTGCGATAAAAGAAAGATCAACTGTGAGCACAGTAATGTTTACAGTAATACTTGGTCTTTTGCCAGCACTCTTCTTGCAAATTGGTTTTTTTGGTTATCAAATATTAGGTAATTTATTTGTTGGTATTGGATTTGCTTTATTCCTAGAGGCTGTTTGTTTGAAACTAAGAAATTACCCCATTCGCCCATTTATACTTGATGGTTCAGCTTTTGTAACAGCTTGGTTACTTATAATATCTGTTCCAGCAAACATTCCTATTTGGACTTTACTGATTGGAATCTTTTTCTCAATTGTTGTGGCAAAACATGCCTATGGTGGTATAGGATCTAATCCGTTCAATCCCGCAATGATTGGCTATGCTGTCCTATTAATTTCTTTCCCTAAGATTATGACTAATTGGCCAATATCTGATGGTTTTGATATTAGAAACTTTATCCAATTTTCACAGTTTATCTCTATTGAAAATATTAATGAAGCATATGATGCAATTGTTAGCGCGACCCCTCTTGATCAAATTAAAACCTCTTTATTTTTAGGAAAAGAAGTTAATGCTTTAGGTATTTCATTATCAACATTATCTTCTTACCAGATGATTGCAATATTATATTTTCTTGGTGGTCTATTTTTAGTCTATAAAAAAGTTATCACGTGGCATTTACCTTTATCGCTTATTCTTAGTATCTATATTTTTTCTGGCTTACTTCATCTGTACGATCAAAACACATACATGTCTCCACTATTTCATTTATTAAATGGAGCAACTTTTCTTGCTGCATTCTTCATCATCACAGATCCTGTATCAAGCCCAACAACTTTAAAAGGTAAAATTATTTTTGGAATTTTAATAGGTCTGATAACAGTCATTATCAGAAACTATGGAGGTTATCCTGATGGTATCGCTTTCGCTGTAATTTTTATGAATATCTGTGTTCCCCTGATTGAAAAGTTTACTCAACCTAAAGTATTTGGCTATGAATGAATACAAAATTATTCTTAAAACCATAAGCATCATTTCATTACTGGGTTTGGTATTCGCAGTCAGCCTGAGCATTACCTTTGAAAAAAGTAATCCTTTAATAGAACAAAATAAAATTGAATTTAAAACAAAGTTACTCAATGAGATCTTAGATGGCTTAGATTACGACAATGACCTTATTGATTCTTATATAAGTATCAAGCCGAATGAGCTATTAAAAAATAAAACAGAAACAAATGCCTATTTAGCAAAAAAAAATAATATCCTTCAGGCTGTTTTAATTGAATCCATTGCACCAGATGGATACAGTGGTGATATTACTATATTGACTGCAATCAACAGTAATGATGAAATTATTGGATCAAGAATAATTGATCATAAAGAAACACCTGGTCTTGGAGATTACATCGATCAAAAGAAATCAACATGGATTTTTAATTTTAATGGCATGAGCTTGAGCAACAGAGCTGATCTTGATTGGAGGGTTAAGAAAGATCAAGGTACCTTCGATTACAAAGCAGGAGCTACGATAACACCTCGTGCGGTAATAAAATCAGTTAAGAATACTTTAATTTTTTATAAAGAAAATAGAGAGCTGTTTAATGATTAGGGAACAATTACAGGACGGTTTATGGAAACAGAATGCAGGCTTGGTTCAGCTCCTTGGGCTGTGCCCAACTCTTGCAGTGACAGTAAATATCACAAATGGTGTTGCACTTGGTGTTGCAACAATTTTTGTAATGATGTTATCTAACATCTCAATTTCTCCAATACGAAACTATGTACCTGAATCAGCCCGTGTACCCATATTTATTCTGGTCATAGCAGGCTTAGTTACAATTGTTGATCTAAGTATAAATGCATTATCAAAACCCCTGTATGATGCTTTAGGAATCTTTATTCCACTAATTGTTACTAATTGTATTGTACTAGCTCGAGTTGAAGCATTTGCATCAAAAAACTCAACCCTCCCCTCCCTTTATGATGGATTTTTTATGGGGCTCGGTTTAACCTTTGTTCTAATTATTTTGGGAGCAGTTCGTGAAATAGTAGGTAATGGAACATTATTCCAAAATTTACATTTTTTAATTGGTGATAAATATGAATTTTTAACTATTCAGCTTTTTGATAGTTCGGATGGTTTTCTTTTAGCTGCGCTTCCTCCTGGAGCTTTTATTGCCCTATCTGCTTTAATTTTATTTCTTAATTTGGTAAATCAAAATAGATAAGCTCAAATGAATTATGAAAAAAGGTGGGATATTTTTGATGCATTAAAAAATCATATCAAAGAACCGAAAACAGAGCTTGTTTACAAAAATACTTTTGAGCTTCTTATTGCAGTTATACTTTCAGCCCAAACCACAGATATCCAAGTCAATCGTGTTACAGCAAAACTTTTTAAAATTGCTCCTGATCCACTCAAGTTGTCTAAGCTTTCACTTGATAAAATTGAATCATTGATTAATTCTATTGGTTTATATAAAAATAAAGCTAAAAATATTCAGCTTACAAGCTCAAAACTAATAACCGAATATAATGGTGAGGTTCCTCAGTCCAGAAAAGAGCTTGAAAGCCTCCCTGGAGTGGGAAGAAAAACAGCTAATGTTGTTTTAAATACTGTATTTGATCAACCAGTAATTGCAGTCGATACTCATATTTTTAGGTTAGCAAATCGTATTAATTTAGCTAAAGGAAAAACACCTTTAGAGGTGGAAAAAAAACTGACAAGACTCACACCAACTGAATTCCTTATTGACGCTCATCACTTACTAATATTACATGGTCGATACGTGTGTAAAGCCCAAAATCCAGATTGTTCTAATTGTTGTATTTATGATTTTTGTGAATACAAAAAAAAATTAATCAAAACTTGATTCTGCTCTACTATCAAGTTGAAGCATGACAGACTTTCTCTCATCATCAGACATATCAAACCAATTAACTATCTCGTCACACGTTCTATAACATCCGACACAAAGGCCATCAGCATTATAAGAACAAATTCCAATGCAAGGGGTAATGATTTCTTTATTCATTAACTCAACACACCATGACAATGTTTATATTTTTTACCACTGCCGCAGGGACAGCTCTCATTCCTACCAATTTTTCTTTGCTGATTAGTCTGATTATCTTGATTTTGTGAATCCATGCTCGCTTTATCTACTTCTTGTTGATTTTTTTGGTCTATTTTTTTGGTTTGCTCTTCTGTTTTTACTTCAACCAGCATCACAACCTTTGCAATTTCATTTTTTATATTAGATAAAAGAACCTCAAACATATTAAAAGCTTCACGTTTAAATTCTTGTTTTGGGTCTTTACCGCCATAAGCGCGCATACTTACCCCTTGTCGTAAGTGATCCAAGGCGGTTAAATGAGATCGCCAGTGGTGGTCAATAATCTGCAGCATGATTGACTTCTCAAAATGGCGAACAGACTCTTTCCCGGCAATAGTCTCTTTTTTAAAGTAATCACTTTGCGCTTGTTCAACAATTTTGTTGGCGATTATTTCAATCTCAATATTAGGTTCTTTATCAAGCCATTTCTTTATATTGATACTTAAGTTGTATTCAAGCTGAAGTCGATTTTCCAAGCCAGAGATATCCCACATTTCCTCAACACTATCCAATGGAATATATTCATAGACGATATTTGATATCGATTCATGAAGGATATTTTTGATCATCACTTCAGATTCGTCAGAATTTAAAACATCATTGCGTTGTTCATATATTACTTTTCTCTGACTGTTGGGCACCTCATCGAACTCAAGCAGTTGCTTACGAATTTCAAAGTTTCTTCCCTCAACTTTTTTCTGAGCACTCTCAATTGATCTAGTTACCCAGCTATGTTCAATAGGTTCATTATCTGGCATATTCAATTTTTGCATGATGCTTGAAATACGATCTGATGCAAAAATTCTCATTAATGAGTCTTCCAAGGATAAATAGAAACAGCTTGATCCAGGATCACCTTGCCTTCCTGAACGCCCCCTTAATTGATTATCAATTCTTCTGGATTCATGACGTTCAGTCCCTATGATGTGAAGGCCACCGGCAGCCAAAACCACTTCATGATCTTTTTTCCATTCATCTTTTAAGGCTTTAATTTTTTTTGTCACCGCTTCTGTCTTTTTTGACTCGTTTGACAGACGTTCAATTTCAGGGTCTATATTTCCACCTAGAACTATATCTGTACCTCTACCAGCCATATTAGTAGCAATTGTAATCATCCCTGGTTTTCCGGCCTGCTCAATAATATGAGCTTCTTTTTCATGTTGTTTGGCATTAAGAACCTGGTGTTTCAATTTATGTTTATTTAATATTTTGCTAATAAACTCTGAACTCTCAATTGATGTTGTGCCGATAAGTATCGGTTGTGACTTTTTGTTTCTGTCTAAGATATCATTGATTACCGCCTTATATCTTTCATCAGAGGTTCGGTAAATTTTATCCATTAAATCGGCTCTAGTAATTTGCCGATGTGGAGGGATGACTAATGTTTCCAAATTATAAATATGTTTAAATTCTTCAGCTTCCGTTTCCGCAGTTCCTGTCATTCCGGATATCTTGTTATAGAGGCGGAAGTAATTTTGAAATGTAATGCCTGCAAGAGTTTTTGATTCTCTTTGAATTTTAACCTTCTCCTTTGCTTCGATAGCCTGATGAAGCCCATCTGACCATCTTCGACCAGGCATCATACGACCGGTAAATTCATCGATAATTACAACTGCCCCATCTTTAACTACATAGTCTTTATCCTTGATAAATAAATTATGTGCTTTTAAAGCTGATTGGACATAATGCAATAAACTTATATTTTCAGGATCATATAAATTTGAATTTTTCTCCAAGACCCCAAGCTTAGTTAACACTTCTTCAACATTATTGTGTCCACTTTCAGATAAGATAACTCCAGTCGTTTTTTCATCAATCCAATAGTCTCCATCACCATCTTCTTTATCTTGTCTTTTTAAGCTTGGAACAATTTTGTCAAGTTTTCCGTAAAGATTGACATCAACATCTGATTGACCTGAGATAACTAATGGCGTTCTTGCCTCATCAATCAATATGGAATCCACTTCATCAATTAAAGCGAAATTTAGTCCTCTTTGAACTTTTTGATCTTGTGAGTAAACCATATTATCTCTCAAATAATCAAAACCAAATTCATTATTGGTTCCATAGGTGATATCTGCAGCGTAGGCTTTTAATTTCTCCTCAGTTGGTAACTGTGCTTGGTTGATGCCTACAGTTAAACCTAAAAACTCATAAACCTTCCCCATCCACTCGGCATCACGTCTTGCGAGATAATCGTTTACTGTAATAACGTGTACTCCATTTTCTGTAAGTGCGTTTAAGTAAGCTGGCAAAGTAGCAACTAAAGTTTTTCCCTCGCCTGTTTTCATTTCAGCAACCTTACCATTATGGAGCGCAATTCCGCCAATCATTTGCTCATCAAAATGTCTTAGCCCCAAAGTTCTCACACTAGCCTCACGCACCAGCGCAAATGCCTCTATCATTAAATTGTCTGAAAAACCATCTTTCTTATATAGCTCCTTTAACTCACTTGTTTTTTTAATGAAGTCTTTATCTTTTAATTTTTGTATGTCAGTTTCTAATTCATTAATCTTATTAACAATTGATGAATATTTTTTTAATAATCTTTGATTGCTGTTACCAATTACAGCATTGATAAGTTTCTTTAACATGATTTATTTTTTCTTTAGATATTTTCTCGGATCTAGAGATCTGCCATTAAGCCTTATTTCATAATGCAGATGAGGCCCAGTCGATCTTCCAGTGTTACCAACTAATGCAATGACTTGGTCTTTGTTAACTAAGTCGCCTTTTTTCACTAATAATTTTGATGCATGGGCATAACGTGTTTCAATTCCGCCTCCATGTTTAATTTTAACGTAATTACCATAATCTGGTGCCTTACCAGCTGCGATTACAATACCTGAGGCAGTAGCCTTAATATCATCTCCTTCCGCAGCAGAGAAATCCAACCCTTCATGAAATGATCGAACTCCAAGCATTGGATCAATCCTCCAACCATAACTTGATGAACGATAGCCAACACTGACTGGATATAAATCTGGCAAAGTATCTTTAATAACACTCTGTTTGAGAAGGATAGACTCTGTTTCGTTAAAAATATCCTCTCTTTTTTGCATTCGATTCATCAAAGTCTGTAACGCAATTTGAACATCCTGTTCTGTCAAATTATTATTTATGAATGGTCCACCTTGATTTTCAAACTCTTTCTCTTTTTTAGGCAATTTAGGTAGTTTTTGTTTGCCTACAATCTGCTTCTTCAAAATACCTTGAAGTCTTTCAGTTTGATTATCTAAGTCAGTGAGGCGAGCGTTCATTTCACCAATTTGCTGGATATATAACTGAAGACTTCTTTGATAACTTACAAAATCTAAATCTAATTTTAAAGTTTCGATTTTCTCTTCAGAACGTTGTGTTGCAATTTTTATGCTTAAGTTATAGACGTAAGCACTTATTGAAGATACGAAGACAATAATAAAAAAAACGAACAAATATATGTTTATAGATACAGGTTTTTTTGTATTATTTTTACTAATAAATAAAATTTTCATAATTTAGTATCATATTATATATGGATTCACTTAAAAAATTGCTGAAAACTGATCAATTTAAAGAAATATCAATCAACAACGAAATTATAAAAGGAATTCGATTGAATCTCATAAAAATGATTGGAGATAAGCAATCAAAACTTACCATTCGAGACAACTCACTTTTTATAACATTTAGTAAAAATTCTTTTGCTAGTAAATTTAAAATAATTAAAAAAGAAGTATTGAAAGAGCTTAATCTGATTCAGAATAAAATTATATTCACAGATATTTATTCAAAAGTGGATCCATCAATTGTAAAAAGAGAAATAAAGTTAACTTCAAATAAAAAACTATCAAATAAAGCAGCTAAAATCTGGTCCAATCTCTCTAAAACCCTGGATGATTCTCCTCTAAAAGATTATTTTTCAAGCAAAAAATGATTGAAATACTAATACTTTGTTCAACTGGTATTGTGGTTGGTTTCTTAGCAGGATTGTTTGGTATCGGCGGTGGATTAATTATTGTCCCAATTGTTACTTTTTTGATGATTCATTTCAACGATTTACCCAGTGCGGATGCTTATGCTTATGGAATTGGATCCTCTATGCTATCGATCATTTTTACTGGATCCATGGCTACTATTTTTCATATTAAAAATAATAATTTTAATTTTTCTTACATATCTAATATAATTGGGTATTTATTTTTTGGATCTTTAATTGGTAGTTATATTATCTTCTTTGCAAATTTTTCTTTTCTAAAATATTTTTTTATATTTTATTGTTTTTTTTCTGCTCTTAAATTATTAAATCGAGCAAATCTAAATTTTTTATATTCTTTACCTTTAAAGCCCATTAGCTTTATTTTTGGAGCATTATCATCCATCGTAGGAATTGGTGGTGGCACCTTGTTTGTGCCTTACTTAGAAGCAAAAAAAATTGATATAAAGCTTGCTATATCAAGCAGCTCACTTCTCGGTGTTGTAATTGGCATCGGCACATTACTAGGTTTTGTTTCTCAGAAACTTATTTTAGAAACCACCCCTTTATTAAATTCTTTTTTTGACTATGGAAATATTTACATTAAATCTTTTATATTTTTAACTTTACCTAGCATCTTTACAATCTTCATCTCAACCAAACTCTTGGTTTCTTTGAATCAAAATATTATTAAAAAATTATTTGCATATCTTTTGATATGCATAGGTCTTATAAGTCTTTTTAACTTATGAGGAATAATGTCCAAATCACCTTAAATATGAGATAATTGCTTTTTTTTGAAATATGTAACTCAGGGAGGAAGTATGTCGGAAATCCAAATGGCATTAGCAGCTGCGGTAATTGCTGTTATATATGGTGCCTTAGTTTCAAAGTCTATTCTTAGCCTACCGGCAGGAAATAAGAAAATGCAAGATATTGCAAACGCCATCCAAAAAGGTGCGTCTGCATACTTGTCACGTCAATACAAAACAATCGCTATTGTTGGTATTGTTTTAACTATATTAATTGCCCAATTTATTGACCTTGATACAGCAATCGGTTTTGTTATTGGTGCTGTTTTATCAGGTGCTTGTGGTTTTATAGGAATGAATGTTTCAGTTCGTTCCAATGTAAGAACAGCTCAAGCGGCAACCAAAGGAATTGTTCCAGCTTTTGATGTGGCTTTTAAAGGTGGTGCAATCACAGGTATGCTGGTTGTTGGATTGGGTTTGTTAGGCGTTGCAGGTTTTTATTTATACCTCGGCGGTACTGAAGCTGAAAACCTTAATCCATTGATTGGTCTTGCGTTTGGCTCATCCTTGATCTCTATTTTTGCAAGACTAGGTGGCGGTATTTTTACTAAAGGTGCTGATGTTGGTGCTGACTTAGTTGGTAAAGTTGAAGCAGGAATTCCTGAAGACGACCCTAGAAATCCTGCAGTCATCGCAGACAATGTTGGTGACAATGTTGGTGATTGCGCAGGTATGGCTGCTGATTTATTTGAAACTTATGCAGTTACTATCATCGCTACTATGGTTTTAGGTGGTTTAATGATTACTGGCGATAGTGTTAATGGTGTTCTGTATCCACTATTGTTAGGTGCTGTTTCAATTATTGCATCTATCATTGGTTGTTTCTTTGTTAAAGCTAACAATAAGATGACAAATGTAATGCCTGCACTTTACAGAGGTTTAGCTATTGCGGGTCTTTTATCACTAATTGCTTTCTACTACGTTTCTGAGTATTTATTCCCATCTGGTATTGTTGTCGATGGTATTACTTACCCAGCATTAGGTTTGTTTGGCTCAGCTGCAATTGGATTAGTGTTAACTGCTGCATTAGTATTTATCACTGAATATTACACTGGTACAGAATATAAACCAGTTCAACATGTAGCTAAGGCTTCTGAAACTGGTCATGCTACAAACATTATTGCTGGTATTGGTATCTCAATGAAAGCCACTGCGCTTCCTGTGATATCTGTTTGTTTGGCAATCTTTCTTTCATACTCATTTGCGAACCTTTACGGCGTTGCTGTAGCAGCGACATCAATGTTAAGCATGGCGGGTATTATTGTGGCACTTGACGCTTACGGACCGATTACTGACAATGCAGGTGGTATTGCAGAAATGTCCGGTCTTCCACAAAAAGTGAGGGACATTACTGATCCACTTGATGCGGTTGGTAACACTACAAAAGCTGTAACTAAAGGTTATGCTATTGGCTCAGCTGGCCTAGCATCATTAGTTCTTTTTGCAGACTACACGCACAAACTTGATGTTTACGGAATCATTGCTACATTTGATCTTAGTGAGCCAAACGTAATCATTGGTCTAATCATCGGTGGTCTGATCCCATATCTTTTTGCAGCTATGGCGATGGAGGCTGTTGGAAGAGCGGCCGGTTCTGTAGTTGAAGAAGTTAGAAGACAGTTTAAAACAATCAAGGGAATTATGACTGGCAAAGGCCAACCTGATTACGCTAAAGCTGTTGATTTATTAACCTCATCTGCAATCAAAGAGATGGTTGTTCCATCATTACTACCTGTTGCTGTTCCTGTCATTGTTGGTTTATCACCACTAGGTGCTCAAGGCTTGGGTGGTTTACTGATGGGTACAATTGTTACTGGTCTTTTCGTGGCAATTTCAATGTGTACTGGCGGCGGTGCTTGGGATAATGCTAAAAAACATATTGAAGATGGACACCATGGCGGTAAAGGTTCTGAAGCTCACAAAGCTTCTGTAACAGGTGATACTGTTGGAGATCCATACAAAGATACAGCTGGTCCAGCAATCAACCCTCTAATTAAGATTATTAACATCGTTGCGCTTCTAATTGTGCCGTTGCTATAAGTTTTAATTATCAAAAAAAAGCCCATTTTTAAATGGGCTTTTTTTATAGGTGAACGTTTATCAATAAGAAAGTTACAAATAAAACCCACAATGATGTTAATACAATCAGTAACGATAAAATTTTAGATTCGATATAAATTAAACCTGCAGTAAATGAGCTAAACATTAATGTTGTCAAATTACCAAGAATAATCATACTGAGGATAGAAAAACCCAAAGTATAAATTGGATATAAAAAACAATTCAAAATAAGTATCAAAACAAGCAATGAACTAAATTGAGATTTTAAAGATTTAAAAACAATTGTTTGAAGAATCACTAAAAGTGTCCAGGTGAGTCCTATAAAATATCCTTTTGGGAAGAAACGATTATTTTCTAAAGCTATTTTTTGAGTTACGCCTTCAAACCCAAAATTTAAAATAATAAAGTTAGAGGTACATAAAATAATTAATGCAACTATCAATAATATTATTAATGACCTTTTTTTTAAAAAGCTGATCATTATTGATTTAATAAAAGATGTTGAACATGCTGATACTTTTGTTTTGTCATCTCGATGACATCACTTGGAAGAGATGGTGGTGGAGGTTGTTTGTTCCAATCTATTGACTCAAGCCAGTCTCTCAAGAATTGTTTATCAAAACTCTGGGGGGACGTGCCTATTTTATATAAATCTGCATCCCAAAATCTTGAGGAATCAGGTGTAAGAATTTCATCCATTAAAATTAAATCACCTTGATCATCTAATCCAAATTCAAATTTTGTATCTGCAATAATGATGCCCCGATGAAGAGCATAGTCTCTCGCAAAATTATATATTTCAATACTTTTGTCTTTTATATTTTTGGCTCTATCTTCCCCAATCACATTGGACATTTGATCAAATGAAATATTCTCATCGTGATCCCCTACGGCAGCTTTAGTTGACGGAGTAAAAATTGGTTCGGCGAGTTTTTCAGCTTGTTGTAAATTTTTTGGCAATGTAATTCCTGATACACTTCCACTTGATTGGTAATCTTTCCAACCACTTCCAATCAGATACCCTCTCACAATCGACTCGACAGGAAGAGGCTGCAATCTTTTCACAACAACAGATCTATCTTTAATAAGTGGTATTTCATGATCTTTGACAACGGATTCAGGTGCAATGTCAGTTAAATGATTCTTGATAATGGATTCTGTTTTGTGAAACCAGAAATTTGAAACCCGTGATAAGATCTTTCCTTTTGACTCAACAGCTTCATTCATAATGACATCAAAGGCTGAAATACGATCACTGGTCACCATTAAAAAATGCTCATCATCCACAACATAAGTATCTCTGACTTTGCCTTGATGAAATAATTGAAGACTCTGAATAGTTGTTGTCATATTCATTTGATTTATTGTTCTAGCATTTCAATAGCAGGCAATTTCTTTCCTTCAGCAAATTCAAGAAAAGCGCCACCGGCGGTTGAAATGTATGATATTTTTTTACAAACCTTATACTTTTCTATTGCGGCAATCGTATCCCCTCCGCCAGCTAATGAGAATGCCTCACAATCGGCGATTGAACAAGATAAGGCTTCAGTTCCTGAGCTAAACTGTTCAAACTCAAACACACCTAAAGGTCCATTCCACATGATTGTTGAGACTTTGGATAAATGATCTGTAATATTCTTCAAGGTTTTGGGGCCTAAATCAAAAATCATATCTTCAGATTCAACGTCATCAATTTTTTTTAATTCAGCATGTGCGTTGACATCAAATTCTTTTGCACAAATAACATCTTCAATGGTGGGGAAAAATATTTGTCTATTTTTAATCTCATCAAGAATAACTTTTGCCTCATCAACAAAATCATGTTCATACAATGACTTTCCAATATTGAATCCTTGGGCTGCTATAAAAGTATTAAGGATACCGCCACCTAAAATTAAACCATCAACACGATTAACAAGATTTTTTAAAACAGATAACTTTGTTGAAACTTTACTACCACCCACAATGGCTAGCATTGGTTTTTTTGGTTGATTAAATGTTTTCGTTAGAGCATCAACTTCATCATAAAAAAGCAATCCAGCACATTTTTCACCAATATATTTTCCAATACCATATGTGCTGGCTTCGGTTCGGTGTGCTGTTCCAAATGCATCCATGACAAACACGTCGGCTATAGAAGCATATTTTACTGATAACTCATCAGAACATTTTTTTTCACCAAGGTTAAACCTTACGTTTTCAAGAACATGAAGCATTCCAGGCTCAAAAGATTGACCTTTTTCAAAATCCCGATGAAGCATTATTTTAAGATTTAATTTTTCTTCAAGATAGTCGACTATAGGCTTAAGTGATAGAGAGTTATCAAAATTTCCCTCTTCAGGCCTTCCTAAATGTGAGGTCAGGATCACAACCTGAGCATTATCTAGTGCATATTGAATGGTCGGAATAGATGCATCAATTCTACTGGTGGAAGAGATTGTAGAACCATCAATTGGGACATTTAGATCTGCACGAATAAAGACCTTTTTATTTTGAAGATTTAAATGGCTAATGCTTCGAATAGACATTAATTTGCATTCATCATTGCCACTGCGGTATCCAACATGCGACAACTAAAGCCGTATTCGTTATCATACCAACCAAAGACTTTCACTAAACCACCCGATGAGGACACTTTTGTTAACAAAGAATCAAAGTATGATGATGCTGGAGTGTGATTATAATCAACTGATACAAGGGGAATATCAGAATAAACAAGAATATCTTTTAATTCATTATCAGCTGCATTTTTCACTAGTGCATTCACTTCTTCAGCCGTTACTTTTTCTTCAATATTTAAAGTGAGGTCAACCAAGGAAACATTGTTAGTTGGTACACGAATTGCCACCCCATCAAGCTTTCCTTTCAATTTAGGAATAACCAAACCCACAGCAGACGCTGCGCCAGTTTTCGTGGGTACCATAGATGAACTTGCTGTTCTTGCCCTGCGGATATCTTTGTGAATATTGTCCAACAAGGCCTGATCATTAGTGAATGAATGAATCGTATTCATTAACCCAGATTTAATTGTGTAGTTTTCATTTAACACATGAACAATTGGAGCTAATCCATTTGTGGTACATGATGCATTAGAGACAACTGTATGTGATGACTGAAGAGTTTCATGATTAACACCGTACACAATTGTGGCATCAACATCGGATTCTCCGGGAGCTGAAATCAAAACTTTTTTTGCGCCCTGATGAAGATGGACCATATTTAATTTTTTGCTTCTGAAAGCACCCGTACATTCTAAAACTACATCCACATCTAATTCACCCCATGGAAGTTCTTTAGGGTCTCGAGTGGCATAATATTTAATGGTATCGCCATTAATAGAAAATTCATGCTCACCCATAGAAATATCGCAATCAAATCGACCATGGGCTGAGTCATACTTTAATAAATGTAAATTTGATTCCATGGTGCCACGACTGCTTCCGTTAATCGCCACCACTTTTACATCGGATCTCTTTTCCTCATAAATTGCTCGTAGCACTAAACGACCAATTCTTCCAAAACCTGTAATTGCGACTCTCACTGTCATATTTCTAGCTCATCCTAAATTAAAATAAAAAAGGTATTCCTATAACCTAGGAATACCTTTTTGTGGATCGATCAAATTAAAGAACAGACTTAACTGTCTTAACCACATTCTCGACTGTGAAGCCAAAGTGTTCAAATAATTTACCGCCTGGCGCTGATTCACCGTAAGTATTAATGCCAACGGAAGCTCCATCTAGACCAACGTATTTTGTCCAGTAATCCGTCACACCAGCTTCAATAGAAACACGTTTTACTCCAGGAGTAAGAACAGAATCTTTATAAGCCTGATCTTGGCGATCAAATGCATGAGTACACGGCATTGAAACTACTCTTGATGCAATACCCTCAGCCTTTAAAGCCTCACATGATTTCATAGCGAGATCTAGCTCTGAACCTGTAGCAATTAGAATAACTTTGTAGTCATCACAATCACAAAGAACATAACCCCCTTTTTTAATACCCTCAAGTTGCTCATTTGTTCTTTCATTAAATCCAACACCTTGACGAGTTAGAATAAGGCTGGTTGGATTGCTTGTATTTGCCACAGCTTGAGTCCAAGCCACCGCTGTTTCTGTTGCATCACCTGGTCTCCACACTTCCATATTCGGAATAAATCTTAAGCCAGATGTTGTTTCAATAGGTTGGTGAGTTGGTCCATCTTCACCTTGGCCAATTGAATCGTGGGTCAATACATAGATAACTCTCTGCTTCATCAACGCTGACATTCTCATACCATTTCTCATATAGTCTGTGAACATGTGGAATGTTCCACCATAAGGTAAGATACCTCCATGCAGAGCCATACCATTCATAATGGCCGCCATACCAAATTCACGAACACCGTATGAAATGTAGTTACCTGGTTTCTTGCCGCTGACGTGTTCAAAACTTCCGCAGCTGGTTAAGTTTGACCCAGTCAAGTCAGCAGATCCTCCAACAAATTCAGGTAATGTTTCCGCAAGTTTAGTGATAACGTTTTGTGATGCTTTTCGTGTAGCTACTTTATCGCCAGCAGCATTTGTTTCTTTAATTAACGCATCCACTTTTTGCTGCCAATCGGCTGGTAATTCATTTGCCATACGGCGTTTGAATTCAGCAGCTAATTCTGGGAATTCTTTTTCATATGCTGCGAATTTATCATTCCATGCAGCCTCGCTTTGTTGACCTTTATCTTTTTGATTCCAACCATCATAAATATCTTGAGGTATCACAAATGGATCATGCTCCCAACCAAGCTCTTTTCTGGTAAGTGCAACTTCTTCTTCACCTAGTGCCGCTCCATGACAATCATGTGAACCTGATTTGTTAGGTGAACCTTTACCAATAATTGTTTTACAACAAATTAATGTCGGCTTGTCAGATACCGACTTAGCTTCTTGGATGGCTTTGTCAATTGCTTCAAAGTCATGACCGTCAACATCTCTGACTACATGCCAACCATATGACTCAAATCGACCCGCTGTGTCATCGGTATACCAACCCTCGATGTGACCATCAATTGAAATGCCATTATCATCCCAGAATGCAATTAATTTACCTAAACCCCAAGTTCCAGCAAGTGCACAAGTTTCATGAGAAACGCCTTCCATCAAACAACCATCGCCCATAAACACATAAGTGTAATGATCAACAATATCGTGACCCGGTTTATTGAATTGGTTGGCCAATAAT